>CALXNS010000088.1 GCA_944389815.1 uncultured Victivallis sp. | reverse complement strand
ATCGCCCGGGTGGTGATCGGCGCGCTCGATCCGAATCCGAAACACGCCGGGCGGGCGGTTCGGGTTCTGGAGGAGGCGGGGATCTCCGTGACGCTGGGGGTGGAAAGTACGCCGTGCGGTGAACTCAATGCGCATTTTTTCAAATGGATCACCACGGGGCGGCCCTTCGTGATTTTGAAGATGGCGATGACGCTGGACGGGAAAATCGCCACTGCTGAAGGTGAGTCGAAGTGGATTACCGGAGTGGAGGCGCGTCGCCGGGTGCAGCAGCTGCGGCGCCTGGCCGATGCGATCATGGTCGGCGGCGAAACCGTTCGTTTGGATCGCCCGTCGCTCACGGTGCGGGAACCGGATTCGTGGCCGTGTCAGCCGCTGCGGCTGATTGCGAGCAACAGCATGGATGAGGATGAGCTGGCGGAATATTTCCCGGATGGAAATGCCGAGCTGGCTCATATCTCCGAGCCGGGCGAATGGGGCGAATATCTCGATTCTCTCGGGCGGCGTGAGATCACCACGCTGCTGATCGAAGGCGGCGGTGAACTTGCGGCCTCCGCGCTGGAGGGGGAGGCGGTCGATTATGTGGAGTTTCACATCGCGCCGAAACTGCTTGGCGGGCGCGACAGCCGTCCGGTGCTCGGCGGGGAGAATCCGGAATCGATGATGGCGGCACGGAAACTGCACCGGGTGAAGGTGACGCATTACGGTGAGGATATTGCAGTTTCGGGATTTCTGAAGGAGTAGTTGTTGAGATGTTTACCGGCCTGGTGGAAACGACCGGGGTTCTGGCGGGACGCTCATCGGAACGTCTCCGGGTGAAGAGCGCCGGGAAAATGGAGAATCTCCGCTACGGGGAGAGCATCGCGGTGAACGGCTGCTGCCTGACGCTGGAGCGAGAATTGCCGGACGGAACGCTGGAATTCTTCACGATGGCGGAGACGCTCAGCCGAACCAATCTGGGAGTGCTGCCGCCGGGAAGCCGGGTCAATCTGGAGCGGGCGCTGCAGCTGGGGAGCCGCCTGGGGGGCCATATTCTCTCCGGACACATCGACGTGACGGGCAAGGTGATTTCGTTCCGGCGGACGGCGGACGGAGATTACGAGCTCAAGGTCGGAATTCCGCCGGCGTTCGCAGTGGAGGTCGTGGAGAAGGGAAGCATCGCAATCGACGGAGTGTCACTGACGGTGATCGAGGCGGAATCGAACTATTTCACGGTCGGTTTGATTCCGGTGACGCGGCAGGAGACGGCGTTGGCGGATCGTCTGCCGGGAACGATGGTGAATCTGGAGAGCGATCTTCTGGGGAAATATGTTCGTCGTCAACTCAAATTCATGACGCACGACGATACAGCCGGGAGTGCCGGTTCGAAAGAATCGGAGATCACGCTGGAAACGTTGCATGAGGCCGGATTCCTATGAAGATTCCGCTGGAAATCGGGGTTGTCGTGCCGGATGATGCGGCGTTTGCCCGATTGCCCGAACGGTTGCCTGAACCGTTGACGGTGCTTGCGGTGCCGGGGGAATTTCTGGAAAGCGCCGAATTGCGCCGCATCTTGAATCGGTATCGGCTCAACGGCGTGGAAATCGCGATCTCGGAACTGGCGCCGGGGGCGTTGACGCATCTGGTGCCCGATGAGAGCGAAGTGGTGCGGTTTGAATTCTACCGGATGGCGACGGAACGTTTTCGCCGGTCGGCATCGCTCGGAATCCGCGAAATCGGGATCGGATTCGATCTGGAGCGGGCGCTCTGTGACGTCGAATTTTATGAGAAGTTGCGGTTGTTGCTGCGAGGATTGCTGGGCACCGCCGCGGGGCTGTCGCTCCGGCTGCGGCTGCCGGTCCGGCTGCCGCTTCCGCCGGGTTCGGCGGGGTGGGAGAGTTACCGGCGGCAGGTGATCGAACTTCTGCCGGAGTCCTCCTGCGGAATTACGCTCGATTTTCACATTCACGATCCGTCGGTGCCGGAGACTGATTTCGCATCGCTGCTGCGACCGCTCCGGTTTGACAGCGATTCCTGGCGGATCGTGTATGAACCGGAACTCGGGAATCGCCCGGCTCCGGATAAGTTGCGGGAGGTGCTGACGGCGGCCGGAGAGCTGTGCCGGCGGCCGCGTCGGGTGTTGTTTGCGCCGTTGTATTCGTCGCCGGAAGCGTTTGCGGCGGATTTGCCGGAGCTTGCAGAATTCGGGAACCGGTTGAAGCGGCAGAATTGAAGAAGCCGCGCCCTCGAGGGGAGGCTCCGGTGCGCGGCAGCACGTTCGGTCGTCTGCGGACGGGCTGTTCCGGTTTCCGGGTCAAGAGAGATAAGGAGTTTTTGAAAGAGATGAAAAAATCGTATTTCCGCCCTGAAATTGAGGCGATGAAGGGGTATGTTCCCGGCGAACAGCCGAAGCTGGCCAATCTGGTCAAACTTAACACCAACGAGAACCCGTATCCGCCGTCTCCGCGTGTCCGGGAGGTGCTGGCGTCATTTGATTATGTTCAACTGCACCGTTACCCGGATCCGCTGGCGGACGAGCTGCGCGACGCGATCGCGGCGCGCAACGGAGTGAAACGTGAAAATGTGATCGCCGGGAACGGTTCGGATGATATTTTGACGATGACCTTCCGGGCGTTTACCGCGCCGGATCGTCCGATTGCCTGTCTGAATCCGAGTTATTCGCTCTATCCGGTTCTTGGCCGGATGCAGGGGGCTCCGGTGATCCGGATCGATCTTGACGAAGCACGCGATTTCGCGCTGCCGGACAATCTGCTTGAACAGGCGGAAGGAGCCAATCTCCTGATCATTACCCGGCCGAATGCGCCGACGGGGAATTCGTTTCCGCTTGAAACGATGCGGGAAGTCTGCCGGAAATTCGACGGAGTGGTGTTTTTCGACGAGGCCTACGCCGATTTCGCGGACGACAACTGCATGGAACTGGCGAAGGAGTTCGACAATGTGCTGGTGAGCCGCACGTTTTCGAAAAGCTTCGCGTTGGCGGGGCTGCGGCTCGGTTACGCGGTCGGCGCCGCCGCGCTGATCGACGGGTTGTTCAAGCTGAAGGATTCCTACAATTTGAACCGTTTCACGCAAACTCTGGGGCTTGCCGCCTATCTTGACGAACCGTATCTGCACGAATGCTGTGCCCGGGTTCGCGTGGAACGGGAACGTCTGACCGGGGAGCTGCGGGAACTGGGATTCCGCGTGGTGCCGTCCTCGACGAATTTTCTCTTTGCATCGCCGCCGGATCAGGATGGGGAGTCGTATTTCCGGAAACTGCGTTCCGAAGCGGTGATCGTGCGCTATTTTCCGGGGGAGGTGACCGGAAAATATGTGCGGATCACCATCGGCACACCCGAAGAGATGCACCGTCTGCTTGAGGTGACGCGCCGTTTTTATCCGGCGGGAGCGTGATGCATGAGGAAGATGTTCCGGAAGAGTATCGCGACGATCGCCGCCGGTCTGCTGCTGCTCTCATGGGGCGTGAACGCGGCGGAGACGGCGGACGGCGGGGAGCGCAGCTCGATTCGAATCCTCGATCTGGTGCCGGAAGGGTGCGATCCAGTTCGGCAGCTGGCGCTTCAACTGGCGCTCGATGAAGAGTCCGGAATCAGTGACGTCCAGTTGGAGCGTCCCGAAATGACGCCGGCGGCCGCAGTCGCCGAATTGAAAGCGGGCCGGGTTGATTTCGTATTGCTCGCCGCCTCGCAGGTGCCGTCGGAGTACCGGGGCCCGCGTCGTGGATTGATGCGTGAGGCGGGAGCGATTTACGTCAATGGGACCAATTCGCTCAAATCATTGACATTGCCGGAAGCGCGTGCACTGCTTCTGGCGAAGCGACCGGTCTGGGAGGCGTTGAATGGTTCGAAGGCGGATATGCAGCGGATTGGAGTGAAGTTCACCCGGCGCTCGGAGCGCGAAACGATTCTCCGGCTTCTGAAATTGAAGCGCGACGCCGTCGCCGCCGAAATTTTCCGCCTCGAAACCACGCCGGAAGTCGTGCTGCTGGTCGGCGCCAATCCCGAGGCGATCGGATTCGGGCGGCTGCTGGCTGAATATCCGGTGACGGTGAAGGCGCTCGAAATCGACGGAATTGCGCCGACGGTGGACACGCTGGCTTCAGGGAAATATCCTCTGCAATGCGAATACGTGGTTCTGAGCCGGGAAACCCCCGGTGCGGCGGCGGCGCGTTTTGCTGCCGCCTTCGATACGGCCGCTTTCGCGGCGCTGGTCGCGGACAACGGTTTTTTCCCGGTTCGTGGAAGCGGAAGCGCAACATCCGCGTCGGATGGCGAAGAGTTGTGAGATGGAAGTTTTTTTTGGAGGGAAATTCCGTCTTGAATTTGAAAATCACCGGTTTTGGAACTACATTAAAAGATGAATGTTACCATTGTGACGATGATAAAAGTTCCAACTCCGGGAGAATGAAAATGGCGGAAGAACTTCAAAGCTTGCTCGACAAAATCAACGAGGAAGGCGTAAAAAAGGCCGAAGCTGAAAAGACGAAGATCATCGCGGCCGCCCAGGCCGAAGCCAAAGCAATTCGCGCGAAAGCCGTCGCCGATGCCGAGGCGGAACTCAAAGCCGCGCAGGAGAAGGCCGATGCCTTGGAAAAACGCGTGGAGAGCGCGGTTCGTCAGGCTGCCCGCGACATCATTCTCCAGTTGCAGAACGAGTTGGAAAACCGTTTGAAGCGGGCGGTGTCCGGCGTGGCGGAACAGGCGCTTACCCCGGAATTCATGGCGGAATTGATTCGCACTCTTGCGTCGAAATTCGCCGCCTCTCCGGATGCACAGATTTCGGTGCTGACCGCGGTGAAGGATGTCGATGCATTGAATGCTGCGCTGAAGGGCGCATTGCAGTCGAGTTTCCGGACGTCGCCTGCGGTGTTCGGCGATTCGGGAATTCGCGGCGGCCTGGAGGTGAGTTTCCGCAACGGGGAACTTTATTTTGATTTCACCACGGATGCGGTGACGGATCTTGTTGCCGGTTACATCGGTCCGCGTCTTGCCGCGCTGCTGGCCGGAGAGGAAGTTGCACGGTAACTCCGGAAGCACCGGAGGATAGGGGGTGCTGCGAAGATGATGTATTATTATTTATGCGCGTCGCTGCCGTCGCTGGCCTTCGGGGAGATCCCGCAGTTGCACCTGGCGAAGTTCGACGCGATTTGCCGGGAGGAGTTGACGGCGGGCGAATACGACCGGCTGATCATGGGCGGATTGCGGCTCCGCCGGGGCGAGACCGGTGCGGGTTTGCCGCAATTTTATGCCGACTATGCCCGCTTCGAACAATATCTGCGCACGCGGATCGCCCAGCGCCGCGTGGCTCGCGATGAGGAGAAAATCCTCTCGCTTCCCGATCCGGAAGAGTACTTTACCGAGATCGATACATTGCTGGGGCAGATTGCCGGCAACGATCCGGGCGAACGGGAACGGTCGATCGATCAACTCCGCTGGCGGCGGATTGAGGATCTGGAAGCCGGACACGATTTCGATTTCGACCAGCTCTGTGCGTATCGGTTGAAACTGGAAATACTGGAGAAATATCGCGAACGCAAGGCGGATGTCGGTCGGGAGCGTTTCGAGGAAGCGGTCGGACGCATTTCCGGGGAAGAAAATCAAAATTCCACAGTTGGGAGTTGAAATAAATGGCAGAGGTCAAGAGTACCACCACCGAGAAGGTGGTCGGAGTCAACGGGAACTTGATGACCGTTGAATTTTCCGACCGCGTCATGCAGAACGAAGTCGCCTTCGCCAAAGTCGGCGACGCCAGATTGAAGTGCGAAGTGATCCGGGTACGCGGCAATCGCGCGGATTTGCAGGTATTCGAGAGCACCAACGGTTTGAAGGTCGGCGACGAGGTGGAATTCACCGGGGAATTGTTGAGCGTCGAACTCGGTCCGGGGTTGCTCACTCAGGTGTACGACGGGTTGCAGAATCCGCTCAATTTGCTGGCGGAACACTCCGGCTTCTTCCTGAAACGCGGCGTGTATCTCCGAGCCTTGAACCGCGAAGCGCGCTGGCAGTTCACGCCGCTGGCTCAGGCGGGAGATAAAGTCGTGGCGGGCGATCGGATCGGTTCGGTGCCGGAGGGGATCGTCAAGCATTTCATCATGGTGCCCTTCGCGTGGAAGGGGGAATGGACTCTGGAGAGCGTCGCGCCGGCCGGAGAGTGGACGATCGACGACGTGATGGCGGTCGCCGTCAACGAACAGGGCGAAAAGCGGAACATCACGATGACGCAGTTCTGGCCGGTCAAGATTCCGATCACCGATTACGCGGAAAAACTCCTGCCGGAAAAGACGCTGATTACGCAGCAGCGTTCGATCGACACCTTCTTCCCGGTGGCGGTCGGCGGAACGTTCTGCACGCCGGGTCCCTTCGGGGCGGGCAAGACGGTGCTGCAGCACGCGATCAGCCGTTACGCGGAAGCGGACGTGGTGATCATCGCGGCCTGCGGCGAACGTGCGGGCGAAGTGGTGGAAATTCTGCGCGAGTTCCCGGAACTGGAAGACCCGCGCACCGGTCAGCCGCTGATGAACCGTTCGATCATCATCTGCAACACGAGTTCGATGCCGGTGGCCGCACGTGAAGCGTCGGTCTACACGGCGGTGACGCTGGCGGAATATTACCGGCAGATGGGTCTGAATACGCTGCTTCTGGCCGATTCGACCTCCCGCTGGGCGCAGGCGCTCCGCGAGATGTCCGGCCGTCTGGAGGAGATCCCGGGCGAAGAGGCGTTTCCGGCGTATCTGGAATCGCTGATTGCGGCGTTTTACGAACGTGCCGGGCTGGTTCGGCTGCGGACGGGAGAGACCGGCAGCGTGACGATCGGCGGAGCGGTTTCGCCGGCGGGCGGAAACTTCGAGGAACCGGTGACGCAGGCGACGCTGAAGGTGGTTGGTGCGTTTCTGGGGTTGTCGCGTGAACGTTCCGATGCGCGGCGTTATCCGGCGATTCACCCGCTGGACAGCTGGAGCAAATACAAGAGCGTGGTCAATGGGAAAGAACTTGATTTCGCCCGCTCGATCCTCCGGCGCGGTTCGGAAGTGAACCAGATGATGAAGGTGATCGGCGAAGAGGGAACCAGTCTGAATGACTTCATCGTCTATTTGAAGAGCGAATTTCTGGATTACGTATATTTGCAGCAGAACACCTTCGACGCGGTGGATGGAGCGTCGAGCGCGGATCGTCAGCGTTACATGTTCGACAAGATCTACGGGGTGCTCTCGCGGGATTTCACGCTGCCGGACAAGGAGACCGCGCGGCGCTATTTCCTTGAGTTGCGCCAGATGTTCATGGACTGGAACTACATAGCGATGGATTCCGCCGAATTCAAGACGCAGGAAGCCGCGATCGATGAGAAAATCGCCCAACGGAGTGCCGAAAATGCGTAAAGTTTATCACAAAATCATTCATATCGCCGGCAACGTCATCACCGTCGAGGCTGACGGCGTCGCGTACAACGAGCTTGCTGAAGTGACCAATGCGCGGGGCGTTTCGCTTGCGCAGGTGATCCGTCTGTCCGATGGGAAGGTGTCGTTGCAGGTGTTCGCGGGAAGCCGCGGGATCAGCACGGGCGACCAGGTGCGTTTTCTGGGGCATCCGATGCAGGTGTCCGGTTCGGAAGCGCTGCTGGGGCGGGTGTTCACGGGGCGCGGGACGCCGCGTGACCATCGTCCCGAGGTGTTGTCGGATCTGATCGAGATCGGCGGGCCGTCGGTCAACCCGGCCAAGCGGGTGATCCCGCGCAACATGATTCGGACGAACATCCCGATGATCGACGTATTCAATACGCTGGTCGAATCGCAGAAGCTGCCGATCTTCTCGATCGCCGGCGAACCGTACAACGAACTTCTGGCGCGCATCGCACTTCAGGCGGAGGTCGACGTCATCATTCTGGGCGGGATGGGGATCAAGCACGACGATTATCTGACGATCCGGAACACGCTCGACGAACACGGCGCACTCTCGCGGACGGTGATGTTCGTACATACCGCGGCCGACCCGACCGTAGAGTGTCTGATGGTGCCGGACATGTCGCTGGCGGTGGCGGAGAGCTACGCGCTCAGCGGCAAACGCGTGCTGGTGCTGCTCACGGACATGACCAACTTCGCCGACGCGCTCAAGGAGATCGCGATCACGATGGAACAGATTCCGGCGACCCGTGGTTATCCGGGCGACCTTTACAGCCAGCTTGCCAGCCGTTATGAGAAGGCGGTGGACTTCGACGGAGCCGGTTCGATTACGATTCTGGCGGTGACGACGATGCCGGGAGACGATGTGACGCACCCGGTTCCGGACAACACCGGATACATCACCGAAGGGCAGTTCTATCTGCGCGGCGGGCGCATCGAACCCTTCGGTTCGCTGTCGCGTCTGAAACAGCAGGTGAACGGCAAGACCCGCGCCGACCATCGGGCGATCATGGATGCGATGATCCGGTTGTTCTCGGATTACCGCAGCACGCTGGAGAAGCAGTCGATGGGCTTCCAGATGAGCGCGTGGGACAAAAAGCTTCTGAAATACGGTCGTAAGTTCGAAGATTCGATGATGGATCTCTCGGTGAACATCTCCCTGGAGGATGCGCTCGACCTCGGCTGGAAAATTCTTGCGGAGTGTTTCGACCGCAATGAAGTGGGCATCAAGACCGATCTGGTGGAAAAGTTCTGGCCGGAAAAAGAGTAAGGCATCGCCATGGCGAAGATCAAGTTTACCAAAACCGAACTCAAGAAACAGCAGGACGCGCAGAAACAGTTCGTCCGGTTTCTGCCGACGCTTCAGCTCAAGAAACAGCAGCTGCAAATGGAGGTGCGTTTAAGCTCCGACCAACTGGCCGCGAATCTGGTCAGTCAGCAGGAGTTGATGGCGCGGTTGAGTGGCTTGCTGGAATTATTCGGCGATGCCGAGACGGTTCGTTTCGTCGAGAGCCACGTCCGGATTGCAGCGGTGAAGACCGGAGAGGCGAACATCGCCGGGATTACGATTCCGACCTTCACTGCGGTGGAATTCGAATCGTTGCCGTGGGATGTTTACGAGACGGACTGGTTTGTGGATGACGCGATTCAGGCGCTTCGGGATGCGGTATCGTTGCGGGAGGCTCACAAGGTTCTGGAGGAACAGCATCGGTTGCTCAGCGCTGAATTACGCACGACCAGCCAGCGGGTGAATCTCTTTGAGAAGGTAAAGATCCCGGAGTGCCGGGAGAACATCCGCCGCATCCGGATCATGCTTGGAGATCTGGAGACCAGCGCGGTGGCACGTTCCAAGATCGCCAAACGCAAAGCCGAAGAGGCGGCATCTTGAAGAGCGCCTTCCGGGAAGGGATCGTTTTTTTGCCGGGCTTCTGAGAGATGATCGATCTTCATACGCACAGCAATGCTTCGGACGGGAGTTGTCCGCCCGGTGAAATTGTCGCCCGCGCTGCCGCCGCGAAATTGACCGCGGTGGCGCTGACCGACCATGATACGGTCGGCGGGGTCGAGGAGTTTCTGAAGGCGGCGGAGGCGGTGCCGGAATTGGAGGCGGTGCCCGGCGTGGAACTTTCGACGGTTTTCGGCGGGCGGGAACTGCATATTGTCGGATTGTTCATCGATCCCGAGTCCGCAGAGCTTCTGTCGTTTCTCGAGGAGATGCGGGAGAAGCGGCGCGAACGCAACGAACGAATCCGTTTGAAACTTGCCTCACTGGGTTACCCATTGGAGAAAGACGATCCGGCGTTCGCCGTGACTTCCGACAGCGCGTCGCTGGGGCGGCCGCATTTTGCGCGGGCATTGATGACGCATTATGGATTTCCGACGATGCAGTCGGTATTCGACAAATTATTGAAGTTCGGTTGTCCCGCCTACGTGCCGCGGCAGTTGCCGGATCCGGCGCGGGCGATCGAAGTCATTCACGCGGCGGGCGGGGCGGCGATCTGGGCGCATCCGGTTTATCGGCAGCGGAATGAACGCGCCTGGGCGCGGCGGATCATGAAACGGTTCGCGCCGCTCGGACTGGATGGGGTGGAAGCGTATTACAGCATGTTCGGGCCGCCGGAGACCGCGCTGGTGACGGAATTGGCCGCGCTTTACGGTCTGGAGCTTTCCGGCGGGAGCGATTTTCACGGAAGCAATCAGCCGGAAATTCAACTGGGTTTGGGTGCGGGGGGACTCCGGGTGCCGGATGAACTGCTTCCGCCGTTGCGCAGATGTGCACTGCGTCGCCGACAGGAATCCTGGCAGACGAGGAATTGAGACGCGCGTTCCGTTGATTTTTCATGGAAATTTCATTGCACGGCTCAGGCATCTGATATGGGAAGTCCGGTACGAGTTCTGGTTTTTCTGGCGAATTCCGGGCGAACGAATTCCGGAATTCTTGATGCACGATATTTGTTTCGTCCATGCGCGTGAGGCTTCTCAGCTGTGGTTGCCGCAGGAGATGCGTCGATGGGAAAATTGATATTTTCTTCCTGCGGCAAGTTCGGTTTGAACCGGAGTTGCTCCCGGCAGTTTCACCCGGGCGTTCACCGTGCAGTCGCTGCGAAGTTCCATGATCATGACACCTGAATCATCGCATTTCCACGTCATTTCCAGAATGCCGTGATTGCTGAGCGGTACCGAACCGGTTAATTCTCGCATACCGCCCGGTTGGGGGGCGATTTCCACGGTTTCGAATCCGGCGCTCAGCGGGGCGACGCCGAAATAGGTACGGACAATCTCATATGCGATCGACGCGCTCCAGGCGTGACAGTCGCTGCGCACGTCAAGTTCATTCGGGCCCTCCGGAAATGTCGTGAACCCGAACTGCAACAGCCGCCGCCAGCGGTTCAGAAGAAGTTCGAATTCCGTCATCGCCCCCTTCCGACGCAGAAGTTCGAGGAAATAGAACGAGAAGAAGAGTGAACACTTCGACCAGTTGTTGGGTGCGGTCAATTTCCGCAGGAGTTTTTCCGCCGCGGCGGATCCATCCGGAACCGCGCCTGCCAGCAGCGCCCAGATGTTGATCTGTTCGCTGAAGAACGGTTTTCCCGGAAGATCGGTGAAACACTCCGTTTCCGGATCGAAACAGCAACGGTGCACCGCTTCAAGCGTCGCCGTGCGCCGCGCCCGGAAGCGCTCCAGTTCGGTCGCACCGATTTCGAGTTCGGTTCCGAGTTTTTCCGCGACGCGGCAGGCTTCAGCGTAGATCAGGGACGTTAAGGCGTCGGGCATTCCCAGTCCACGGTCGCACCGTCCGTCTGGCCAGTGTTCCGTCCAGTCCGCGAAGGTCCAGAAGGGCAGCGGTCCGATCAATCCGGTTGCCGTGTTGCGGTGCGATTCGAAATAATCCAGAATGATGCCGATCCCGTTCCACAAATGACGCAGGAGTTCCAGATCGCCGAAATAGGCGTGATAATCGTCGACCATCAGAATCCAGTAGAGCGAGAAGAGCGGAATGTATTGCGGTACGTTGCATGGATAGCGCGACAGGGAGAGCCCCTCCGCGGTGATGGTGCAGTGAAATTGGAGCAAAGCCTGACGCCCGAGGCGTCCGTCGCCGGTGACGGCGTAGGAGATCAACGCCTGAATCCGGGTGTCGCCGACGTATTGGAGCTGTTCATAATAGGGGCAGTCCTCGTAATGTTCATGCGCACAGCAGCGGGCGGTGTTCCAGGAAATTTCGAAGAGTTTTTCCAGCTCCGGAATTCCATGCTGACGGAACGAGGTTCTGCAGACGAAAGGATAATGAAAATCTTCGGCCGAGAATTCAAAGACACCCGGTTCGTCCAGATTGAGAAGAAGTTCGACATAGCGCCCCGCACGGTACCAGAACGTGTCGAACGTTTCGTGCCGGTTCGAGGCGAATTTGCAGAAGTCCGCATAACCTGAACCGCCGATTCTGCCGCCGGGGAACGGATCACGCCGTCCGCCGTCGGCGGAGCCGGATAATTTCTCCGCATAGGCGATGCGCACGACACCCGTGCGGCAGCGGCCGGTCAGATGGATCAAGGTTGTCCGGTAACGCCCGAGGTCGAGCAGGAGAAGATGTGTTCCCGCCGGAGCGTCGATCCGGACTGTGCCCGCATTCAGTTCGGCGCGGAGAGTCGCGGCTTCGAGGATGGCGGCAACAGCGGCGGGAGTGCGATCAAGTTGCGGAATGCTCCGCTCCGTGAGATACCACGGCGACCCCGGATCGACGGCGGTCACCCCCCGCAGACAGGTGTCGCCGATGCTGCGGAGTTTTTGAAACGCGCCGTCATTGAAGGCTGGATTCTTCCAGTCGCCGGGCGAATTCGTGAAGTCGACCGCCTCCATCGGCGGAGCCGGAATCTCCTGTGACCGGCTCCACGCTTCACTCCAGAGCCGGAGTCTGCGTGAGAGATCACGCGTCCCGCGCCAGACGCCGGGCGTGGCGAGCGATTCGTCGCCGTAATGTCCGGCCGCCCAGAATCCGCCGCTGCCGTGATGGATTTCGCTCCAGACGCCCTCTTCATGGCGGAATCCGTTGCGGAAAGAAAGCACTTCCACGGCAAAGACGTGTTCGCCCGGCGCGAGCGTGCCGGTATAACTCTCGTAACAGTAGTGAAGAAGATCGCCACGGCAGGGACCGCAGCCGAGCAGGTTGCCGTCAAGATAAAGTTTATACCGGGAGTCGGCGCTCATCGCAAGTTCGAACGGCGTGTTTTCCGAACAGCGGCAGCGGCGCCGGAAAACGGCGTATTGAACCTCTCCGGCGCGGCACTCCGGCAGCCAGGCCCATTGCGCTTCAAGCAGGTGGGAATTTTCCATTTTTCAGATCCGATTCCGGTTTCAAACCGACCTTGTTTTCAAATGATTCGGGTGTGATTTTTCCATTGTTTGTAAATATTATACCATGAAAAGTCGGGAAGAATATTGTTTTTATGCGCATTTTATGATATTATATACGCATTATGCTGTATTTTCATGCCGGGAACTTCGGGAAGAACCGGAAAGATGGTGGAGAATCTTACACCGGGAATCAAATTGGACGAAACGTTTTATGACGTCCGTCATCATCCTGCCGGGAGCACTTTCTGTCGCCGGCACAGCCACGATTGCGTGGAGATCGTCTTCATCGTCGGCGGCAGCGGTGAACACTCCATAAACGGGACGCGGATGTTCGCATATCCTGGATCGGTATTTTTCGTCATGCCGGGTGATGTTCATGAATTTTCCGCCTGTGGGACCCTGGAGCAGTTTACTGTTTCGTGTGCGCCGGAACTGCTGTTGTTTTTCGGAGTGGACGTGAGCCGGTTGCGCGTGCTCAATCATTTGTCGATGCAGAAACAGAGTTCCGGTTGCCGGCTGAATTCGCGCGATTTGTACGATGCCCGGAAGATATTGGCGGAGATGAGCGGCGAGTTTTCAAGAGCCGGGGCGTTGTCGGACAAATTGAAATTCCACAGTCTCTTCACGCTGCTGCTGGCGATCGTCGCACAGGCGATGGAACGCGGGAGTGATGTTCCGGAGAAAAACGATCCGGTCTGCGAAATCCAGATCGAACGCTTCATCCGGGAACATTTTCAGCAGAATCTTCCATTGAAGAAACTTGCCGCGCTCTGTCATTATTCCGTAAGCCAGCTTGTACGCCGCTTCCGGCGTCGTTATGGTGTCACTCCGATCGCCCGTCAACTGGAAATACGACTGGACCACGCCGCGCAGCTGCTTCAGTCCACGGAGCTGACGGTCAGCGAAATCGCTTATCGGTGCGGTTTTTCAACCTGTACGTATTTCAGTCGCCGTTTCCGGTTGCGTTACGGGGTGTCGCCGACGCGTTTCCGATTGCGCGAATGAGCGGTTTCGGGGCGGATGGAAATGCGGCATTTTTCGGAAAAATCTCCGAGAAAGGAATTGTTTTTTCCGGCAATGCATGTTACATTGGCAACGAAATTTTCCAGTGCGGTCAATGTTTTCATTCCGGGGGGCGTTATCTTGAAAAAAACGGATCCGTGGCTCTGGCTTCCGCCGGCGTTTCTGGCGGAGGGCGGGCCGTATATGATTGTTTCGGTGGTCAGCGGAATTTTCTTCAAGACGCTGGGCATGAGCAATGCCGCACTGGCGTTCTGGACCGGGCTGATCATGTTGCCGTGGGCGGTGAAACCGCTCTGGTCGCCGTTGCTGGATTTATTCGGCACCAAACGGCAGTGGATTCTCGCATTGCAGGCGGGAATGGCCGTGTTGCTGTTCTTGATCGGCGTTCTGCTGCTGACGCGGCCGAGCAATGCGCTTTTCATCGGCGCGTTTGCGGTGCTGGCGCTCGCATCGGCAACGCACGATATCGCGGTGGATGGATTCTATCTGATTGCCCTCAACTCCCATGAGCAGGCGTTTTTTTCCGGATTGCGCGGCACGTTTTACCGGTTCGGCGCGATCGGCGTGCAGGGCGGACTGGTGATGCTCGCCGGAATGGTTGAACGTGCCGGCGGCACGATCCATCAGTCGTGGGCGGCGGCGATGGGAATCGGCGCCGCCGCGATGGGGGTGGTTTATTTCTGGGATCTCTGCTGTCTGCCGCGCTGTGAATCGCAGCAAATGAAAGCGGCGACCAGCAACGTACCGGAGGGTGCGGAGGATCATTGCGGGGCACTGCGGGAATTTTTCGGTTCGTTTCTGGAATTCTTCCGCAAACCGGGGGTGTGGGCGCTGGTGGCATTTTTGTTGTTTTTCCGGATCGCGGAGGCGCAGCTTTCGAAACTTGCCGGCGTCTTCCTGATCGAACCGGTCACGGCGGGCGGTCTGGGAATGCCGCTTGATATGCAGGGATTTCTCTACGGGACGGTCGGGTCGCTGGCGCTGCTCTTCGGCGGGATTGCCGGAGGATTGTTCACCTCGCGTTTCGGGTTCGGCAAAACGATCTGGTTCCTGGTATGCGCGATCAATCTGCCGGACATCGTTTATGTTTATCTGGCCACGACGCAGACGCAGAATCTCTGGATTGCCGGGATCTGTATTGCAATTGAACAATTCGGTTACGGGCTCGGTTACATGGCGATGGTTCTGGTGATGATCGCCGCGACGGAGGATTCCGGGCGTTACAAGACCAGCCATTTTGCGATCATGACCGGGATTTCGATTCTGATGCTGACGCTTTTCGGCATGGTTTCCGGCTGGATCGAGGAACGGCTCGGGTATCGGCAATTCTTCTGGTATGTGATGATCTGCACGATTCCGAGTTTTCTGGTGACGATTCCGGTGGCGCGCCGCATCCGGCCGGATTTCGGCAGGAAGGAGCGCCCCGCGCCGGAGGAGGGGTGATCGATTCCTGCCGTGATCCGCTCCGCTCTGCGAGGCCGGGAATAAATTCCGGTGGCGTGAAGACTCAAAAGAGCGTATCCTGAATTACTCCGCCGCTTCCTGCGGAATCGTTTCCTCCTGCGGGAGAATCGTTTTCGATCTCTTTAAGAAATTCTTCAAGCGAAAGGATGCGCGTGCCGAATTTCCGGGCATTTTTGAGTTTGGAACTCGCTTCACCCGGATCGGCGGCGACCAGGAGCCCGAGGGAGGAGTTCGCGTCGGAAACCGGCGTGTAGCCGTGCGCCGATGCCAGTTTCTCATAATAAGAACGTTTCTCCGGCATTTTCCCGGTGAAACAGATCGTGGGCCGCTTTTCGCCGCTGCCGGCGGAACTGGAGAGATGGACGGCGGCGAGCAGTTCATCAAGATATTCCGATTGAAGCGCGAGCTCGCGAACCAGTGCGCGGGCGCGTTCGGGACCGATTCCGGGGATGGCGGAGAGCTTCTCCTCGGGCATCCGGCGCAGTTCATCGAGCGAACAGTGTTCGAAGATCACCTTGGCGACATTGGGACCGATGTTCGGGATGTTCAGCGCGGCCAGAAGCTGGTAATCCTTGACGTTTCGCGCCTTGCGGATTTCTTCGATCAGATTGGCGGCGGATTTTTCCGCGAACTTGTCGAGGCGCAGAATATCCGTCACCTTGAGTTCGAAAAGATCAGCGAGATGGCGGACGCCGGATTTCTCCATGAGTTTACGCAGCGTCGGTTCGCCGAGCCGTTCGATTCCGAGGCTGCGGACGGCGGCGGCGAGCCGTTGAAGTTCGGTTTCGCGGCACTCCGGGTTTGGGCAGCAGAGCTCCGGTCCGCGCCGGACGAGAAGTGTGTTGCAGCAGGGACAATGGTCGATCAGGGCGGAACGGCGTTCGGCGCCGGGTTCACACGCGACGATGCAGGGGATGACGTCGCCGGCGCGTTCCACGGTGACGGTGTCGCCGATTTCGGCGTCGAGTTCGAGCAGGTTCTGGACGTTGTGAAGCGTCGCCCGGCGGATGGTGATGCCGGAGATGTCGACCGGTTCGAGCAGCGCCACCGGAGTCAGACAGTTTTTCCCAAAGCTCCATTCAACACCGATGAGCTTCGTCTTGCGTCGGATGTTGGTGAACTTGAACGCGATTTCGCCGCGCGGATGGTGGGCGGTCGTCCCCAGCGACCGGGCGAAGGCGGCGTCGGCGAATTTGATGACCACTCCATCCTGAGGGTAGGGAAGCGCCGCCATTTCCGCGAGCAGCGCATCCCATTTTCCGGGCAGTTCCGCCAGCGTGACGCGGTGTGAGATCAAATTGTAGTCAACCAGCGTGACGCGCGCCCCCTGCAGGAGCATTTCGTCGATCTCCTTGAGTCCCATGACGCCGGCGACGGCGTTGCGGGAGTTCTTGTAATGTCCGCCGTCGCGTTTGCGGATGTGCGAATAAAGCGTTTGAAAGTCATCGTCCCGGATGACGATTTCGCCGCGCGCGGGGCGATCCGGTTTGCCGCGGTATCCCGGGGCTTCGAGTTCAACCAGCGGCAGTTTCGAGGTGATGTCTTCACCGGTTTCGCCATCGCCGCGGGTCGAGAGAATCCGCCCGTCGAACCGGGCGGAAATCCCGTCGTACTTGGGTTCGACCAGAAGCGGTTCATCATCGGATCGTGCGTATTTTTTCGCCCACTCCAGAACTTCCTCCAGGGAATAGGCTTTGTCGAGCGACAGCATCGGTTCGGGGTGATGCACTTTGCCGTCGGCGGCGACGGCGGGGGTGTGAATCTCCGTCAGCAGCGGATGATCGGGCTGGAGCCGGGCAAGCGCCCGGAGGAGTTCGTCGTAACGAACGTCCTCGATCTCCGGTTCGCCGAGCTGCCAGTAGCGGCGGTTGTGGTATTTGATGAGTTCGACGAGTTCCTGAAGCGAGAGTTTGTCGGCGATGAAGTTCTTTGTATCCATGATCTGAAGGTCGGATGATGAATTTTCCGGGGGTTGAATTTATCCTGCGGGGAATATAGTTGATCTGTTGTAATTTTTCAAGAGCCGTGATATATTAAAACGATATTGGAAGGAAATCCATCAACTGTTTAAGGAAACGAAGCATGGCTAACGGTTTTAATGTCGCGGTCGCGGGTGCGACCGGAGCGGTCGGCGTCGAAATGATCAAGACGCTGGAAAAACGGAATTTCCCGGTGAAGAATCTTAAATTGCTCGCGTCCGCCCGTTCCGCGGGAAAGACCGCGCAGTTCAAGGGTGAGACGATCCGCATCGAGGAGATGACCGAGGATTCGTTCAAGGGAGTCGATATTGCGCTCTTCAGCGCAGGCGGAGACATTTCGCGGGCGTTTCGTCCGGCGGTGGTCCGTGCCGGCGCGGTGATGATCGACAATTCCAGCGCATTCCGCATGGATGACGATGTGCCGCTGGTGGTTCCGGAGGTCAATCCCGAGGACGTGAAGTGGAACAAGGGCGTCATCGCCAACCCGAACTGCACGACCGCAATCATGCTCGTCGCAGTCGCGCCGCTGCACCGGGCGAAGAAACTCCGCCGCCTGATCGCATCGACCTATCAGGCCGCCAGCGGCGCCGGCGCCAAAGGCATGGCCGAACTGCTCGAACAGACCCGGCAGATCCTGAACGGCGAAGCGATTGAACCGAAGGCCTTCGCTCATCGGATCGCCTTCAATTTGATTCCGCACATCGACTCCTTCCAGCCCAATGGTTACACCAAGGAGGAGCTCAAGATGGTCAACGAGTCGCGCAAGATGCTGCATCTGCCCAATCTCCTGCTCAGCTGCACGAGCGTCCGGATTCCGGCGTTGCGGGCGCATTCCGAATCGTTGAACCTCGAATTTGAAGAGGAGATCACGCCGGAGGAAGCACGGGCGATTCTGGAAGCCGCGCCGGGCGTGACGGTGGTCGACGATCCCGAAGCCAAACGTTACCCGATGCCGGTGGACGCGACGGAGAAATATGATGTGCTCGCGGGACGGATCCGGCAGGATATTTCCCGCAATGACCGGAAGGGACTGGAAATGTTCGTTTCCGGCGATCAGCTGCTCAAGGGGGCGGCGTTGAACGCGGTACAGATCGCCGAACTGCTTTAATGCGTCGGAAAACGGCCCGGATCGATTCGATCCCGGCCGTTTTTTTGTGGAAGGTTCAGGAAAAGGAGGGCGAAAATGTTGAAAGAGATGTGTTCCCTTGCCTTGGCGGCCGGAATTGTGATTCCTGCGTTGTTCGCGGCGCCGCCGGATTCGGCGGAGTTCCTGAAGCCCGAACGCTGGAAACCCAATGCCGCCGGGCGCATGACCGTGAGCGCGGATCCGGCGAACGAGGCGATCCGTTTCGAGGTGGACAACTCCGGGAAGAATGATTTCTGGTTCTACCCGATTTTCCGTCTCCGCGACGGGGAGTCGCTCGAAGGAATCGGCACGATGCGTTTCGAATACAGGATCATCACGAACGACGGTTCCGGAACCAGAATCACATTGGTGATGCTTGACCCCGAAGTCGGCGCGTTCAAACCGAATGCCTACCGGCCGTATCCGGCCGCCACCGGAGAGTGGCAGACGGCTGAAGTGAGCATCCCCGGCGTGAGCGTGCCGCCGGGCAGCACCGGCAGGGTGCGTGGCATCCGGATCGGAGCGAATCCGACCAGCGCAAAAGTAACCTATCTTGTGCGCAAGGTGGAATTCTCCGACCGGGCGCCGATTTCCGGGCAGTTGTCCGCGGAATTGAACAAAGTTGAACGCTGGCAGAAAAACTCTTCCGGCGATATGACCGTCTCCGCTCAGGGAGATGTGATCACCTTCGACATGGATTTTGCCAAAGCGAAGGATTTCTGGGCGTATCCTTTCGTCCAGTTCCGGCCGGGTGAAGTTCTGGAGTCGGGTGACGTACTCGAATTCGACATCCGTTCCGACGGTGATCCCGCGAACATCAAGAGCGCGTTCGTCATGTTCTGCCCGGCGCAGGGCGATTTCACCCCGAAAGGCTGGGTCGGTATTCCAAAACTCACCGGCGAATGGCAGAGTGTAAGTGTGCCGGTCGATTCAAAAGTTCAGGATCCGACGTTGATTCAGTTCATGCGTGTCGGCCTCAACACCAATGCGACCAAGCAGAACTTTCAAATTCGCAATTTGAAGGTAAAACACTCCTCGGGCGCCATCAAATAATCGCATTCCCCGAACGAATCATCGCTTCCTGGAGACGGAGATTTGAAACTCCGTCTCTTTTTTTTTTGCGTTTTTCCCGGCTCTGGGGGTTGACTTCTGCCCGTGAAATTGAGTATAATAGAACACGTAGCACAAAATGTGCTATTGATATTGGGAGATGGTATGAAGCCGCAATACATACAAATAGCCGAACTGCTGGCGGAGCGAATTCATTACGGGGATTATCTTCTTACGGAGATTCCCGCGACGCGGAAACTCGCCGGGGAGCTGGGGGTCAGCCATATTGTGGCGCGCAAGGCTGTGGAGAAACTGATCGCCGACGGCTTGTGCTGCCGCCAGGCCAACGGGCGGATTGCAATATCGCATTCGGAACCGTCGGCTGCGCCGGCGGCGGAATCGGTACGACGGCTGCGGGTGGCGATTTTGCAGCCGTCGTTTGCGAGCAATTATTTCCAACGCTGCGGCCAGGTGCTGGAGGCGTCGGCGGAATCGCGTCGGATTCTGTGCCGCCGGGTTTTTTTCGTACACTGGCAGGATCCGGTGGTGCGCGAGACGTTGCAGAATTTCGACGGAATTTTTTTGTTTGGGAGCAGTGAGACGCCGGAAGTGGCGGAGCTGAAGTTGTTCCGGGAACATCGTACCCATTTGATGACGGTGGACTTCGATCTGACGGAATACGGGATTCCGCGCCTGGCGTTTTTCGCCGCCGAATGCGTGCCGCCGTTGATCGATCATCTGGCGACGCTCGGCATCCGGCGGATCGACTGCATCAACACGCAGCCGGCGGATGTGGAAACGTTGCGCCGGATCGAAGCGTGGAGTTCTGCGGTTTCCCGCATCGGCGGTTACGGAACATTGCATAACGAGCCGGTGGAAAGTTATGCAGATCCGACCCGGAAGGCGTATGCGCTGGTCGCGCAGCTCGCTTCACGCTCCCTGGACGCGGAGGCGCTCTTCTGCACCAATGAAAACATCGCCTACGGCGTCAGTCGCGCCTTGCTCGACCACGGTCTGCGACCGGGACGCGATATTGCCGTGTGCGCGGTCGGCGACGGCGGAAACGCGCGATATTTTTCCCCGTCGATCACCTGTGCGGAAATGCCGGATCTGACGCAGGAAATCGGCCGGGCCTTCGACTGGATGTCACTTCCGGAACGGAAGGTGTGGGACGGTGCGTTGACGCTTCGCGCCGCCCGGCAGCCGTTGTTTTTCGGTGAAAGCACCATTCATTATTCACAAAAGAAGGAAAAGGTGGAAGCATGAAGGGACGTTTTTTTACATTGATTGAATTGTTGGTTGTGATTGCGATCATCGCGATTCTCGCGTCGATGCTGCTTCCGGCGCTGAACCGAGCCCGTGAAAGTGCGAAGAACTCCAACTGTATCGGCAATCTCAAACAGGCCGGTCAGGCGCAGATGTTGTACGCCGGAGACAACAACGATTACACCACGCCGATGTCGCTGGGCGAGACGTGGTCGGCGAACAACGATTATCTGTGGTGGCCCAGTCTTCTGATCCGCAACGGTTATCTTCCGCCGCCGAAGGTGTGGCACGCGGAGAAATTCGGGGTCGTTCGCGACGGGGTGCTCTTCTGCCCGAGTGTGCAGATCAGCGAAATCGACCGCAGCGGCGGTTACGCGCTGCTGGAAAATACGCATACGACACGTCATCCGAATAAAAACGGTTATCGTGTGGCGCCGAAGGTGACGCGTCTGCGGAACGCGTCGAATCTGATTCACATGGCCGATCAGATTCATTTCCAGTATCACACGACGTCGGTCGGCTTTCTCTGTCCGAAATGCACGGCATGGGAGGCGACGAATTATTCCCAGGTCGCGCCCCGGCATAACGGCGGCGGCAATGCAACCTTTTTCGATGGGCATGTCGAACATCACACCTATGATTATTACCGCGGAAACACCAATGATCTTTTCGGGCATGAAGAGGGGCTTTGAATCATGAAGATTTTTTACGGGGGAAAAATTGCGGTGCTGTTGTTGCTGTTGCAGCTCTCCGGCGCCGGGGCGCTGCGGTCTGAGGCGGCGGAGATGAAGTTGTGGAAATTCCCGCAGGAGCCGGTTCCGGTTCGTTTGAACCGCGGCGACGAACGCGGCCAGAAACTGGAATTCACCCCGGAGGGATTGCGTCTGAGCTGGGATGCGGAAAAATTCATTTATGCGGAACTGCTGACGGAAAAAATGCCGGAAATTGAAGCATTTGAAAAAGCGGAATTCAAAGCGTCGGTTCGCTCGTCCGGTGCGTGTCCGGTGCGGATTTTCAATCTGCGTCTGATCGACGCCACCGGAGAGAGTTTCCAGTGGAATCGTCCGGTGGAGTGGGCAAAGGCGGGAGATTACGTCGTGAGTTATCAGGTGACGCCCGAGAATGCTGATTTGCACTGGGGAGGGAACAATGACAAAAAAATTGATTTTCCGGCGAAATTTGCCGGATTCAGCGTCGATTTCCTGCGTGGAAGCGGAAAAGGAAGCGTCGTCATCACCGGAGCGGAAGTTCGTTCCGATGACGGCAGTTCCGGTCTGATCCATGCGGAGGAGAAGTTGATTCTGGCGGATTTTTCCGGTGACGGAGCTTCGTCCCCGGCCTTGAACCTCAACCGCGGCGACGAACGCGGCCAGTCGCTGCGCCGGGAGAAAGAAGGTTTGGTCATCACCTGGGACGGGACGAAACACCCGTATTTTGAATGGAACTTGAAAGAGGCGCTGCCGTTGCCGCAGTTCACTTCGGGAACGGTTCGCGTCAAACTGAATGCGACCGATGCCGCGTCCGTCTGGCGGTTCAATCTTCGAATGATCGATGCGGCGAACGAAACGTTGCAGTGGGAGGAGAAGGTCGATTGGACGGCGCCCGGTGAAAAAGAGTTGGTCTTCAACATTGCTCCGACGAATTGTTCTCAATCCTGGGGCGGAAAGGTGGATGGAAAGATCACGTTTCCGGTGCGTTTTCTCGGCGTGAGCGCCGATTTCAAGCCGGGCAGCGGAACGGGAAGTGTGACCATTGAATCGATCGACGGCACGTTTCAGACCGAATCGAAAATCACCGAAGCGGTCGATGTGTCCGTGGAGACGGGCCACCCGCTGGCGTTGTTGACGCCGGATCGGGCGGAGTCGGAGTTGAAAATTCTTCTGCGCAATCGGGTGAATGTGGAAATTCCGCTGCAGCTGGAGTTGTTTTTCCGGGATTTTTCCGGGCGGGAGCTGCGGGAGACGCGGCAGCTCACGTTGAAACCGCAGGAATCGCGCTCTCTCAAGCCTGAAACGAAACTCGATCGGCGCGGCATCTGGTATGTGACGATGCGCCTTTCCTCTCCCGGAGATGCGGAAAATTACCGGGACGTTTCCACTTCGATTGCCGTTATGGAACCGGCAGGCCCGACGCCGGGTCCGGCGGATGGATTTCTCTTCGGCATCTGCAGCCATCCGAACTGGACCGACGACCGTTCGATTTATGAACGCGAGGCGCTGGCGATGGCGCTCTGCGGCGCGAAGGTGCTCCGCATGGATCTGGAGTGGTGGGATATCGAACGCACCGAAGGGAGCGAGGATTACGCCAAATACGACACGATTGTCAACGTCTTTGCCGAGCAGGGCATTGAACTTGAAGCGATTCTCGGGAAACCGCCGAAATGGGCGACCACCGAAGGCAATCTCCCGGAATACGGAGCGTGGCGGCGGCATGTCCGCAGTTTGCTCAAACATTACCGGGGGAAAATCCGCTACTGGGAGGTGTGGAACGAACCTGATCTGATCGGATTCGCCACCTTCGGCGTGCCGGAATACATCGAACTTATGCGCATTGTCCGCGAAGAGGCCGGAGAAGTTGATCCGGATGCAGTCATTCTCTCCGGCGGCTTCGCGACGATGTCGGCGCACGGTTCGAAAAAGGCGAACTTCCAGGAGGACACTCTGGCGGGGAGCCGCGGGCTTTTCGACGTACACGCTTATCATGAACACGGCGGGTTTGCGCATTATCGGCAGCAGGTGGACGACGCTTTCCTGCCGATGCGGAACCGTCTGAAGATCGATGCGCCGTGGTACGCCAACGAGACCGCGCTCACTTCGGCGGGGAGCGGCGAACGGCTTCAGGCGGAAACGCTGTTCAAGAAATTTCTCTTCGCCTGGGCGCGCGGTTCGATCGGTTACAACTGGTACAATCTGCGCAACAAGGGATACGATCCACAGGACGGGGAACACAATTACGGACTTCTGACGCGCGATTTTCATCCGAAGGCGGCCTACGTGGTCTACAATACACTTGCAACGTTGTTCAAAGGCGGCGAATTCGTCCGTCGGCTGGAGACCGGCGATGGCGGCGTCTGGATTCTGGAGTTCCGGAATCCCCGGACGGGGAAACGGATTCTGGCACTCTGGCGTGAGGATTTCAATCGGCGCGGCGAGAGCCGGTTTTTATTGAAATGCGCCGCTCCGGAAGCGGCTCGCGCCGTCGACCTGATGGGAAACACGAAGACGCTTCCGGTCGTCGGCGATTTCGCGGTGATCTCCGCCGGACGGGAGCCGGGAATGGTGGTGCTCAACCGTGACGAATCACCGGAACTTCAGCCCGCGTTGTTGACGATGGAGGAGACGGCGCTTCTGGTGCCGAACCGGAGTGTGCCGTTGAAGGTGACGTTTCAGAATCCGCTTCCGGA
>CALXNS010000087.1 GCA_944389815.1 uncultured Victivallis sp. | reverse complement strand
CACCCTACCGGTGCCCTCGGTTGACTGCAGAATCTTTACCGTCCCGCCGTTGCCGTTGATCATGCCGTTATGCGTCAGGCAGACATCAGAAATGTCACCATCGCTCGCTCCGATTGTAAGCGTAGTACCGTTATGAAGCGCAATTACGCCGGAATTGTCCAGAGTCGTAATCGACGAGGATCCACTCGTCAGCGACAATAGACTGTCCTGAACATTCGTCACCTTCGTGGCCTGAATCGAACCGGCAGTCAAATTGCCGCTGTTTGTTATCGTACCGGTAGAAGTAATCGCACCGGAAGTAAAATCGCCGCTGTTGCTCAACGAGGCTCCAGCCTCCAACCGTAACGTGGCATGAGCAATGCCGACAGTCCCGTTGTTAACGTTATTGCCGCCAAGAACAAGATTCGCACCATCGACCGTCAGAGTTTGATGACGTCCGACTTCCAGATCATCAAACGTAAAACGTCCACCATTTGTACCTGTAAGGTTGAGTTCCAGAGTGGAGTTGGCGTTTCCCAGAGAGGTTGCGGCGCGGGACGCGTCCATCGTGGCAAATTTGGTGCTGACGGACACAACATCATTTCCGGCAAAAGCCACCGTGTCGGTAAAAACATAGGAAACTGTATTCGTAAGGCCGTGATCGAAGTTCGAGAAATCAACCGCCGTCCCGCTCTCAAACGTCACATCGCCGCCGAACGAAAAATGATACCCATCCTTATTGATGTCCGTAATCGGATGGAACACCCCGGTGGGTTTTCCGTCCGCATCAGTTTCTTCCCGTGAATCAAAGATGAAACTATAGTTGACACCATCCTTGAATGTAATGCTGCCGTTATCAACAAGTTCATCAACGGTAATCGTGATTGCGACTTCATCATATCCATCAAGGGAGCCGTCCGCCATCTGCGCAGAGAGCGAGTCATCCGCACCAACGCTGATCGCAATCGATTTCAGCGAATAATTGTAATCCTCAACCTGAATGAACCCATTGTCGATCGCGCCGATGCTGTACTCCAGATCCCAGTTGCCGTGAACGCCAGTGTTGTCGGCCGACGCGGCCACGTCAGCGCCGGTGAACTGCGCAATCTGCGAGACGAGCATCTGACCATCCATGTTCCCGGCAATATTGCAGCCGTAAAGCATGATGTCACCATCGTCCGTCAAATGTTCGCCGATCGCCGCCCAGCTGGCCGGATCGTTGGTCACCGATTCCGCATCGATGATTTCACCGTTCAGAATGAAGTATCCCGCATTTCCGTGAGAAACCACGTGAATTGCGCTGTATTTCACATCACCCTGCTGATCGAGGAATTCATTGATCGAATCGAGCGCGTCGGTTCCCTTCTCAAGATAAAGAACGTCCGTATTGTCGCCAAGCGCATCAACGATCTTCTGCGCATCCTTGACGCTGGAGTTGATAATCACCAGTTCGCGTCCCGCTTCCGGCGCGTCGGCGGCGAAAGTCTCCGGACTCACGGCGACGGGTTCATGATCCCCGTCGTCATCCACGTCGTCGATCCCGTCATCAACTTGATCCACATCAGCACCGGCATCGACGCTGTCGGAGTTGTGGTCAATATCTCCGTCATGATCCGCGTCACCGTCAAACTGAATGAAATCATCGATCGAACTGTCGCCGACATCATAAGAGACCGGTTCCCCGTCCCCCCCTGTAGTCCCCCCATCGTCCGGCGCGTCGCCGGACGCGGCGGCATCGTGAGCCGCAGTGTGCGAGGCAATCTCGCCCTCCACCAGCGCCGTGGCGGCAGCGTCAAGGTCGGCCACCGTGTCCGGAGTCACGACATCATGCCCGGCTGCTGAAACGACAGAATCCGCCGGGTTCTCCGGCGGAGCATTCTTGAGAGCATCGCGTTCTTCATTCGCTTGTGCTTGACTTTCAGATACTTGTGAATTCAGATTTGCAACCGCATTACTCTGATCGACGATGTCCGCAACCGCCGCTGCATCAAATAAAACACGCTCTTCGAGCTTGAAGATTTCAATTTTCTTTTTCGCCATTTTCTATTCCTCCCCCACTCAGCGATCCGTCGTCGTCTTCAGAAGACTATTGACATTTTCCGGACTGGAGTTGTAAATCGCGATGAAGTCAACATCGTTGAAGCTGGTCAGCGGCTGATTGATAACTTCTTCTTCCATCTGCTCCGTCAAAGCCGCACTGTTTTCCGCCACACGCACCGCACGGCTTTCGTCGTAGGACGCCTTCGCAGCGGCAAGTTCTTCTTCGGCGCGGACTCGCGCATAATCAAGTTCGGCGCGGAGCTGATTGAGCGACTTGCTGTCCAAATGACGAACGCCCATAGAGTTAAGAATTCGATAATACGCAACGTAGTAATTGCCCAGCGTCATCAGACGTTCAATCTCGGTCTCCGCCGTGGCAAGCCGCATGTGATCGAGTTCCAGCGCGGAGAGTTCTCCGGTGATCGTGCGGTTCGCTTCCGCCCACTTCAAATTCTGATTGTAAGTCGTGTAAACCTTGTCATCCAATTCGAACCGTTCACGGGTGGCAATCCAGTTCGCATGCGCGATACGAACCTGCGCCATCACACCGATCGCCTGCGCAAAGCTCCGGGCTTCTTCCGCTTCAACCTGCGAGCTGTACGCCATGTAACGCGCAATGTGCTGCGGCAGCTTCAAAAGATTGTAGGCCGCACGGATTCCCAGTTCATACCAGCTCATGTGGTAGAGGAAGGAGTTCGTGCTGTTGGTGAAGTCCGTGTAAATCCGGACGTTCGGGAACATCATCAGAATCGTCTTGCGGCATTCGATGATGTTGATGTGTTTCTGAATGTCGATTTCATAGAGTTCCGGACGCTGCAGAAGCGCAATCTGTTCCATCAGCTCAATATCAGGAAGTTCCATATTCGGAACCGTATCGAGGAAGCTGTCTTCCACCAGAATCTGCCCCGAGGGATACATCCCGAGCAGCGAACGCAGTTCAACGCAGCTGTTCTCGTAGCTGCGGACATAATTGGTCAGCCGTTTTTCCATCTCGACGAAACGCCGCGTCTCGTCGAACGCCCGGAACGGCGTGATCTCACGGGCACGACTCAATTTTTCGATCAATCCGTAACGCGAACGACACTCCTCAAGAAGCGTCTTCGTGATTTTGATCGCCTTCTGCGCCGCCGCAACCTGGAAATAGGTCTTCACCACATCAAGCGTCAGATTCTGCGCCGCACGATCCACGCGCTGCTGGCGCATCAACACACGATCCTCTCCCTGCTGCGTATTGAAAAACGCCAGACCGAAGTCCAATACGCTCAAAGCCAGGTCCACGTTAAAATAATTGATGTTCCGATCCTGACTGGTGCTGTAGCCATAGGTCAAACCACCTTCTCCGACCTTCTCACTCGAAGACGCCGGCACGTTGCTCCGACCTGTCCAGGTATCGGTAATATTCAATTCCGGAAGCATGCCGAGCATTTCCGCCGTGCGCATCTCGCGAGCGACATCCTTTTCCAGATCCAGAACCTTCATGTCAAGGTTGTTTTCAAGCGCGAGACGGATGCAATCCATCAAGCCGACTTTTTCGCCCTCCGCCAACTCCTGGTATTTGGAGGCCTCAAAATGTCTCACCGCATACTCAGCACGTTCGTTCCGATAATCTTCGGCATTCTTGCAACCGCTGACCGCCAACATCCCGGCAACCGCTCCGGCGCATCCCAACCCGAACAATACTGCATTTGTTTTCTTCATCGCGCTCTTTCCTTAAGCTTGTATGGTAATAATTTTTTAAAATATTTTCATGCAGAAATCATAAAACAACCCCGCAAACTATTTCGCGGCGCTGTTTTGTAATCTCTGAACAAAACCGTCTTATTAACATAATTTCGTTTATTACTAGTTACTTACAATTTCCAAGGGGGATTTTCTCCCCCTTTTGCCGAAATAATATAACAACTCTTTTCCATTCTGTCAATAGAAAATTGCGTTCGTATTCTCCAAATCGAGCTTCTCGAGGTTCGCAATCTTTTCCTTCGCCAGGAAGAATCCCGCATCCGCGGAACGCTTGAACCAGCGTTTCGCTTCATAAAGATCCGGCGATACGCCGTTGCCGGTTTCATAGCTCCGCCCCACGCGATACTGGGCATATTTATTGCCGTTCTGTGCCGCACGAAGCATCCACACAAACGACTGACGCAGATCTTTTTCCGTCCCGCGACCGCTCTCCAGCGCGCACGCCAGCGCGTATTCCCCATAACTATTCCCGCACGCAGCCGATTTCCGGAACCACAGAAACGCTTCCGCCGCATCCGCTTCCACTCCGAGACCATTGTCATAACAGAGCCCGAGCTGATACATCGCATCAGCACTGCCCAACGCCGCCGCACGACGCAACGCTTTCACCGCCGCGGAAAAATCCTGTTTGACGCCATCTCCATCCTTGTAACACATCCCAAGAAAGAAATTCGCATTGCAGTTGTTCTGATGCGCAGATTTCTGGAAGTATTCAAACGCCTTCGCCGCATCCGCCGTCACACCGATCCCCTTCTGGTAACAGGTTCCAAGCCAGAACTGCGCCTCCGCATTCCCCATTTCCGCAGCTTTCCGGAAATACTCCAGCGCAGTCTGAATGTTCTGCTCTACTCCAATCCCCTTCAGATAGCAGACTCCCAGCCAGCTGATCGCATCGGCATTCTTCAAACTCTCCGCCTCGCGCAAATACTTCAACATCGCTTCCGTGTCCTGCGGAACTCCTCCAAGACCATCCTTGCTGAACACGGCAAGCATGTGCAACGCCTTCGGATTCTTAGCCTCCGCAGCTCGATTCAAATAATGCAGGCTCTTCGCGTAATCCTGCGGCACCAGGCGACCCTCTCCGTAAATCTTGCCCAAAAGGAACTGCGCATCCGAATCATTCGATTCCGCCGCTTCCGTCAACCATTTCAAACCGTTCGCCGGATCCGCTTCCGTACCGATTCCGTTCAAATAATAATCCCCAAGCACAAGCTGCGCGGTCGAATTCTTCTGCGCCGCAGCTTTCTCCAACCACGCCAGCGCGGCAGGACTGTTCTGCTCAACACCAATCCCTTCCTGGCAGAAAACCGCAAACAGAAACTGACCGTAGCTGTTGCCGTTCTCCGCCGAACGCTGCGCATAATACGCCGCCTTCACGCTGTCTTTTTCCGTCCCAAGACCATTCTGATAGCAGACTGCAAGAAAATATTGCGCCTCCGAGTCGTTCTGAGCAGCTGCTTCCGTAAATAAACGGAACGCCTTCGCCACATCCTTTTCCAAACCATTTTCGCCGGTCAGGTAAAAACGTCCAAGACGCGACTGCGCCGACACATTGCCCGCAGCGGCGGCTTTCTCCAGATATTTGATCCCTTCCGCCGCGTTTTTCTCCACACCGAAACCATTCAAATAGCATTCGGCAAGAAAATTTACCGCCTGAGTGTTCCCCAGTTCCGCTGCCTTCCGGAAATATTCAAACGCCTTTGCGCCGTTTTCCGATTCCGCACCGGCGCCGATGTAAAAACGTCCCAGCGCCACCAGCCCGGCTGCGTCATTCTTCGAAGCCGCCGCAGTAAAAAGACGCAGCGCCTCTTCGTTGTCCTGAACAACGCCCGTCCCTTCCAGATAACAATTCCCCAGCAAAATCTCGCCGAGCACATTCCCCTGCTCGGCCGACGCCTTCAGCAGACGAATCGCCTCCTCCAGATTGACCGGAACACCCGTCCCCTTCAAATAACATTCCGCCAATCCCGCCTGCCCGTAACCGTTTCCGGCCTCCGCAGACTTCCGGAACCAGCGCACCGCTTCGTCCACATTACGCGTCATCCCGCCAATCCCATCCCGGAATACGCAACCAAGCATATACGCCGCATCCGCGCTCCCGTTTGCCGCGGCACGACGGAAATTCAAGATCGCTTCATCGTAATTTCGCTCCACTCCAACCCCGTCAAAGTAAAGCTGACCAAGGAAAAACTGCGCCGCCGAACTCCCGCCGGACGCCGCAAGCTTGAAATTCTTCACCGCTTCCGCCACGTTGCGCTCAACACCAAGCCCCTTGAAATAATAGACGCCGAGCCAGAACTGACCCAGCGCACTCTTCTGATCCGCAGCCTTGCGAAAATATTCCAGCGCTTTCGCCGTATCCTGCACCACCCCGGTCCCATTGTTGTAACAACAACCGAGAAACGCCTGCGCATCCGCATTGTTCATCGCGGCAGCCCGCTCGAAATTCGTCACCGCAAGCTTATAATCCACCGGAACTCCGTTCCCCGTATAATATTGCAGACCTGTCTTCAATACGGCAGCGGCATCCTCGTCGGCGACGGCGTAATTCAACGCGGAGCACAATACCAGCACTTGAAATAACAGCTTCTTCTTCCCGTTCACCATCTCAATCCCTCATAAAAAACATCTGAAAAAATATTTCAAAACCAATTCATTATCATTCTTCGCAACTCATTTGTCATAAACACAATACGCCAAAGCGAGCCCTTTGCTCCCGCCCTGGCTTCCAATTACGAAGTTCTTCATAAACAAATGGTTATCAACAACACATCGTCTCCCCTGATGAAACGATGTTTTACTATGAATATATTGCGTAAATCAGGTTATGCAAGCCCAATACAGCAAAAAAACGAATTTTTTTTCCTGTCCTCTCCCGGCACATGGCTCCATGCGGATCGCATTCAACCCAGCAGAATCTGCTCCACACGCTCCGGCACCTCACCGAGAAAACGTGCCGCATGACGCCCGAACGCCGCCGGCATGTCCGTTACAAAATATCCATGCACCGCACAGTTGTCCGCCTGCGCCGCCATTTGATGCTCACAAAGAAAATCCGCCACCGCAGATGCACACGCACACGCACTGTCGATCACCCGGGTCCGACCATCAAAATACCGCACAACTGCCTCTTTCAATAAGGGATAATGGGTGCATCCCAGCAACAACGCTTCGGGCGGTGCACTTTTCAAATGCGACAAATAACGATCCAGCACCATCTCCACCAGCGGACCGTCCACAATTCCTTCCTCCACCAGCGGAACCAGCAGCGGACACGGAATGCTCTCTACCTTGATCGAACAATCCGCCGCGTGAATCCCGCGCCGATACGCATCGCTGTTGACCGTCGCCCGCGTCCCGATCACCGCAATCCGACGCGCTCCAGCGGCCACTGTCGCACGGACTCCGGAATCTATCACCCCCAGCAATGGTTCCGCCAGATGATCCGAACGCAATGCATCCATCGCCACCGCCGAAACCGTGTTGCAGGCCGCCACAATCATCTTCACTCCACGCGAACGCATGAAGGCCACATCCTCTCGGGCAAAACGAATGATCGCCTCCACCGACTTATCTCCGTATGGCACCCGCGCAGTGTCACCCAGATATATAATCGATTCTCCCGGTAAACGACGACGCAGCGCGGCTACGACCGTCAATCCACCCAGCCCCGAATCGAATATCCCGATCGGCCGGTTGTCGAATTTACTCCTGACCGCCATCCCCGGCTCCCTCTTCCCGTATCAAATCTACCACGTCCACCCAGACCACATCCGGATCGGCGCTGATCGTCGCAATCTTCTTCTCCAACGCCGCAAGCTGTGACGGTTCGTCGTGCATTTCATAACTGTGTCCCCAGAAATAAAACACTCCGAACTCCCGCGAACGCTCGAAAATCTCCATGAAGTTCTCATTTAGAAAATGGCAGCTTGAGTGCAGAATCAGCGGATGCTCCACCGGCAGGAGTTGCAGACGATTCTTCGTCGTCCGCCCATAGAGAAATCCGCTCTCCAACAGGCGATCCGCCAATTCCTGCGTATATCGGCCGCACGGCCACGCGAAACCGCGCGATTCGCGCTGGAATAAATCCTCCAGATATTTCCGCGCATCCACCGCTTCCCCCACAAATGCATCCGCCGACATCCGCCGATAATCAGCATGGGTCATCGTATGCGAGGCCACCTGAAATCCGTCATAGACCGAACGAAGTTCCGATTGGGCCAGATTGTAGACATCGAATCCCTCGTGCGTCCATGAATAACGCCGCATCTGCGGTCGAAAAAAACCCGGATTCAAATTGAACGTCGCACGCGCACCGTATTTGCGAAACATTTCCGTGAGCGCGATATCCGATACCACACCGTCATCCCAGCATTGCGCCACCCGAAACATTTCCGGCTCACTCCTCTACCATGCCCAGCAAATATTGGTAAATGATCTCATCCGCCCCACGCAAATTCTCATGCCCGTAATCCGGATAAAGCAGCAACTCCTTCGGCGCAGTAATGTGATTGTACGCCGCAAACTGCGTCGACGGCGGACAGCAGGTGTCCCGCAAACCGGTCTGCATCTGCACACGAGCCTCCACGCGTTCCGCGAAAAACTGCGCATCGATGTAGCCGAGCGAGGTGAAGAACTCCTCAATGTGTTCGTGCCGCGGATCGTACGCGCGAAGCCAGTCGCGAATGTCGCGATACGCTCCCTCCGCCAGATCCATCTCCCAGACACGCCGGTAATCGCACAGATAGGGAAACACCGGAGCAATCCGGTTCAATCCCTTGACCAGACCGGCGCAGACCAGCGTCAAACCGCCGCCCTGCGAACCTCCCCACACCCCGACACGGGAACGATCCACCCAGTCGAAATTCATCGCAATTCCGGCAATCTGGGCGCAATCGAGGTAGACTCCGCGATAATACAGATTCTTCACTCCGTCCAGCAACCCGCGCGTCAGAAACGAATCCCCCTGCGTCGAACCGAGCCGCCGTCCCGTCTCCTCCGAAAGCCCCCGCTGTCCGCGGCAATCCAATCCCACCACCGTGATCCCTGAGGCTGCAAGCGGCAGATAATAACACCATTCCCCCGCGTATCCGCCCAAACCGTGAAAATGCAGCGCAAGCGGTGTACTTCCGCTCCGCTTCGGCCGCACCACACGAGCGTGTATCCGGGCGCCCCCGACTCCGGTGAAATAGAGTTCATAACAATCCGCAAACGGAGTTTTGAATTCCGCCGGCACGAATTTCACATCCGCATCGACGGCATTCATCTCGGCAAGCCCTTCGGCCCAATACGCATCAAAATCTGCAGGTTTCGGATTGATCCCGCGATAAACGCGAAGCTCTTCCAACGGCATGTCATTCAACGGCATTTTTTCAGTCCCTTTACATTGATTTCAATAAATATATCAAATATATATTGACGATTGTTCTTTTTTTACATTCCGTTTCAGATTCGTTCCAGAAAATGAAGTTTCCATGGACCGGCTTTAATCAATGCGCAATCCACCGACGATCTCCTTTACCGACGCGCAGCCGTGCCGATCCAGATAAGCGTTGATTCCGTCGATCACCCCGAGCGGCGCATATGGATCGACGAAATTCGCCGTCCCGACCGCCACCGCCGACGCACCCGCCAGCAGAAATTCAATCGCGTCATCCCCGTTCATGATTCCTCCCATGCCAATCACCGGCACCCGCACGGCCTGCGCCACCTCGTATACCATGCGCACCGCAATCGGCTTCACCGCCGGTCCGGAAAATCCGCCGGTACGGTTCGCCAGGCGTGGACGGCGCGTCTCGATGTCGATCGCCATACCGGTGATCGTGTTGATCAACGAAACCATGTCGCTGCCGGCATCGACCACCGCCCGGGCGAAATCCCCGATATGGGAGACGTTCGGACTCAATTTCGTAATCAGCGGCAGTTTCGTCGAACGGCGCACCAGCGACACCACTTCGGCCGCCAGTTTGAGATCGGTGCCGAAAGCGACGCCGCCGGCTTTGACGTTCGGGCAGGAGATGTTGATCTCCAGCGCCGCGATGCCTTCGGATTCCGCATCCAGCCGGGCGGCGACTTCGCCGTATTCGGCTTGCGTCTTCCCCCAGATGTTGACGATTACCGTTGCACCGCTTTTTTTCAGGAACGGCATATAATGATCGTCGTGCAGAAATTTTTCCACCCCGGGACCCTGAAGCCCGATCGCGTTAAGCATCCCGCCGGTCACTTCGGCCACACGCGGCGTCGGATTGCCCGGAGAAGGTTCCATCCGGATCCCCTTGACCACCACCGCTCCCAGACGGGAGATCTCATAATATTGATTGTATTCCACGCCGTATCCAAACGTGCCCGATGCGGTCATCACCGGATTTTTGAGCACGAGTTTCCCAAGATCGGTTGTCAAATCAGCCATTTTCACCCTACTCCACGTAAACGTCGTCCAGATCGAACACCGGCCCGTCCGTACAGGCGCGTGCGTAACTCCACCCCTCCGGAGTATCGCTCTTCACTTTCACCACACAGGCAAAACACGCCCCCACGCCGCAGCACATCAGGTGGTCGATCGAAAGCTCTCCGGCCGCACCACGCTTCCGTAAAATCCGCGCCAGCGCCATCAACATCGGATGCGGTCCGCAACCGTAGAAAAACAATTTCCGACCGGCATACTCATCGAACACCCCATCCAGCAGATCCGTCACCAGCCCCCGCCGTCCCATCGAGCCGTCGTTGGTCGCCACACGAACGTCATAATTCGCCGCCCGGTACGCATCGGTCAACAATACATCCCCGGCACTCCTTGCCCCCAGCAGAAAAACACCGCGCTGCGGAAGCTGCTTTGTCAGTAGATAGGTCGCGGCCGCACCATATCCGCCACCGACCAGCACCGGCACAACCTCCTCCGGCACATCCCGGAATCCAACCCCGAGCGGTCCAAGCAGGTCACAGGTCGCGCCCGCAGGCAACGTGGAAAGAGTCCGCGTCCCGTGTCCGACAACTTTGTAAACAACCGTCACCGTCCCATCCGGCGCGGTATCATGGATGCTGAACGGACGCCGCAGGATCCGGTCCAGCCCCCGGTCGATCCGGACGTGAACGAACTGCCCCGCACGCGCCGAACGGCTGATCGCCGGCGCGTAAAACTTCACAACGAAATAATCGCCCTGTAAACGGACGTTGCTGATGATTTCTCCGTCTTTCATGCTGCCTTTACCTTATAATATAAGGATTTCCCCGCCGTTCCCGTCCAACCGTCGTCACCGGTCCATGTCCGGAATAAATCTTCAAATCGTCCGGCAGAACCAGAATCTGCGTCCGAATTGATTCCATCAGAATGTCGAAATTCCCTCCCGGGAAATCCGTCCGCCCGATCGAACCAGCGAAAATCGTATCCCCGGCAAACAACGCATCCTCTTCTTCGGCGTTCTCTCTCTTGAACAGAAATCCGCTTCCCCCGGGCGTATGTCCGGGCAACGGCAGAATCTGAAAATCCCCCTTCGGATCAATCTGCGCAGTCACGTCCGGCAGATCCCGGCACGGCGGAATGTATGGCATGTATGCATTTTCTTCGCTCCGGTACAAAGCATGATCCGGTTGCGCCAGATAAACGTAACGCGCCTCCAGACGACGAGCCACCTCACCGACTCCGCCGATATGATCGAAATGCCCGTGCGTCAACAGCACCGCCGACGATTCGGCCTGAAACGCTTCCGCCGCATCGATGATCTCCGGCGCATCTCCGCCCGGATCGATCACATAAAGACGTTTTGAATCCTCACGGTACACGAGATAACAATTCGTTTCCAGCATACCGACCGGCATGGCGATAATTTTCATGGTTGATCCTTCTCCTGATGATGACTGTCCGCGGCTTCACTCCGAAGAATCACCCGGCGCGCCGCGAGCCGAGTCAATTCCCGCTGCAGGGAAATCAATTCCACGTAGTCTAGCGGACGAATCCATTCCACCGGAAGCGACAACCCGCTGTCGATCAGCAGCGTATCTCCGGACATTTCACGGTATTCGTAATATCCGGCAGAACCGAACCGGCCAAGTTCAATTCGTTCCGGACGTGCGTCGACCACCCGATACCCCGCGGGCAATTCAATCCGATACTCCATGGAGAGCCGATCCGGACGGTTGCGCCAGAACGGAGTCCGCCGCGCCGCGTCGGCAGTATGAATCAGCGAACCATATTCGCCAAAGCCCGGCAGTTCGAACTGCAGAAACGCACCGCTTTTCACCGCGAAGTCCGGCACGGAAAAATGCGCCGTCAAACGCCCCGGATAATTGTTGAAATCATATTCGGGCGTCCCCGACAGCTCCGCCGAATGCCCGATCGACGCGGTCAGCGATTCGAAATACTGCCGCCGCTCTTCCGGCAGCATCTCCGCGAACTGCCGCCGGGCCGCCTCATAAGCGTTGCCGGTGAACGTGCGTTCCAACGTCACCTCCGCCGCGCCGGTCCCGGAAATGCGAATCGCGTAAGAGGAGCTTACGCCGCGCTCGATTTTGCCCTGCGCACGGATAGCCCGCAATTCGCCGGTCGCGAGATCCAACCCGATCATGCCGTCGGCATTGACCGCGCCGAGTTGCGCATATTCTCCGGTATCGTTCAAATAGCAGTCGTTGCCGGGCAGATACAGCAGAATTTCCGTGAAAAGATTCACCGGATATTTCCCGAGATCCCGCACCGTTGCGGGTGCATAACCGAGCGGAGCCGCCGCCACGAAACGGAACTCGATCCCCGCCGCATCCAGCATCGCCCCCAGCAGAATCGCCCGATCCGCCGAATCGCCGTATCCGGATTCCAGCGTCCGGTCGGCCGCCGTCAACTGTGACCACGGCAGCAGGTTTGCCGACGGTCCCGCCGGGCGAATCCGTTTCGCCACCCAGTCCCGGATGGCGAGAATATAGCGTTCATTCAATGCCGGATCCGGCGGCGCGGCAGGGTTGATTTCCGGCGCCAGTTTCGCGGCGAGCGCCGCCGCGCGCGGCTGATTCTTCAGCATCGAACGCAACGCCGCATCATACTTCGCGCCGAATTCCGCATAATCCCCCGTCGAAAGGAACACCGTCGGCGCATACGTCCAGTCGGGCGCACTCCCCGGTTCGGCGGGGAGCTGCGGGGTGCTTGAGAGCATCCACTCATGAACGATTTTACCGTCCGCCGTCTCACGTTCGGAGTAGCTTACGCCGGGCGGGGCGGGCGAAAATTTCAACTCAAGATCGCGCGGAACCGTCACCTGCAGCGTCTGGCGCACCACCGGGGATTCTCCGGCGAAGGTGTAGTATAAACTGAAGAACGGCCGTTCGCGGTATTCGCGCCGGACGGTGCTTTCGATGATCGCGTTGGGCATCACGCCGGGCAGATTGGCAATCAGGAATTTTCCGCCGGGATAACGCGGTGCGGAGGCGTTCCACGGAGCGTCCATGCGGTTGACTTCCGAGGCGGAAAGCGGGTTTTTCCCGGCGGAATTCGCCACCACCGCCTCGATGGAAACCTCTTCCCAGATCGGATTGTATTCGATTTTCACTTCCGAGTCGTTTTTCACTCCCGCATAAGTGAGAATCTTGCGCGTTTCGCGGTCGGTCCGCTTCCAGGCCGAAGCGGATTCGAGTTCGATTTCGACCCGCCGTTCCAGAAGCAGTGAATCGGCGGTCGGAAACGCGGAATTCCCCGCCGCGGCGAAATCGAGCCGTGCCACGGGAAGCGTCCGGTCGGCTGCGGCGATCGATTTAAGCATCTCTTTGATCTTCAAATATTCGGGCGGACGGATCTCCACGGTTTCCACCGCAAAATAGTTTCGCCCGCTCAATGTGGAACCATTGACGGTGAAGCTCCGGCGGAATTCGGCCACATTCTCCTCCTGCAGCGAAACCGCTTCCGGCAACGAAACGATCCGGCAGCTCGACGGCAGCTCCAGCGTGAACTCCTCCGCCACGCCGCACGTGGAAAAAATTTCCAGCGGAAATTTCCGGCTCTTGAGTCCGGTCGAACGCAGCACCATCCCGACCGCGCCGAAGCCGGAACCGAATTCCGGCAGCTGCAGCAGAAATTCCGCCGGATCTTCCGGCAGAAATTCGGTCGCACCGAACCGGAGCCGGGCCGTGAGCGGAACGCTCATGTCCCGGACGTTTTCCGGAAGAATCTCCAGCGATTCCAGTTCCGCTCCCGGAATCGCCGCGCGCAGCCGGGACGCGAAGAACTGCCGCCGGTAATCCACCGGCCAGCGTGAAAACGCATCCCGGTAAATCATGTCGTTGATCCCGGAAAATTCAAACCGGCTCTCGCCGCTCAGCGTTCCGTCGGGAGCGACCGCGGCCCGGGTGGAAATCTTCATCATGTTCGCCTCCGCCGGAATCGTCGGAGAACGCCGCAGCTTGTCGCCGCGCGGTTTGGCGACCAGATAACTCATGTTGCCGAGCGCCGACGGAAAGAGTTCGGTGGTCGTCTCGACCGTCGGATCCATCAGAAGATAGGTTTCCGGCGCGGTCTCCACCGCGACAACCGCATGGTTGAAGAAGGGATTCGGCACTTCGTCGTCCTTCGGAAACCCGCTCATGAAAAGCACCGGATACGCATCGAATCCGGCCAGTTCCAGCATCGTTACCAGCAACGCCGCCTTGTCGCGGCAGACGCCGTAACGCTGATTGAACGTCAGCGACACATCGTGCGGTTCGTAACCGGGCGCCTCGGTCTCGGCGGTCAATCCCATGTAACGAATCTGCTGGGAGACGAACTGAAAAAGCGCCATGATCTTCTCCTCGTCGCTTCCGGCATTCCGGATGAGTTCGGCGGTCTTCGCCCGGATTTCCGGGGTAACCGCGTCCAGCCGGGGACGGCAGAGTTCGTAATACCAGCGCGAAATCTCCGGCCAGTCCTTCGCCGTGCTGACCAGCAGCCGCTGCACACACGACCACGCCGGCGGCATATCCGGTTCCATCGTGACGCGCGGCACATCGGTGGCGATCCACCGGTAAACGATCCGTCCGTCCTGCCGGTCACTGCTCTCGCTGAAGCGAACGGTTCCCGGAACCGGATCCTTGAGAGCAATCGCCTTCAGCGGCAGATCCTCCGGCGCGTTGATCCGCACTTCGTAACGAAGAATCGGAACATCCGACTGCAATACGAAAATACTGCTCCACGAATCCGGAACGCGCGGCTTGACGATCTCATCGCGCGACACCACATGCAGGATATCTCCGATTTCCAATTCCGACACCGTCACGGTGAAAATCTTGTTCGCCGGGTCGTAGATGTTGGCTCCCATCTGCGAAGGCTCCACCGCCTCCCGGCCGTTGGCGGCGACGTCAACCGGAAGAACCGTGCCGTCCGGACGAATCACTTCGACCGTCGGAGGGGTGAATTTTTCGTAACTTACATTGTAATAAAACGTCAGTTCCCGGCACGAACGCCGCCCGGCGTCGGTCAGGATTTTCTGGTAGAAATCATCGGTCTCCACCGCGCGTCCATCTTCCTGGTAAACGACATTCTGAATATCGTCGAGCAGCACGCTGTCGGCGTCGGGATAACGCTCCGCCGTGACCGCGGCGGCCCGTTCCAGCAGTTCGGGGTCAACCCCCGCGCCGGGGGCGGAGAATACCGCCGCAAACAGCAGCAGCAATGGGAAAATCAGTCGGAATCGGCGCTTCGTCATGATCATGTCCTCCTCTTGTTTTCAATATAAAATAACCGGGTTTTCCGAAAATTGCGAGTATTTTATTTGAAAATTTAAGATTTCGCACTATATTTGGTGTTTGTAACTAACGGAAAATCTTAGTCGTAAGGAGATCGTTTCTATGGGACAGCAGCATAACAAAATCGAAAAGCGCCGCCGCCGCAAGGCCTACCTCGCCCGGTGCAAGGCCCGGGTCCGCGCCGCGATCGGTCTGGCGAAGAAAAAGTAATCGGCGCCGCTGAACTAAAACGGATTCCGGAATTCGGGGTCCGTTTTTTTATGTCCAACCGGCGGTAACGAATTCCGGTTTCCATATTGAACCGAACAACGGAGAAGGAGAATCCCAAAATGCTCACCGCTTACTCCGAACCCGCGCGCCAGCAACTGCATTATTCCGCCCGGGACGGCTGGCTGAACGACCCCAACGGACTTTGTTTTCTAAATGGGGTGTATCACATGTTTCATCAGTACAACCCCGGGCCGCGCTGGTCGAACATGCACTGGAATCATGCGGTCAGCACCGATCTCGTCCATTGGCGGGAACTCGGGATTGCGCTCGCCCCGGAGGGCAACGGCATGATCTTCTCCGGCGGCGCGGTCGTCGACCGGAACAACGATTCCGGCCTCGGCCGCGGCGGAGAAACGCCTCTGCTCTTTTTCTACACCCTCGCCGGGAAACCATTCCGCCAATGTCTCGCCTTCAGCATCGACGGCGGAACCACCGTTCAGAAATACGGCGAAGACAAACCGCTCATTCCGAATATCGAAACCTTCAGCAACCGCGATCCCTCCGTCGCATGGGACGACGCGGAAAAATGCTGGCGGCTGGCGCTCTTTCTGGACGATCCGCAGCACCATTTTGCGCTGTTCCGTTCGCAGAACCTGCTCGACTGGAGCGAATGCTGCCGCTTCCGGATTCCCGGTGACGCCGAATGCCCCGAACTTCTCTTCATGACCGATGCCGTGACGGGAGAACAACGCTGGGTCATCTTCGCGGCGAACGGAAATTATCTGCTTGGCGACATCCGGCACGATCGCTTTTCTCCTGTCGGCTCCGGGCGGATTTTTTCCGGTCAGAGCGCCATGCCGTACTGCGGAAACACCCCCGGACTCTATGCCGCGCAAACCTTCAAGAACCTGCCGGGCGGACGCCACGTCATCCTCGCCTGGTGCCGAGACTTCCCGCGCGGAGGGGAATTTTCCCAGTCGATGAGCTTTCCCGCCGATCTGACGCTCGAAAACGGCACGCTGCGCGTTCGACCGGTTCCCGAACTTCTCATGTTGCGCACTGTGGAACCAACCGATTTTTACGAAGCGGAATTCACCTCCTCGCCCGATGCAGTCACGCTGCTCAATTTCGACGGAAATTGCGTGATCTTCGACGGCCCGGCACGAGAAACCAGAGTCGGCGCCGACCGCATTGCGTGGCGCTCCGATACGCCCGGGTGGCGCATCTTCCTCGACCGGAATACGCTGGAAATCTTCGGCGACGACGGCCATGCCTGGCTCTCCAGTTCGATTACGCGGTATGGCACCGGAATCGGCGCGTGGGGAAGTTCAAAGCTGCCGGAAAATTTCAAGCTGCATTATCTGCAATCCATCTGGAGGTAGGCAATGCGTTTCGCCGCACTCGGAGAAATCCTCTTCGACTGTTTTCCGGATCGCGCCGTCCTCGGGGGCGCCCCCGCCAACGTCTGCGCGATGATGAAACAATTCGGTCTGGAATCCTTTCTGGTCAGTGCCGTCGGAAACGATGAACTCGGCCGCACCGCACGGGAGAGCCTCGCCGGACGCGGCATCCGGCTCGACACGCTTCAAAATGCACAGCAGCCAACGGGCGCGGTTCACGTCACACTCGACGACGCCGGCGTTGCGACCTACCGGTTTGCCGGGGACTCCGCCTACGATCACATCGAATGGAACGAAACGCTCGCACACCTTGCGCAAAACGTCGATGCCGTCGTCTGGGGCACGCTCGCGCAGCGGAGCGAAACTTCGCGACGGACGATCGAACGTTTTCTGCGTGAAACAAAAAAGGAGTGCCTTCGCGTTTTCGACGTGAATTTGCGGAAACCCTTCTTCAACGCCGGGATCGTCCGACACAACGTGCCATTCGCCGATGTCGTCAAATTCAACGACGATGAACTGCCGACTCTCGCCGCGTTCTACGGCGTCTCGCCCGTGGATCTTCCGGCGCGTCTCTTCGACGAAGGCGTATCGCTGACGGTTTTGTCGCGCGGCGGCGACGGAGCGGTCCTCTTCGGAGCCGACGGCACCATCGACCGCGCGCCCGCCGCGCCGGTGGAAAAACTCGTCGACACGGTCGGCGCGGGCGACGCCTATACCGCGGTCGTGATTCAGGGAATGCTCGAACGCCGGTCCCTGGCGGAAATCAACCGCCACGCAAACCAGGTGGCGGCTTATGTCTGTTCCAATCGGGGGGCGACACCGGTTCTGCCGGAAAAATTACGGTGTTTTTAAAGGTAAAAACGCGAGAATGCGCTTTCATTCCTGTGGGAGCGGGTGTATATTATTTCATTATGGACAGCAAAGCACAGAAAAATTACGAAGATATCGAACGGCTTCCCCGCCGCTGGTTTCCGCTGCCGAAACTGGATGGATACATCCTGCGCGAATTCCTGATCAAATACAGCGTTCTGCTGCTGGTATTCATTATCCTCTTCATTCTGAGCGACGTGTACCGGGACATCTCCGACTTTCTCGAAGCCAAGGCGCCGTGGCGTTCCGTACTGGAATATCTGGCGTACAAATTGCCCGGAAACATCCGGTTCATCCTGCCGATCACCATGCTTCTGGGCTGCATGTGGACGATGGCGACCTTCGGCAAAAATATGGAAATCACCGCGATGCGCGCCTCGGGGGTTTCACTCTTCCGTTGTGGAGGGCCGATCTTCCTGATGGGGTTGATCGTCACCGGCGTCAACATTTATTTCAACGAAAATCTGGTGCCCTACACCGAACAGAAGGCCGAACAGGTCCGCGGTGAAGTTGTCGAGCGGCGACGGCAGGTGCAGCACCTGCTGGCTTTCCGCAGTTCCGACCAGCAGAGACACTGGCTTTTCGACACATTCGTGAGCGGAGAAACGCAGAACAACATCACGGTCAAGACCTTCTGGACCGATGGAATGGCGCGCAACATCGTCATTGAACCAAACAAAGAACAATTGCCCGAAATCGTGCGGAAAATGTTCCGCAACAAATCGTCCCGACTGCTGGAACTCGCCCCGGCCGAACTCGAACAGGCGATCTATCGCGAACTGCGCGGGCGGAAAGTCGATTTTCAGGCGGCCTCCGTCACCTACGATCCGGAGCGGGCGGTCTGGATTTTCCGCAACGGCAATTTCATCTCCTATGACCGGAACGACGAAACTCAGTTCGAAGCGAGCCGCGGCACCTCGACCATGCACGATGAGATTCCTTTCACGGAACTGGTTTTCCCGGCTTCGGAGATTCCGGAAACCCCGGATGACATCATCAACTCCATCAAGGAAAAAGATGATCTGCCGACCTGGGTCATCTGGGATCTCGTTCAACGCAATCCCAACATGGCGGAACGAGTCAAATCAATCTACATGACCGTCTTCTATTACCGGCTGGCGTTTCCGTGGGCGTGTTTTCTCGCGGTGTTTCTCGGGATTCCGCTGGCGACCCGGAACGAACGAACCGGCAGTCTGCTTGCCATCATCACCGCGGTGGTGATCATCGTGGTCTATATCGTCGTGGCGCAGGTTTTCCTGGTGCTGGGCAAGGGGGGAATTCTCAATCCGATGTTTGCCGGACTGGCTCCGACGATAGCGTTCATCTGCTGCGGCATCTGGCGCGTGCTGCACGACCGGAACTGACCGCGGAAAGAAGTGAGCACGGGAGGTGACCGGTGATGCTGTTTTCCCCGCGGGAACGACGTTTGCTTCTCCAGTATGCGCGACAGATTCTGGAATGCGAATTTGCCGGCCCCCGAAGCGATACGCCGCCACTGCCTCCCGTCGCCGAATTGCAGAATCCCGGCTGCTGTTTCGTCACCCTTTATGAAGACGGGGAGATTCGCGGCTGCATCGGCAACTGTGAAATTTTTGAGTCCCTCGCCGAAAACCTTGCGCGAAATGTGTTGAACGCCGCCTTCGCCGATCCGGGTTTTCCGCCGCTGGAACCGGAGGAACTGCCGGAAATCCGGCTGGAAATTTCCATCCCAGGCCCGCTCGAACCGGTCACGCCGGAAGCCGCTCAACCCGAACAGGACGGTCTCCTGCTGCGTTACGCGGAACGCCGGGCTCTGTTTCTGCCGCAGATCGTCCGACAGCAGGGCTGGGACAGAGAACGCGCATTGCTGTTTCTGATGCGGAAGGCCGGAATGTCGCCGGAAAATTCGACGGAGAAATGTGCGGATTTGAAACTTTTCCGCTTCGCCGTCGAAACCTTTGCCGAATGAATGTCTTTGCGGAAATTGCTCACGCAGGCTTCAGAACTTGGACTTTTTGCCGCCATTTGCGTATTTTCCTTGAAAAAATCCTTTCCTCCACTTGAATTTTATTGCTTTTATGATTCATTACTGCCGGAGCACATTAATATGCATGAGTCGCTCTCCGAAAAAAACGGCGGTCAAAGAGGAAATTGTCGAATGAAATATTATACAGAAGACCATGAATGGGTGGAAATCTCCGGGGATGAAGCCACAGTCGGGATCTCCGAATACGCGGCGGATGAACTCGGCGACATCACGTATGTCGAATTGCCGGAAGAAGACGATGATTTCATCATCGGCGATCGGCTCGGCGAGGTGGAATCCGTCAAGGCCTCCTCCGATATCTATTCTCCGATCAGCGGCACTGTTTCGCAGGTCAACGAGGCGCTCGCGGATGAACCCGGCCTCATCAACGAATCCCCGGAAGAAAAAGGATGGCTCTGCCGCCTGGTCAATTTCGACAGTTCCGAACTGGACGACATGATGAACGAGGACGCATACCAGAAGTATCTGCGCAAACTCCGCCGCTGAAAAAAACGCACCGCACCGGGAAAAACAACTCTCCGGTGACGTTGCATTTTCCGAAGATGGTAAAAATCCGTTTCGACTCTGTCCGGAACGGATTTTTTATTTTTCCACACACCCGCCGCGCGGCTTCCCCTTCGAGCGGCGGCATGATGGAAGCCGCCGCAGCCCCAATGCGTGCCGCAATGCACGCGCCGCAGTTTCCCTGGTCGGTTCCGCCGGCGCGTATTCCGCCTCGTAAAACGCACGGAAGATCACTTCCGCCGCAATTCCGAATGCTGGATGCTGTGCGGCAATTTCATTTGCGTATTCGGATAATTCACGATTCTTCCGCCGCGGCATCCCCTCCAGAATAAAACGCAGACGCGCCGCCCGGTATGCCGCGCGCACACTCTCACGATATTCCCCGTCGCGGAAACAGGATACCGCCTCATGAAGCATCTTCCGTCCGCGGCGCGCCAGCCGTCCACGCCGCCAATACCCCAGCCAGTGCCGCATCACCCAGAGCAACGCCGCCAGAACTGCAATCGCCGCCCCGGATTGATACTGATGCGATAAAACCCACTCCACTCCACTATGCCATAATTCCCGCATTGCGAGCGCCGCCTGGTCCAGACGTTGGCGCCACGTGAGGGGGCGCTGTATTTTTTTCGCCTCATTCCCCGATGGCGGAGCGATCTTGCGATAGGCTTCCTGCACCTGATTGCGAATCGTCTCTTCGGCTTTGGCAAGTTCATCCAGAATCGACGGCTCCGCTTTCTCCTTCTCCCGTTCCAGTTCCCGGAGATACGCCTCCTGAAGCGTGGAAAGAGTATGTTCCGTCAGCTCAGGCGGCGTGACGCGCCATTCATCTCCGAACGGATCGCGCAACTGCCCCAGCCCGATCGGCGTGGTACGCGACTGAATCTCTCCCGGCGGCGTGGGATCCATCGTCAGCCAGCCGTATTCATCGATATGAATCTGAGTCCAGGCGTGCGCATGGTATTCATACACTTCGAACACGTTGAGCAACGTATTGTAGTCGCCCGGAGAAAAACCGGACGCCACACGCGACGGCAAGCCGGCAATCCGCGCCATCACCGCCAGCGCCGAAGCAAAATATTCACAGTGACCCGCCTTCAAGTCGAATACGAAATAGTCCGCCGCCTCCCGCCCTTCGGGAACCGCCCGGGAATATTGTTCATAACGATAATTATTCCGCAGATAATCCCGCAATGCTATCGCCTTGCTGTAATCATCCGGGCAGTTGCGCGTCAACTCCTCAACCTTTTTGCGGAGCCGCTCCGTAATCCGCTTTTCCGGCAGTTGCAGATAATGCGTCCGCGGCAGACGCTCCGGCCACTGCACCACACGCTGCTGCACTTCCCCGGTCTGCCGCGAAGCAACATCCAGCACACTGATGGCCCGGTAGGAAAACGGCAACGCCGGATACGTGTCGCCCAACAGTTCCGCATTGAAAAAAGTAACCCGGAACTGCTGATACACGCTCCCGTCTCCCTCTCGCTCGAAATTCAATGGCCGATAAGGACTCGGTAATTTCGGCGTGATCCATTTGTGAATCGTATAACGCGACACCAGATGCTGATGGGAAGGCACCGTCGGCACGTCCCGGCGCAACCCCGAACGTTTGAAACGATCGGTCGTAATCCAGACCTCCCCGTTATAATGATCGTAAAGCTGCGCAAGATGATAAAGTTTCAACGGCGATTTCACCCGAAGCACCAGATCCCGCCCCGGCGTCGAACTGCCGGAGCCATCCGACGACGACGCCTTCTCTTCCGCATTCTTCAGCGAGATCGGCGTCCCGGAACCGCCCAGTGTATCCGGACGGCCACTCCGGACGATCCGGCTGCCTTCTCCGTTTTGATGACTTTTTTCCGATTGAAACCATTTCTGCATGCTCGCCGGCAACAGCGACTCCTTGTCATTGCTGAAGCCGACGGCGAACATCCCGTACGAAGTAAGGCTCTGCGACGGGAAATGAGGGAAAATCAGCCAGAACAATCCCAGCGTCAACAGCGTATGCAACAGCGCCAGATGCCAGTTCCGCCGAACAATCCCGCGCGGATTCGCCAGATTCGGCGACGACGCCAGCTGTCGAACCCGATTGTTGTAAAGCAGCACCAGCGTCACCACCAGCGCCCCCACCAGACAGAAAAGATAGATCGTCCGCGGAAGCAGCGCTCCATAGAGCAGCAATATCGCCGCAATCATGAATAAATAACCGTAATCACGCGAGTTCTGCGCCATGCAGAAGATCAGCAGCATCACCGACAGCAGTTCCAGCAGCGCCTTGTCCGCGACCACCCCCGTCCCCAGCCGGCAGAACAGCCAGCCTCCCGCAAACAACGCAATCAACAATTGCAGCGTAAAACGACTCCAGGACGGAATCACCCGGTACGGCACATAAGCGAGAACCCCCGCCAGCGGCAGCGCTATCAAGATTCCAGTCGTTAATTGAGCATTCCCATACTGCCAGAGGGATGCCACCACCGCAAAACCCGCCAGCAGAATGTAAAGCCAGTGATACGGCAGCCGATCCGGATGTTTCCTCCGGCGCGAATGATCGACAATCTTCTTACGCGGAAACATCTTCCGCCATAATGCAACGATCCACTTCATCGCCGGAGCACCTCCTCCAGCGTCGTATTGAAACACACCTCAAAAGGTTTCACCGCACGTTCGGCTCCCGGATACGGACGCCCGGCGTAAACGATCCGCGGTTCATCCGGCTGCACGTGGGGGAAATTCTTCTTCGGCGCCGCAATCCAGCGCACCTGGCAATCCAGATCCAGCAAGGTTTCCAGCAATTCGGCCGTCTCTTCGGAAATATCCAGCGTCAATGCGTAGATCAACGTTCCCCGCGGAGCCTCCTCGATCGTCGCACGCAGCAAATCTTCAAACGGCTGATCCCCCGGTTCCAGCAGCGTCAGAATGTGCAGCAGCCGCCGGTAGATTCCCGCAGCATCCGCGGAGAGCCGGAGCAGTTCCCCGCTGCGACCGTCCGCCGCTCGGAACATCAAACGACAATACATCTCCCGCAGATACGCCGACAACGTCGCCGCCACGCTGATTAAATATTCGAAATTATTCTCCACCGGATCATTCCCGATCAGGGACGCACGGGTATCCAGCAATATGACCACCTGGTCGACCGTATTCGCTTCAAATTCGCGAATCATGAGCTCCCCTTTGGCCGCGGTCCCCTTCCAGTGAATGAATCGAATCTCATCGCCCGGACGGTAGGGGCGCAACCCGAAAAATTCCTGCCCGAGCCCGGACTGTCCCAGTGGACGTCCGTCGAAACTCGACGTCCGGCTCCCGCGTTTCGGCAGATGAATCGAATCAAGCGCCACAATCCGGGGATAGATCGTCACTTCTCCAGGTAGACGAATTTTCCGCCGCCGCCGGAAAAGACCAGCAGGATCCCCGCCGACGACCAGCAGCGTAGACAACTCAAACGCTCCGCGCCTCACCACCGGGCATACCCGCTCCACCGTGCGAACCTCCCGCGGCCGCAACGGTTCCAGTGCCCAGCGCAACACGCCGTCCGGGGCAAATTTACACTTCTCAATCAAAACCAGCGGCTGACGGTAGAAAATCATCCGGTTCTCCACCCGCAACGGCAGCACCAGTTCCGATCCGCTGTAACCGACCGTATTCGGCAACCGTTCCACCCGGATTCCCCACAGCGAAAACTGCGCCATCAACAAACTCGCCAGCCAGATCGAACAAAACGCCGTCGCCGCCATCGCACTGGCCAAACCCACATTGACCAGCGCCACGGCGACTGCTCCCGCGGCCAGCAACGTCAAAAGCCACCCGCGCGCAGTCGGCAGCGCCACAATCATAACTTCGCGTCCTCGTTGTCCATCGGGATCGATTCCAGTATCGACTCCAGCACACGGTCCACGCGCTGCCATTCGCCCTGGAAACGCAAACGCAGCCGCATCCGGTGCGCCAATACCGCCGGCGCCATCTGACGCACGTCGTGCGGCGTCACATAATCGCGTCCCGAATACGCCGCCAGACTCTGGCTCGCACGCATCAATGCCAGCGTCGCACGCGGACTGCAGCCATTGGCCAGCGCCGGATGATGCCGCGTCGCATCGGTGATCTTGACGATGTACTCCTTGAGCTTGTCGGCCACCGCCACCTTCCGCACCAGCGCGTGACAGTGCACGATGTCAGACCCCTTTACCACGAAGGAGATCCGCGACAACGGGTGACTGCCCTGCTGCGAGGTGAGAATTTCCAGCTCATCCTCCGGCGACGGATAGCCGATCGACAACCGCATCAGAAAACGGTCCAGCTGCGGTTCCGGCAACGGGTACGTACCGTGATAATCTTCCGGATTCTGTGTCGCGATCACGAAGAACGGTTTCGGCAGCACCCGCCCCTTCCCGTCGATCGTCACCACGGATTCGGACATGCACTCAAGCAAACTTGACTGCGTCCGCGGCGTCGTCCGGTTGATTTCGTCGGCCAGAATCACGTTCCCGAAAATCGGCCCCGGAACGAAACGGAACTGCTTTAACTTCTCATCGTAAATATTCGCTCCGGTGATGTCGCTCGGCAGCATGTCCGGCGTGAACTGAATCCGCCGGTAACGCGCCTGTATCGATTTCGCCAGCGCCTGCGCCAGAATGCTCTTACCCACCCCCGGCGCATCTTCGAGCAGCAGATGCCCGTCCGCCATCATGCAGACCAGCGTGTCGCGGATCACTCCGGGCTTCCCCTTGAAAACGATTCCGATGTTCCTCTCCAGCAACCGGATGATTTCGCGCATCGATTCGAAGGTGAAATCTGCGTCGCCGTTGTCGAAAATTTTCGTCCCGCCGTCACGCGCACCCGGATTGTCCGGATCGTTGAACACCAGCATCGCACTGCCGATCTGGATGACGTCAAGATGCTTGATCTGATTCTGCTGTACGATCGGAATTGAATTGAGAAAGGTTCCATTCGCGCTGCCGAGGTCCTCGATGAACACTCCGTCAGGCGTCACATGCAGTGCCGCATGGTGTCGGGAAACATCCGTTTCGGAGATGACGATGTCGCTGTCGCTGTCCCGCCCGATGATGAACAACTCTCGATTGACCGGCACTTCACGGGTTCGGCCGCTCCCCTCCTGAAGTGTGATGGTCGGAAAATCACGATGTATTGGCCGGCTCTCTTTTTCTGCCATGATTGTCTCTTCGTCCGCTGGTAAAATTCCCCCCTGAAAAACTCGCAAATAAGTTAAAGCATCCTGAATAAAATTTCAAGCTCTCAGGCGAAATCTTTCCGGAAAAAAAACATCCCGGGTTCGAACGGAGATTCTAAAACGCATCCGCCTCCCGCACCATCCGACGGTATTTCGCGAAAATCGGCCCCTTGAAGAGAAATCCCTGAAACTTCCCCTGCTCATCACACACCGGAAGACAATCCTGACCGCTCGCGTCGAATTTCCCCATCGCGTGCGCAAGATCGTCATCCGGGCGAAGAGTGCTTCCCGCCATCGGTTCCATCAAGTCGAACACCAGCAGCGCATCATGTACATCGGCATTGAGCATCACCGAACGCAACCGTTCCAGATAAACCACGCCCAGCAATCGGCCGTCTTCATCCAGAACCGGAAACGCTTCCTCATGCGTCCGTTCGACCAGCTCAATTACCGTCTCCATCGGATCGCCGGGACGCAATGCATGATAGTTTCGGTTGATGTTTACGCGCACCGTCAAGCGCCGGAGCATCGCCCGATCGCGGTCCTCGTCAAGCAGATTGCTCTCCGCCAGCGCCTTCCGATAAATCGAATTCGGCTCGAAGAAGCGCGCGACAAAATACGACACCGATGAAACGATCATCAACGGCACCAGCAGCACATAGCCGCCGGTCACCTCCGCGATCAGAAAGATCCCCGTCAACGGCGCGCGCATCACCGCGGTGAATACCCCGCACATCCCGACCGCCACGAAATTGAATTCCTGAAGCGCGATGATTCCGGTCAGGTTCACCACCCGGGCAAACGCGAACCCGGTGAACGCGCCGATGAACATCGACGGCGCGAAAATTCCTCCGTCTCCGCCCGAATCCACCGTCAGAACCGAGACGATCACCTTGAGCAGAATCACCGCCACGAACAAAATCACCAGCAGCAGCGGTTCGGAATCGAGCCCCGACAGCAGCGGGGAAGAACTCGCCAGCGCGTCCAGATCCCCGTTGAACAACTTTTCTATGTACAAATATCCCTGACCGCGCAGCAAGGGAAACACCAGCAGCAGCACGCAGAGCAGGCTTCCGCCGGCCCAGAGCCGTTTCCACGGCGAACGGAAACAACGTTTCAATTTTTCCGCTGTATAATACGCCGCCCGGATTACGTACACGCCGATCAACGCACAGAAAATCCCGCAGATGAAATACCATGGAATCGCATCGGAACGCCATGTGTCGGTGATCGCGTGGAAAAATTTATTGTCCTGGACAATCAAATGCGATACGACCGTGGCCACGGCGCTCGACATCATCATCGGCACCAGCGCCGATACGCTGAATTCCGGCAGCAGCACCTCCGCCGCAAACAACACCCCCGCAATCGGGCTGTCGAATATCGCCGAAATCGCCGCAGCCGCACCGCAGCCGAGCAGCAAACCGCGCCGACGCCGGTCGATGTTGAGAAAACCGGCGCAATTCGCGCCGATCGCCGCTCCGGTCAGCACGCTCGGCGCCTCCAACCCCGCCGAACCGCCGAACCCGACCGAAAACCCGCTCGACAGCAGGTGGTTGAACGTCTCCACAAACGGGATCCCCGTCCGGCGGCGACTCAGCGCCAATATCAGCGGACTCAGGCTCTTCGCGTAGCGCGGCCCCCCTAAATAACGCTGAATCAGAAACGAAATGAAAAGACCGATCATCGGCAACACCAGCAACACCGCCAGCCACGCGCTCTCATGCAGTTCTTTCGGCGTCTGCGTCAGCCAGATGCCGAATTTTTCACATTGCGTCACCAGCAAATGCAGCGCCGCCGCCATGAACGCCGCCACCGCGCCGATCAAAATTGCCAGCGCCGCCAGCAGACTTCGCTCGCCCCAGCGATGCTGCCAGAACCCGACCCCGCGCAGAATCACCCGACGGTGCAGCAACAGCAGATATCGTCCTGTTCGCCCCATGATTATTCCATTCGACTCCGGCTTCGCCTCAACCCTTGACCGCTCCCGAGGAGAGGCCGCGGATGAAGAGTTTCATGCAGAAAATGAAGAGCACGATCAAAGGAATCGAGGCGATCGTGTAACCGGCCATCAACTGTCCCCAGTTCTTGGTGTATTCCCCTTCGAGATTCAGCAGCGCCACCGCGATGGTCTGCAAATTGGAATCCCGGATGTAGAGCAGCGGCGACACGAAATTATTCCACTGCCCGATGATCGACAGAATCCCGAGTGTTCCGATGATCGGCATCGACATCGGAATGACCACATGCCAGATCTGCCAGAAGGTGTTCCCGCCGTCGATTTCAATCGCGTCGAACAGATCCTGCGGAATGTCCTCGATGAAATTGCGCAGCACGTAGATGTTGAACGCCTGCCCCGCCGCCACCGCCGGAATGATCAGCGACAGGTGCGTGTTGTACAACCCCAGCGACGCAATCAGCTTGAACATCGGAACCATGTTCGCCACCGCCGGATACATCATCAGCAGCATGAATATTCCGAAGAGAAATTTCGACCCCGGCATCTTGTAACGCGCAAAGAAATACGCCCCGATCACCGCAAAAAACAACGTCAGAACCGTCGTCGTCGTCGCCACGAAAATCGTATTGAATATCGTCCCGCCGATCTGGTGCCAGCCGTAAACATAGTTCTCCCAGTGGAACGGATAACTCGGCAGCCACGGATTCAACGCGAACTGCAGATTGTCCTTGAGCGAGATATTCACCATCAGATACAACGGAACAAAGGCGAAAAACAGTATCAGCACAATGAAGAGATGCTTCATGCATTCCGCAAATCTGGACCGAACCACGCGCGCCATGAAGTGAACTCCTTCCTATTTATTGACCCGGACAATTTTGTTGTTGATCAGCGTCAGCGCCAGCGTCACCACGAAAATGACGAAGCCGATTGCACAGCCGTAACCGAAAAGCCCCCGCGAAAACGCTTCCCGGAAAATCATCAGCCCCGGCACCATCGCAATTCCTCCCGGGCCGCCGTCCGCGCCCAGGAAGAGAAAAATGTTCTCCCAGCTCTGAATCGTGCTGATGATCATCAGCACCAGATTGATCCGTACCTGCGTCATGATGAGTGGAAGTTCAATTTTGAAAAATACCGTCAGCGCTCCCGCCCCGTCGATCTCCGCCGCCTCGTAGATGTCCTCGCTGATCCCCTGCAACCCCGCCAGATAAATCAGCACGCCGAACGCTCCCACCCACGGAAACCCCATGAACACCAGCGACGGAATCACCAGCGCGGGATCGGACAGCCACTGCACCGTTTCGGTCGGCCCGATGAAACCGAACGCGCGAAGCATGCCGTTGAGAATGCCGCTGTTCGGTTCGTAGAAATATTTCCAGATCAGAATCCCGACCATCGCCGGAATGATCATCGGCACCACGAAGAGAATCCGGTAGAGATATCCGATCCGGTCGTTGATCACGTGGTGCAGCACCACCGCCACCAGAATCGGCAATATCATTTTGACGACGTTCGCCACAACGAAAATCGTCACCACCCAGAAACTGTGCAGCAATTCACTGTCGTGAATCACCCGCCACATATATTCTAGCCCGATGAACTCCTCGACCGTATCCCCGTCCCAGCGGTAGAACATGTGGATGAAACCATTCACAATCGGATGATAACTGAAGAGCAACACCAGAAACAGCGGTATTGCAATCAGAAAATACGCCGGGTAATAATTGCGCAACTTCTTTACAGAAACCTCGATGGCCATTTCAGTTCTTTTCCCGTTTGAGTTTTTCCACTTCCCGCATGAGCCGGATATTGTCATCCAGATTCCGGTAACGGCCCGTCACCCCCTCCTGCGTAATCCCGCCGCGACGCCGGAAAAGTTCCCGCTCCTCCTCGCTCAACGACGGATTCGACCCGCCCAGCGACAGCGCCGAACGCGACCCGTCCATGCTCCAGAGCGTCCGTTGAATGCCCAGCACCGTCTCGTAGAGTTCGCTCGTCAGAATCGGCCGGTCGTCCAGGAATCCTTCCCAGAACATCTGCCCCGGGTCGGACGGCTTCTCGATGATGATCTTCTCCAGCAGCTGCAGTACGCGACGGTAACTGTAGCCGCCGTTGTTGAACGGATCATTCGCACCGGTGTAACCGGTGTCGGTAATCGGTTCCAGATCCTTCATGAAACCCTCGTACTTGACCTGCTTCAGCGATGAAAGCCACCGGCTGTGCTCGACCATCGTGAGCTGATTGATCCGGTAGGAGGTGATGAACCGCAGAAAATCCAATGCCAGGTCGAAGTTCTTCGTCCGCTTCGGGATCCCGAATTTCCCGCCGAGTCCGGAGCCGAGTTCATTCACGCGTCCGAGCGCGTGCCCGCCGAGCGGATGAGCCGCGGTCAGTTCCGGAAGCCGGATCACCTTGACCTCGAACGGAGAGTTGTTCACCATGCTCCAGGCATTGTAACTGCCGTCGATGAAAAAGCCGACGTTTCCGGAGAAGAATAAATATTTGGTCTGTTCCAGGTCGATCGACGGAAAACCTTCGGCGAAATACTGCCCGATTTCGGCAATCAGCCGAACCGGATCGAGCAGCCGCTCCCGATCCAGCGTTCCATTGTTGATCGCTTCGAACGCATCCGCCGGCACGCCCCCGAAGCCGTAGGCGCTGATGAAGTCGGAAAGATCGCCGTTGAGCTGAGCGTTATAATCGTAGAACAAGGTGCTCAGCGTCGCCTTGTCGAATCCCCGTACTCCGATCGGAATTACCGGACGGTCGGTCGCCTTGCCGTATTCGCGCAGTTTCCGGCAGATTTCGAGCCATTCGGTCACGGTGTCGGGCATTTTGTCGCTGCCGGTCGCCTTGCGGATCAAATCGACGTTCGCGTAAACGCGGACGGTCATCATGAAGAGATTGACGCTGAAGAATTCGCTGTAGTTCGGATCGAGCGACGCAAGCATGTCATCTACGAAGCTCTCCCGCCAGCTGTAATTCTCCAGCGGAGTTCCCTTGTTCCACGGATTCCTCTCTCCGATGTAGGGCGACAGCGTGACGAAATACTGGTTGAAGATATCCGAACTTCCGGTCAATTCCAGCACATCCGCCGGTTCTCCGCCGATCAGCTGCGTCAGCAGCCACTGCGAATATCCCCGGATCGGAATGCCGAGCTGCCGGACTTTGACCTTCACTCCCTGCCGGGCCTTCTCCTCCTCGTAAATCTTGATCGCTTCCTCGAACCCCTCGCGGAAACCATCCTCCAACTGCCAGTGCGCGAAGGTGATCACCTTGGTGTCGGGGGAAAAAATCGTCTCCGTCCCGCCGTGATTCCGGATCACCATCACCACGGAAATCAGGAAAAATATTATCGCCAGCACCAGACCAAACCGTTGAAAACGGCTGTTCCGACTGAATTCGTCATTGTTCTTCGACATCGCCGACCTCCACGCTCTCTTCGCCAAGCTCCTTCAGAAACCGTTTCGCGACGATGCTCAACGCGGCAAACGGATACTCGCTGATGAATTTCCGGTAATAACGAATCCCCCGCTCCCGATCCTTCAGTTTCCGGTCGCACAGAAACGCCAGCCGAAATGAGGCGGAACGCGCCTCACTCGGATTGTCGAACCCCTCCGCGCATGCCGCCTCCAGATGGCGAACCGCATTGGCATAATCACTCCGGAGCCGGATATATTCATATTCGGCCATCTGCCGCAATGGCGTCAGCAGCCGCGCATCGCCTTTGAATTCAACAATGAACCGTTCCAGTTCGTCGAACGCGGCATCGCGGCTCTCTTCACGTTCGAGTTCCTCGCGAATGCGGTAGAGAAAAGCGTCCCGCGCCATCGCGCTGTCCGGAACAAGCTCCTCCACCTCCCGGAAAAGCGCAAGATGGTCGTAAATATCCGCCGCATTTCCGTAGATGTCACGCCGTTCCTTCATCAGCTGCGCCGTCCGCGCGAGCGACAATCCCGCCTCCGATCGCAGCCGTACCGACAGCGATTCCTCCCGGAAGAGAAGCGCCAGTTCCTGCTGTGCGCGTTCAATCTGCGGACTCGTCCGATCGTAAAGATCGCAGAGCGCCGTCACCAGCCGCGCTTCCGGGTGCTCCGGCAGTTTCGCGGCAAGTTTGCGCGCCTGAGGATAATTCATATCCGAATACGCCTTCATGATGGCATCCACGGCCTCATCGGAACCGACTGCGGCAAATGCACCGCAGACGAACGTCAGCAACACCGGGATCCGGAACATCTGAAACATGCCGTCTCCTTTCATTCGAGCTTTAAAAAATTTTTAATTATTGCGAACTTTACGTATGGTTCCCGTTTATATATAGCATATAAATGATCTTTTTTCAAGATAGAAGCGAAAAAAAACATCACTTCCGCAAGAAAAAAACATCATTCATCCGCCATCGGCGGTGTCATTGTGCTCCTGGTCGCACCGCCTTGACCGAAGCGGGAACCGGACTTCACACTTCCGGGGGAGGCGCCGACGGCGCCTCCGTCGATTTCATCACCTTGCGGTGTACGGCCAGATAAGCTGCGACCAGCACAGCAAGCCCGAGGATCACCCATACGTAATTTTCGCTGATGATCGCCTTGCCGCGTTCGACCATCTCCAGATAACTCATATCGCCTGCCAGATGTCCGAAATACCAGCCGATCAACGTCAACACGATGATCCAGAGCCCCGCTCCAAGCGCGGTGAAAAACGAAAAACGCCAGACGTTCATGCGCACCAGCCCCGCGGGAATCGAAATGAGCTGACGGATCCCCGGCAGCAGCCGGCAGACGAATGTAGCCAGCTCTCCATAACGGCGGAAGATCTCCTCCGCCCGGTCGAGCGTCGGTTCCGGGAGGAAGAAGTATCGGCCATACTTGTGCAGAAACGGCCGTCCGAGCCAGGCGGCCAGATAATAATTCACATACGCTCCCGCCATCGAACCGGCCAGCCCGACTACGACCGCAGCGGTGAAATCCACCCAGGGCAACTCAAACGTCAACCCGCAGCGATACGCGAGAAACCCCGCCGGAATCATCACCACTTCGCTCGGAAACGGGATGAAGGAACTCTCCACCGCCATGAAAAAGAATATCAGAAAAAATCCCCAGCTATGCGCGTATGACGCGGCCCAGCCGATATGTTCGGCAATCATTTCGGTCATGATGAAAACCTTGTTCCGCTTTTGTAAAATTTGACGTTTTTTGCGATAATAAAAGAGAAATCGCATTAAAATAACGCATCAAACCGTCATTTACAATGACAAGCGGAAAAATTTTCCCAGATTCCGGAACGAACCTCAACGGACGGCGATTTCATAGAAAATTGTCTCATCCTCCGGAGAGATGTTCAACTCCGTGAAATTCCCCTGGCGGACCGTTTCCATTTCCCGTATCCGTTTCCCGCAGCTGTCCAGCAGCCAGGCGCGCATGCCGGGCGCACAGCGTAACTGAATTTTTCCGGAAATCCGCACCCCGACCACCGGCGGGCTCCCCCACCATTTGGCATCCGGCGAACGCAACGCGGCGATCGTGTTTCCTTCCGGACTCATGACCACGTCGTGATTGATGAACGAACTGCCGAGCGTTAAGAGAATCGATTCCGATTCCGGCAGTGGTTTGCCGTCGCGCGCGACTACGACCGCCGCCGCGAAATTTTCCGCCGCACTCTCCGGAGCAAAGTTTTCCAATGTCGTCTTCAACATTGTGTTTTCGACCTGCTCTCCGCCCAGCGGACCGATCAGAATACCGCAGCCGGGCGCCGCAGCCGAGAAGAAGAATTTGCCGTTTTGACCGAACACCCGCACCGGGGCGTCATTCTCGGCCGACCCGGATTCTTCCGCGACCGGGTTCGCCCCCTCGGGCAGCGCATTCGGAACGACCGCGCTGCGGATTTGAAGCGGATCGCGCTGAAATCCGCTTCGTCCCCAGGCGCTTTCGTAACTGTGAAATTGTTCCCATACCTTCTTCGGCAGCAGAAGCCGGACGGAACGCGGCGCCGGGGCGATCATCCCGGTCCGGTAAATCAGCGCCGCCGCCGGAAAGAAGCCGATCTTGCCCGGATGGTTGGTCTGGTCGAACATGTGATTGATCCCTTCGGTTCCACGCGTCCCCGGAACCCGGCCGTGGATGAACAAATTGAGCGCATCCCAATCCTGACGGCAGAACACCGTCGCAAAAATCGGCATCATTTCGCTTGCAAAAAGGTGCGGATACGGGTAATCCGTCTCCGAAACCACCAACGGTTTGTTCCAGATCCGGTAACGTGACGCCTCCTCCAGCGGCCACCAGCGTTTTTCCGCCAGCGCCGGAATGACCGAGGTGGCCGGCTCGATCACCCAGTTTCCCGGCACGAAATCCCATGCTGCGGCCTTGCCCAGAAAACGCGGATGTCCCCAGTAGGAGTGCACGTCGACGTAATCCATCCGGCGCTGGCTTTCGACGGAACTTACGCCGGGCCAGTTGATCTGTGTATCGGTGAGCAACGCGTCGAGTTTCAGATCGTTCCGCAGATAACTGCGCATGGTTTCGACATAATCGCATTCCAGTGAAATCAGGAATTCTCGCCAGTCGTTTTCCTTGCCGGGGGACGAGACGAAGGGCAGCGGAATATTCCCGGCTCCGAGCGTCTGATCCGCCGACAGTCCGGAATCCATCCCCTTCACCAGGTGGATGTTGCGGATCTCCAGCCTGCCGGGACATTTGCCGACGTTCCAGTTCAGGGCGGGTGGATTTCCCGCGCCGCACGCCGTCGCCTCGAAACCGATTTCGACGGCAACGCTCTTCCCCGCCGGCAGTTCCAGCGTCCGGTTCAAGCCGCAACCGTTGAAGGGGGCGTTCATCTGCTGCAGCGACAATCCGAGCTGTCCGCCGCCGGAGTGAGCGATTTCGCAACTGAAAATATAAGACTCCCCTGTCCGCAGCTCGGTCAATTCGCCGGAACGCACCTGGCGATCCCAGGCGTTGGCGGCGCTGCCGGAGATTTCGCAGATAAGTTCACTGCCGTCGGAATTCGTCCCGGCGGCGGCAAGAAGTTTCACCTCCTTCGCTGCGGTGCGCCATCGACCGAGGGAAATTTCAGGAATTTGAACCGCGGACGCCGAGGAACCGCCCCAGGCCTGCCGCAGAGCGGCATCGCTGTTGGAATATTTCCGTTGAAGGAAAAGGTTCCATTTCTTTTGAAGTTGCTGTTGATAAAATGGATGGAGGTCGCGAAACCAGTCAAGTTTGTTTTCGTAGAGCATTGAACTCTCATTATTGATCTCCACCGCCAGCAGCGCCGGATCTTCCGCCAGCGTCATGCCGGTATAGGGATTGACGGTTCCGAGCAATTGATGTGCCCATTTCTTCTGCGACTCGATGAAGATGGCGTCGAAGCGGTCGGCATAGCGCCGTTCACGGTAGGATTTCACCTCCGGCACACCGTCGCCGGGTTTCAGAGCACGAACCATCCGCAGTGCGCCGATCACCGAATAAATCCCCTGTTTCCGAAGTTCGGAGAACATGCGGAACATTTTATCGAGATGTTCCGGTTTCATCGCCGAACTCTCTTCGGCTTCGACGTCGATCAGCGAATACGGCTGATATGTCCCGTCGAACCCGTGAAACCGCACCACATTCACGCCCGCCTTCGCCAGACGGACGGCGATTTTTTCCATATCCTCCGCGTCAAGGGAAAAAAGCGCGTCACCGCCGATGCCGATGCCGAGAAAGCGGATTCTCTCATGGGGGGTGGTGGTGTAGAAATGCCCCTCTTCGACGACGACCCGGCCGTGGGAACCGGCCGGTTTGTGATTCAGAAATGAGACGTCGGTCGCCACGTCGAGCAAGGTGTCGTCCCATTGAAGCGGACAGGCGTAATACCCCTCCGGAATTTCCGCCGCGCCGGCGAACGCCGCGATCAAGCAGAGCAGAACGCCTGCAACAATCTTTCGTCCCATTTTCAACATCAATTTCCCACCTTCTATTTTTTCAATCATTGAAACGGTCAAATATCGTGACGCTTTCCGTCCCAGGTCCAGAACTGCTTCATCATGCTTTCATTTTCGCTCGGATTGTAATCGAGTCTGCTCACGATCGACTCCCAGCTTCGGCTCTCGGCGTGACCGTCGAAGAAATTCACATTGGTCCGGCCGCTGTGCCGGTAGGCCACGCCCTGCTTATCCTGATCGTACCAGAGTGGTTTGACGGCGATCTTGTATTGGATGAATCCACCGTTTTCAATGTTTGCACCGGTGATCTTCCCCTGTGAATCGAGATAATCGATCTTGGAAGAGGGGTTGAGGATCTTGCCGAGTTTGGTCACGATTAAATTGTTGGTGTCCACCGGGCCGTGACCATTGCGGCCGTAACTGTAATCGATCCGGTTTTTCAGCTTGGTTTTCGGGCAGACCATATTGATTTTCAGGAAATTCGTCGTTCCGCCGTAATTGACGATCGAATAACTGATTCCGCCGATCTTGAAGTAGTCGAGGTTGTTGTACCAGAACCACGACCAGTCCTTTTTCGCCGCGGGCGGGACATATTCGGCGAAATCGCCGCAGTAGAGCGCCGTCGCGTTGCCCAGTTGTTTCATGTTCGAGACGCATTGCGCCTGGGCGGCGGCGTCGCGCGCCCGGTTCAACGCGGGAAGCAGCATCGAAGCGAGAATCGCGATGATCGCAATTACCACTAGAAGTTCAATCAATGTAAATTGAAGCATCGCCGGGGAAAAGGCAATCCGCCTTCCCGATTCTGAAAAGGAACCGATTCCGGTTCTGCGCCGCGGCATGAACACGGCTGAAAATTCAATAAATGCAACTCTTCCGGACATTTTTTCCTCCCATATTTTGCGTAAGATGAGCTTTTATTTCCGGCTGCTGTTTGGAAAAAGAGTGCCGCGAACGAGCAGTTTCCCCGGCAGGAGCAAGCGGTTCGGGCGTGTGCTCTGTTCCTTGTTCTCCATATTCTCTTCATGGATTTTTTTTTCATTCGCCTCGATGCGTTCGAGAAGGACCCGCGCCGCGGTGCGCCCGACGGAGATGCCGTCCGCGGCGACGGCGGCAATCGGCGTATCGCCGCGTTCAAGGGGGAAATCATCGCTCAGCGAGACCAGGCAGAATTCATGTTTTCGGATACGTTCCAGGGTATTTCCGGTCAACACCAGATTCATTGCGCAGGCGTGGTCGTTACAGACGACGGCGGTTGCGCCGAATGCATCGACGGCACGTGCCAGGAATGCGGCCGCGTCACCGGTTTCGAAGAGGTCGCCGGGAATTTCGTCACAATCCTGCAGGAGTGTTTCGCGGCGGAACGATTCCATTCGGACCCGCCCGGAATAATGCATGGTGGCGCCGCCCCGGTCGGGATAATTGCTGAAGAAGACGATCCGCCGATGTCCGAGGCGGTGAAGTTCGGAAATGACGCACCGGACGTTTTCCGCCTCGTCGAACAGGATGGAACAACCGTGTTCCCGGCTGATGCCGTTGATGACGACGTAGGGGATGCGGCTCTCTTCCATGAAATTGAGAAACGTCGGTTCACTGATGTCGAAAAGCAGAGCGCCGGCGGGGGGTAATGGAAGCCTGTAACTTTCCGCATGATAAAGCGAAACATATTTCGTCACGTCAAAAAAATCCGTCGCGGCGATCTCTTCGAGAAACCCGCTTTTCGCATCGCGCAGCGAACCGAATGTATTGCTCACCGGATCGAAGATCGCGATCACCTTGGAATTCTTCGCCCGGATCGAACGCAGCAGCGGGTTCGGCGCATAATGAAATTCCTTGACCGCCGCGTGAATTCGCGCCGCGACTTCCGGCTTTACGGAGAAACCGGTTTTGTAACCGTTCAGCACGCGGCTCACCGTCGGCACCGAGCAACCGGCCCGTTCCGCAATCTGTTTCAACGTGCCGCCGCCCCTGGAAGCGCTTTTGCGCGTGTTTTTTGTTGTTTCCGACATCACTTTTTCTTTTAGTAAATATTTTCTATGGATAAATTATACATCAAACGAAAACAAAAGTCAAGAGTTGAGTCGAAATTTTTATTTATTTTGCCACATGTGCATGGCCGGGAAACGGTTCAATTCGTAACACAACTGCGTATTGTACACATTCATTTCCCCAAATGTGAGATAAAATCATTGAAAAGGATTCCCCATGGAAAAATCAAATACGTATTTGTAATCAAGAATCCGAGGGGTTATTTTTCATTATCGTTGTATCCAGGACAGGAAGAGAATCAGGAGGAACGTCTTCCATGGATCAATTTTTGAAGAGAGTCTCCGCCGCAGTGCTGGTGCTTTTTTTATACCTGGGCGGTTCCGCCGAAGATGCGTCAGGCGTCGTGACGGTGTGTCCCGACATTCGCCTTGAACTGCTTTCCCTCATCTTTCATTATGCGGGCTGTTCGGAATTCAGCCGCTGCGGCCATCCCGGATACGAGGCGGCGATGGAAACGCATTTCGCCGAATTGAAAACGCATCCGGTGATCGGAACGGCACGCGAATTCCAGCGCCGGCACAGCGTAAGTTACGATGCGATTCCCTCTCTGGCCTTTCGCCTCACGTCCATCGAATCACCGCAGATTCCAGCTGACGCGCTCGACACGCTGGATCACCGCTGGCCCCGGGAAAAACTTGATGTATTTCTGGAACAATTGAACGACTTCGCCCGCCGGAGCAATTTTGCGGAATTTCACACGACCCAATTACCTCTCTACCATCCTCAGTGCGAATTCTGGCGGAAATATCTGGAGCAATCCTCTCTCATTGCGCACCTCGAACGTTTCTACGGAGATCCCCGGCCCCTCCGTTTCACGATCAATCCTTCCATGTTTGAAAACGGCGGCACAAGCGATTCGATGGAGCAAAACCACGAATTTCATCTTCATCTGGTCAGCAAATTTGTCTCCCCGGAGTTCCGGGCTCCTGCCGAACTCCCATCCGAAGTGCGGCAACAACTCACGATCAAACACGCCCTTTTTCTCGCCCATGAATTCTCTCCCACCCGTGGACGAACCCGGTCACTTCAGCGATTTATCCGCAAATTCAAACGGCTGCGGAGGAATTTTTCACACCGTTCCGGGAAGCGATGAGCCGCATGGGGTACGGGAAACCGGAAACCATGATGATCGAAACCTTCAACCGGGCGGCGGCTCTCGTCTTGCTTCACGACCTGTACGGCGAAGAAACAATCCCGGAATATATCGAAAAGGAAAAAGGCCGGGGCTTCGTGCTTGTCGAACCAATTTATCGAACGATTCTCGCCGAACGGAAAAACAACCCTCCCGACTGGCATTATTCCGACGGCGCGGCAGCATATATCGACTGCGTCAACTCCGAAAACTCCCGCCGGATCCTTGATGAGTTCCTCCACGCGCGCGAACTCGCCATAGCCAACGCTCCAGCCATCCTCTCGATCACCCCCGCCGACGGCGCAACCGACGTCGATCCGGAAACGACGGAACTGGTCATTGTCTTCAATAAGCATATGAAACCATCAGCGGCGGTTTATCCGACATCCTTCAACATACCGGAAATCCGATCCGCCGCGTACAACGCGGACGGCACCATTTTTACCATTCAATGGAAACTTGAACCCGATACCGATTATGCCTTCAAGTTCAATCTCGAAACGGCGTCGTCCGGCTTCATCAGCACCGATGGCGGCGTACTTCCGGTGACATTGTACCGGTTTCGCACCGCGCCGGCATCCGCGCCCCCACTGGAACCGTAAGCGGAAACAGCGCATCCCGCCGCACAACCAAAAACGGCATTCAGAAATATTTCTTCAGATGCTCCGTCACCGATGATATCGGCAATCCGATCACGTTGTTGAAATCCCCGTCCACGGATTCCACCAGCATCTCGCCATGTTCCTGAATGCCGTAAGCTCCCGCCTTATCCAGCACCGGCACAAGTTCGAGATAACGGCGAATGGTCTCGGAAGTCAATTCCCGGAAATGCACCCGGGTAACTTCGCTCCAGATCTCCCGGATCCCCCGCGCAACTCCAATCAACGCCACACCGGTGATCACTTCATGAACTTCTCCGGAAAGCGAAAGAAGAATTTCCTCCGCCTCATTCAGATCGCGCGGCTTTCCGATCACACGATTGCCGAAAAGCACGATCGTATCCGCGCCGAGCACCCAATCCTCCGGATGCAACGCTGCGACCGCCGCCGCTTTCCGCCCGGCATTGATCGCCGGAAGTGCACGCGGATCGGAGTGTTTTTTCAACTCCTCCACCCCGACGGCGGGCTCGACGGTAAATTCAAATCCGGCCTGATGCAGCAATTCCCGCCGGCGCGGAGATTCAGAAGCCAGGAGCAACATAAGAAGCCGCGGCATTTTCAATTTCCGCCGGCGTGGCGTCGCCGGCGCGACGACGCGCCTCTTCGTCGCCCGTCGAGGACAACTTCTCAATTTGAATGCGGATAGAACGCAAATTGGTGATGCCGAACATCGTCTTCAAGGTTTCCAAAAGTTGCGGCTTGAGTTTTCCCGCCAGTTCCGGGACTCCCGCGTTCCCCGCAGCATAACTGCAGAACAATGTCAGCGAATAAAATTTTCCCTTCCGGTAGAGCTGGATCCGCCGCACGTCAAATTGATCGAACGACTCGACCACACGCCGCACCGCGCTCTGCACCGCATCGCGCGAAATGACCAGATCGCCATCGGGACTCGGCACAATTAGCGTCCCGCTCCGTCTCGTGCGGAACAGCAGCCCCAGTATCAGACGCAGAATCAACAACAACAGCAGCAGTCCCAGCACCACCGCCGCGCCAACCAGATAACCGCGGTTGAAATCGCTGTACGTGAGCCCGTACCAGAAATCGCTGCTCGTCACATCGTTCCAGAAACTCATCCTCGATCCTCCCCCTGCGAAAATATCCCGGGGGAAGATGCGGAACACCAAGCTTTTCGTTGTCCCGCCGCCCCCGTATGGAAATCAATGGAAATCAGTTGATCGGCATCGAATCAGTCGATTCCGCGTCCTCTTCTTCCTCTTCTTCCTTCACGGGTTCTTCAATTTCCTGAACAACCACATGCACCTTGGTGACCGTCATGCCGGTCACCGATTCCACGCCTTCGACCACCGCCTTCTGAACGGCCTGCGCCACTTCCGGAATGTTATAACCGAAGATGATGTTGACCTTCACCTCGATGGCGACACGGTTGTTGTCATCCATGTCGATGGTGATCGCCCGCGACTGCATCCGACGGCTGCCGACGAATTCGGCGATGTTGTCCACCAGCGCATTGCCCGCCAGACGGGAAATGCCCTCCACCCCCAGCGCAGCCTTCCGCACCAGCGAGGCAATGACGTTTTCGTGAATCCGAACGTCTCCAAGTCCGGAATTCCCTTCCAGCACGGCGGAAGTGTGTTCGACCGGTTCGGTGTTCTTCTTGGATGCTGCTGTCGATTTCATAATTTCATTCCTCCTTGTGCGTGGTTGCCCGTTCCTGCATCAAACGTTCGACAAATCCGGTATCGTATTTGCCTTCGGCGAAATTCTTGTGCGAAACAATATGTTTCTGGAAGGGAATCGTCGTCTTGACCCCTTCAATCACAATCTCGTCCAGCGCCCGGCGGCAGGTGGCCAGCGCATCCGCCCGGGTCGGCCCCCAGGTGATGAGTTTTCCGATCATGCTGTCGTAATAGGACGGAATCCGATAACCGGTGTAGGCGTGCGTATCGATCCGGACATTCGGACCGCCGGACGGCACAAAGAGTTCGATCTTTCCGGGACTCGGCGCGAAATTATTCGCCGGATCTTCCGCGTTGATCCGGCATTCGATCGCATGTCCGCTGAAGTTCACATCCTTCTGCCGATAGGAGAGACGTTCGCCCGCAGCAATACGGATCTGCTCCTTGATGAGGTCGATTCGCGTCACCGCCTCGGTTACCGGGTGCTCGACCTGAATGCGGGTGTTCATCTCCATGAAATAAAAATTTCCGTCCTCGGTGAACAGAAATTCGATCGTTCCCGCACTGGTATAATTCGCCGCCTTGGCCGCACGGACCGCGGCCGCACCGATCTTCTCACGGGTCCGGGCCGAAATCGCCGGACTCGGCGACTCTTCGATCAGTTTCTGATTCCGCCGCTGCACACTGCAGTCGCGTTCACCAAGGTGAATGACGTTGCCGTAATTGTCGGCCAGAATCTGTATTTCGATGTGACGCGGATTCACCAGGAATTTTTCCATGTACAGCGCACCATTGCCGAAGGCGTTCTCCGCTTCGGTACGCGCCGCATGATACCCCTGAATCAAACTTGCGTCATTGTGCGCAATGCGCATCCCGCGACCGCCGCCGCCGGCAACCGCCTTGATGATGACCGGATATTTCAACTGATGCGCGGTTTTGAGCGCATCGGCTTCGCTGATCAGAATCCCTTCACTGCCCGGCGTCGTCGGCACTCCCGCCTTCTTCATTGTATCCCGGGCCACCGCTTTGTCGCCGAGCGCCCGCATCGCCTCCGGCGTCGGACCGATGAATGCGATCCCGTGCTTGCGGCACGCTTCCGCAAAATATGCGTTTTCCGACAGAAAACCGTAACCGGGATGAATCGCATCCACGTCACAGATCGCCGCCACCGAAAGGATACGGTCGATCAGAAGATAACTCGCGGACGACTGCGCTGGACCGATGCAGACCGCCTCGTCGGCAAAACGTACCGCCATGCTGTCGGCATCGGCCTGCGAATACACCGCCACCGTACGGATGCCGAGTTCACGGCAGGCACGGATGACCCGCACCGCAATCTCTCCCCGGTTGGCGATCAGAATTTTATTGAACATGAAAACTTCGCCTCCCGTTGCTTATTCGATGACGAAAAGCGCCTGTCCGTATTCAACCGGCTGCCCGTTCTCCACGAGAACTTCCTTGACGACGCCGCTCTTTTCCGCCTTGATTTCGTTCATGACCTTCATCGCTTCGATGATGCCGACGATCGTCTCTTCCGTCACCTTGTCGCCGACCTTGACAAACGGCTGCGCTTCCGGCGAAGCCGCCCGGTAGAAGGTTCCGACCAGCGGGGAGTCGATCGTCGTCACCGGAACAGCCGGTTCCGCAGGCGCCGCGGGCGCCGGAACTGAAGCCGCCGCCGCGGGCGCTGCGGCAGGCGCCGCAAGCGGCATCGCCGCGGGCGCTGCCATCACAACTTGCGCAGGAGGTGCGCCGGAACCGCGGCGGATGCACAAATTGTACGCTTCCGCCTCGATCTTGAACTCGGTGAGGTCATGTTCGCTCATCAGTCTGACGATCGTCTTGATTTCTTCAATTTCCATAATCCAGCCACTCTCTTTGCTCTTGGGTTATCTCACAAATACAATTATTCATGCAAAAGACGCGGAACGCCTCCGTACCGCGACATCCTCTTTCTTCCGTCAATCTTCCTTTTTCGCCCCGGATACCGCCGCCGGTCCACGCAGATGACCGACCAGCGCCCGCAACGCCCATTCGTAGGAACCGCTCCCGAAGCCGGCGATCACCCCGACGCACATCGGCGCGGTCAGCGAACGGTGCCGGAACTCCTCACGGGCCTGCACATTGCTCAAATGCACCTCAACCGCCGGAAGACGCACCGCCGCAAGCGCATCACGCAGCGCCACCGACGTATGCGTATAAGCCGCCGGATTGATGACGATTCCGTCAAATCCTTCCGCCCGGGCACTCCCGATCCAGTCGACCATATCCCCCTCGTGATTGGACTGACGATCGACCAGTTCAATTCCGAGTTCCGCCGCGACATTCCGCAGCCGCCCGACGATTCCGGGCAGCGTTTCCGCCCCGTAAATACCGGGCTCACGCACTCCGAGGAGCTGCAGATTCGGACCGTTGATCAATAAAATCTTCATGATATTACTATAACACCAGTTTTATTTTTTTCCAGTTTTCCGCTTTTTCACGGCTTCAATTCCGTCATATTAAGCTCGATTGCCGGAGAAATCCGCAGCAGCGCCTCAGCGTTGAACTCCGTCTCCGAACCCTCCCCGGAACCGTGCAGCGACGCGAGCAGCAGAATTCCCGCCGCGATCAGCACCACCACGATCAGCACCCCGGCGGCGGTGAACAGCACGACCAGCTGCCGCAGTTTGCGTTCGCTCTCTTCGCTGATTTCATGGTCGATCACGGTTTTGGTGATGTCTTCGGGCAATTCGTACTCGAGCTGTTCGCGCAGTCCGGCGGTGATGGCGTCCGCACGGTCGGCGGAGACGCCGTACATGGTACAAAGCTTGCGCACGTAGCCAAGCACATACGCGGTCGGAGGCAGAGTGGAATAATCTTCATTTTCCAACGCCTCAAGATAGGTTTCGCGGATTTTGGTTTCGTCGGCGATCTGGGCGATCGTCAGATGATTTTCCTCGCGCAGACGACGGAGATATTCTCCGAACGAAAGCGCCTCGCCCACGTCATTGACCTGAATGCGCAGCCGCGGACGCTCCTCCGCAACCGGCTTCGGCACGGAAGAACCGGATTCGGACGCCGGCGCGGAACCGTCCCCGGAGGAAGCCTCGTTCTCCGGCGTCTCACGTCCTCCGAACAGCGGAAGGGTTTCTTTTTCCTGATCCTGATCCATCTTGTTTCATCCCGTTGTTTTCACTTCAAGAACTGAATTCGGCATCGTCCCACACCAGAATTTCGCGCTTGTTGCCGCTGCCGGACGGCGGACCGACAATGCCGCGCTCCTCAAAGAGATCGATGATTTCGGCGGCCCGGTTGTAACCGATCTTCAACCGCCGCTGAATGTAACTTGTGCTGGCCTTCCGGTCCAGCAGCACCACTTCGAGCGCCCGCCGAACGTTGTCGTCGTCACCGGGACGCAGAAATTTTTTGATGTAAGGCGCGATGTCCTGATAATCTTCATCGTCGGCGTCAAGCATGTTCTCGTCGATCTCCTCGCCGGCAGCCTCTTCCTCGGCAACGACCTGACTGTTGAAGCTCTGCGGACGCTGATCGGAAACAAATTTGACGATGTTCTTGATGTCGGCATCCGCCACCAGCGCCCCCTGAACCCGTTCGAGATCCATTCCGCCCGGCGCCATGTAGAGCATATCGCCCATGCCAAGCAGTTTTTCCGCTCCGTTCGCGTCGAGAATCACCCGGCTGTCGACCATCTGGCCAACCCGGAACGCGATGCGCGTCGGCAGATTCGCCTTGATCACGCCCGTGACGATCTGCGTCGACGGCCGCTGCGTCGCCACCACCACGTGCACTCCTGCGGCGCGGCCGAGCTGAGCGATCCGCGCAATGTAGGTTTCCGAATCCTTGCGCGCGTCGGACATCATCAATTCGGCCAGCTCGTCGATGATCACGATCAAGATCGGCATCTTCTCCGGAAGCGGCAAGCCGTCGTCATCGAGCACCGGTTCCTCCGGAATCGGGCGGCTGTTGTATTCGGCAAGCTTCTTCACCCCGGCCCGGGCCAGGATCTTGTAACGATTCTCCATCTCGGTCACCGCCCAGCGCAGCGCGATCGGCACCTTGCGCGACTCGTTGATGACCGGTGTAATCAGATGCGGAAGACGTTTGTAATCCTCGAATTCAACCACCTTCGGGTCGACCATGATCAACCGCAGATCGTCCGGACTGAAGTGAAAAAGCAAACTGGTAATCAACGTATTCATGCAGACCGACTTACCGGAACCGGTCGCTCCGGCGATCAACAGATGCGGCGCCTTGGCCAGGTCGAGCACCACCGGTTTTCCGGCGACATCCTTCCCGAGCACGATCGGAATTCCGGCCTTGCAGCGGCGCCATTCTTCGGAGTCCATGACCGAATGCATGAAAACCGCCTCGGCATGAGTATTCGGAACTTCCACGCCAACCACGTTCCGACCGGGAATCGGCGCGAGCACGCGCACGCTTTTGGCGGAAAGATTCATCGCAATGTTGTCGGAGATCGCCTCCACCTTCTTGACGCTGACCCCTTCGGCCAGCGAAATCTCATACCGGGTGATCCGCGGACCGGAAATGTATCCGGAAACCGTCCCCGGCACCTTGAAACTGTCCAGCGTCCGCTGCAGAATTTCCCGGGCCCGCACGATCGCCTCGGGATCCTCGCCGGCGGTATCCGAACCTTTGCTCAGCATCGAAATCGGCGGCAGTACGTATTCCGCTCCGCTTCCGCCGGCGGTCGCTTTTTCACCACGTTCGGTCACACGGCTGGAGACCTCCGTCCCACGCGAACCCGATGATGTCGAAGCGGCGGCGGCCGGCGCCGGAGCGGGGATGTTTTCTGCCGGAGCCGCGGCGGGACGACTGCTCGACGGCATCGACGTTTCCGGAGGATTCTCTGCGGTGGAGGCGGCCTCTTCTTCCGCGGCGGACGACTGTCGCTTCATGACATTTTCCGCGCTGTCGCGCAGTTTGCGGAGCATGTCAAACGGCGAACTTTTCTTTTCAGCGGAATCACTTTCCTGCTCCGCCTCGTCAGAATCCTCACTCGAACGGGAGGCGACCACGGGCCGCTTCTCTTCGATCTCCTCCGCAGCCTCCGCCGCCTCCGCACTGTTCCGACCGGGGAGACGTTCCGCCGCCCCCTCCGCCGTTACCAGATGGCGACGAATCAGCCCATGCCAGTCGGCAAAATAGATCATCAATGCACCGCCCAACAGCAACGCCCAGGCGAAGATCAAAGTCCCGACCGCGCCGATCAGCTGACGCAACACGCCCTCAGGCAAACTGAGCGACTCCACGGCGGGCGCCGCCAGCACCTGACCGATCACTCCGCCGGACAGCGCGAGTTCCGGCAACGCCGCCCGGCCGATGCCGAGCTCCTCGGTAACCCCGACAAACGGATGCGGCGAAAGTGCCAGCAGCAGCAGTGCCCCGAAAAGAAACATGCACTCACCGGTCAGGCAGAGCAGCGGTCGCGTGTTGCCCGCAAGAAAAATCCGGAACAGCCGCAGCAGCAACAGCATTACCAGCACGTACGCCCCCAGGCCGAAGAAGAAAAAAAGAAAACACCCCACCCACGCGCCGAGATGACCGATCCAGTTCGCAGGAGGCGCATCCACCCCCCCGGAAATCGCCGCGGCGTCCGCCGGTGAATACGAAAACACCGCAAGCAGCACCAGAAGCGCCGCCGCTATGTAGAATATATAACGCACCCGGAACCCGGAAAACGATTCATTCCGTTGCGCGTCCTGTTTCTTTTCCATAGAGAATACCGAAATACCTCGCCGCCTGTTGAAAAAATTCTGTCCGGACGGTAATATAATCCCGCATTCGACAATTGCAACATTGAACTTTGTTTCACGCGGCGATATATTAAAAATATATTCCCGGAACCGGAAACGGCCGGTTCTCCGAAAGAAGACAGCAGTATTGATTTCATCCCCGGAGGATGCGTAATGGCGGCGAAAAACATTGTTACATGGCTGGTGCTTCCCGTTCTTTTCCTGTTTCTTGCCTGCGGCTGCGCCGTGACCGATCCCGATCCCGAACCGCACGGCACCCCGTGGACGGCATCCGAACTGGAGAACACCCTCGCCGGAGATGATCCCATCGAAGGCTTCAACCGTTCGATGTTCGCCTGCACGGATTTCGTGATGAATTACTTCGTCGATCCGCTCGGCAGAGTTTACACGTCGATCCTGCCGCGGCCCGCAATTGAAAAATTCGACAATCTCTGCGTCAATCTCGAATTTCCCGCCCGGGCGTTCAGCTGCCTGGCCCGCGCCGAATGGGAGGGCGCCGGAGATGAAACCATGCGTTTCCTCATCAATACCACCATCGGCATTGCCGGATTGTTCGATCCGGCAGGAGCCTGGTTCGACATTTATTCGACGGATTCGGATTTCGGGCAGACCTTCGCCGCATGGGGCATCGGACCGGGGTGCACCTTCATGCTGCCTTTGATGTCGTCGGTCAACGTCCGCGACTCGGTCGGCAGCATCTTCGACATCGCCTTCGACCTCAAAACCTACATCCCGTTCGCGGGATACGCCACCGCGCTCAACCGCATGGTCGTCGCGCACCGCGCCTACACACCGGTGGTCCAGGGCAGCGCGGATCCCTACAAATCCTATCGTGAACTCATGGTGCTGCGCCGCGAGCTCCTGCTCCAGCAATATTTCTGGCATGCGAAAAACGCCGCGGCCGCCGCCCGAAAAGCACAGGAAAAAACACCGAACGTTGAAGCAGAACCGCTTCCGACCGATGAACAAGTTCAAATCGCGGAGGATGCACCAGATGCTCCGGAGGCGCAGGACATGGCGGAACAAGTTCAAATTGCGGCGGAGGAGCAGGAAGCGCAGGATGCGCAGAATGCAGAAGAAATGGAAATTCAAATTACTTCCACAGAGGAAGTTGTTCCTTCAAACACCACATCTGGAAATGAAACCGTCACCGTCGCCGCCGCCATGCCGCAGGAACAGGAAACGGAAAATCCCGCCCCCATGGAAACAGCCGCCGACAAACCGGCGGAACTTACGGCAAACTGGCGGACGATTCCGGGGTACCGGGGGGAGAGCGCAATTCTCGACACGTTGCGTGTCGTAATGTTTCAGGCGGAAAACAACGACGACCCGTGGTATTTCCGGTTGTCGGTCTTCAACTCCGACTTCAGCAAACAGTGCGATGACCGCAAAATTTATCCGTTCGGCGAAGACGCCGAACCGATCCGTTACGGCTTCTGGGCCGCTGCGGAAAAAGAGGATGCGGACGACGAACCCGTCACGTCAGGCGGCGAGGATGGCAATCCGGACGTTCCCACTCCGCCCGCGCCCCGCCATCGGCTGCTGGTGCTGCTGCCCGGCATCGGCGGAAATTATTTCGGCATGACCACGACCGCGCTCGCGGAACTCGCCCACCGCAACGGTTACGCCGTCGCAGCGCTCGACAGCACTTTCAGCTGGCAGTTCTACACCGCGAGCGGGCGACTTCCCGGATTCGTTCCCGGAGATGCCGAAATGATCCGTCAGGTGCTGCATTCAGTCAAGGCGGACATCCGGGAAGAGACCGGCATTTCCGACTGGGACATCTCTCTTCTCGGTTACTCCCTCGGCGGTGTGCACACGCTCAAGATCGCCGAACTTGAGGAAATGGAAAACACCCTCGGCATCAGCCGGTTCGTCGCCATCAATCCTCCGGTTGAACTCGGCAACGCGCTGGAGATCGCCGATGCGTTGACCGCCGGCAGCGCCGCCTGGAATCAGGAACAGGCTCTCGAAAAACTCACCGACGCCGCCGGAAAGGCGTTCCTCGCCATGGCCCGCCAATATCCGCCGTACGATCCGGAGGCGAAAGAGGGCGCAGCATTCGATTACCGCGCGCCGATCACTGCGGAACAGGCCGATTATCTGGCGGCGCTCTATTTCCGGATGCCGTTGCGGAGCCTCCTCCTCACCGCGCATCGGAACCGGCCGCTCGAATCTCTCAAAACCCCTTACAAATGGGGAGACCGCAACCGGCTTTATCTGGAGATTGATCAGATCAGTTACAAGGAATACGCCGAGAAAATTCTCGCGCCCACCGAATATCCCGAACTCGATCTCGCCGAACTCTACCGCCTCTCCGGATTGCGTTCGATGGAAGAATCATTGCACCGCAACCCGAACGTCCGGATTCTCCACAATTACGACGATCTGCTGCTGACGGAAGAAGACCGCCAATTCCTCGACCGGACAATGGGCAGCCGCCTGACCTGGTTCGATCACGGCGGCCACCTCGGCAACCTCTACGTGACGACAGTTCAGCAGGAAATTCTCGACGCGATCAAAGTTCCCTGACGATCTCGCGGTCGTCGAAATGGCTCCGCACGCCGGCGATTTCCTGATACGTTTCGTGGCCCTTGCCCGCGATCAATATGAGATCGTCGGGACGTGAAAGGAATACCGCACGCTGAATCGCCTTCTTGCGGTCGGGTTCGATTTCGTAGTCGAACTTCGGCGGCATCCCGGCGACGATCTCGTTGATGATGGTCTGCGGATTTTCACTGCGCGGATTGTCGCTGGTCACGATCGCCAGATCGGCATGATGCGCCGCCGCTCTTCCCATGCGGGGCCGTTTGCTCCGGTCGCGGTCGCCGCCCGCGCCGAAGACGACGATCACACGGCCGCGGGAAATCTTCCGCAAGAGCGACAACACGTGCTCAAGCGCATCGTCCGTGTGGGCGTAATCGACATACGCCGTCGCCCCGGTCGAGAGTTTGAACGCCTCCAGCCGCCCCGGAATCCGGATTGGTTCGGCAAGCGCATTGTCGATCGCTTCCGGAGTCAGGCCGAAATCCAGCACCGCCAGAAGCGCCCCGGCAAGATTGTGTATGTTGTGTTCGCCGATCAGATTGCTGCCGATATCGAAGGCGCGCTCCCTTCCGGCCAGACGGAAACTGGAGGCGTTTTCCGTCAACGTCTGCTCCTGAATGACCCACTCCGCCGATTCATCCGTCCCGAAAGTGATGATCCGCCGATCCGTCAGTTCGGAAGCCAGCCGCCGACCGTAGGGATCGTCGATGTTGATGACCGCGCAGCCGTCGGGATGGAGTTGTTCGGTGAACAGGCGCTTCTTCGCCTGATAATAATGTTCCATGTCGCCGTGATAATCGAGATGATCACCGGTCAGATTGGTGAAGATCGCCACCCGGAACCACGCCCCCGCAGAACGCCCCTGATCGAGCGCATGACTGGAAATTTCCAGCGCCGCCGCCTTCAATCCGTTCCGGCGCATTTCCGCAAGCAGCGGGAAGAGAACCCCCGACTCCGGCGTCGTGTGCGTCGACGGCCGGACGATTTTCCCGTCCCGATACTCCACGGACGAAACCAGACCGCACGGCACCCCCCCCGCACGCAGCAGATGTTCGAGCAGAAACGCCGTCGTGGTCTTCCCGTTGGTTCCGGTTACGCCGAAAAGTTTCACCACCTCGTCGGGACGACCGCAGAACTCCCGGCAGCAGCGCGCGTAGGCCCGATGCGCATCGGAGACCTGTATGTAAGTGGTTTTCGGCAGATATTCATCCAGATCCTTCTCGTGAATCACGCACTGCGCTCCGGCGCGGATCGCGGCGGGAATGAAATCGTGTCCATCCATCCGGCTTCCGGGAATCGCAATGAATATATCGCCCGGCAGAATTTTGCGCGAATCATTGAGAATCCGCCCCGGTGCGTAACCATCCAAGCCATGCCGTGCCACGAAAACCGGCCCCAGCGCCTCTTCAAATGAACGAATCATTTCCCGTTTCCTCCCCCGTTTCCGGGACCGGCGGCAGTCCGCCGTCTCTTCGAATTCAAATTTTTTCCGCCACAACGTTTCATGCATCGCGGAAGTGACATCCTCATCTTCTTCAACGCGCGGCCTCCGGAAGCGCCTCTTCCAGCCGGATGCCGCGCGACCCCTTGGCGAACACCAGCGTTCCGGACCGAACCAGCCGGCCAAGCACCTCCGCCGCCGCCGGAGAATTTTCCAGATGCGCATCGGCATCCAGTCCGGCGAACTCCTTTCCGACGGTGATGATCTTCGCTCCCGGGAAAAGCCGCCGCGCAGTTGCGACGATGGAATCATGTTCCCGTCGCGAACTTTCACCGAGTTCCCGCATCTCTCCCAGGAGCAATATCAGCCGCGCCGGATCCGCGAATTCCGCCAGCCACTCAAATCCGGCACGCATACTGCCGGGATTGGCATTGTAGGCGTCGTTGACGTAACAGACACCGGCGATCTCGGTAATTTTCATACGCATGCCGGGCAGTTTCGTCCGGGTCAACCCCGCGGCGATCAGCTCCGGGGAGATCCCGAGTGCCAGCGCCGCCGCCGCCGCGGCGGAAGCGTTGCACGCCTGATGGCTCCCGGTCAATGCCCAGTGAATCGTAAAATTCTTTCCATCGGGAAAATACAGTGTAAAACTACTTCCATCCAGTGCGCCGCCCCGGTATTCCGCACGGACATCCCGCCCGAACTGGAGGCACCGGAATTTCTTCGTGGCCGCTTCCAGAACATCATGCGCCGGACACTCCGCCGGAATCACCGCCGTTCCCGTTGCGGAAAGCGCATCGAAAATGTGCGATTTCTCCCGGGCAACGCCGGCCAGATCCCCCAGAAATTCCAGATGACAGGGGGCGATGGAATTGACGATCGCCGCCGAAGGCTCCGCACAACGGCTCAACGGTTCGATTTCCCCATGGTGGTTGGTACCCATTTCGATGACGGCGAAACGGTGCGCCGCCGTCAGCCGCAGCAAATTCTGCGGCACGCCGATCTGATTGTTGGTGTTCCCGGACGTGGAAAGAACCATCTCCTCGTCTCCGCCGCACGCTTCAGCAAAAATCGCCCGCAGCATCTCCTTGACGCTGGTTTTTCCGACACTGCCGGTCACCGCAGCCAGCCGCAGTTCCGGAAACCGCCGCCGGTGAAACCGCCCCAGCGCCTGATAGGCATGAAGCGTATCCTTCGTCAGCAATACCGGCACGGGACAATCCGCCGGCACCTTCCCGCGGGCGCTCTCCGCCACACAGAGCGCGGCACAGCCGGATGCGACGGCATCCGCCAGAAAATCGTGCGCGTCAAACCGCTCCCCCGTCAGTGCGAGAAAAAGTTTTCCGCTTCCGTCCTGCCGTGTATCCGTGCAGACGCCCGTCACACGCTCCACCGCCGTGCCGCCGAGCCAGCGTCCGCCGGTCGCGGCGGCCAGTTCTGCACCGGTAAACAATCCGGCCGGAATGTTCATCGTCCCGTTCATTCCGCCTTGATGATGTTGCGGACCTTGTCGCCACGGAAGACCACCCGGACGCTCTGGTTGTCGGAACCGTACCAGTAGATCCAGCTCTCGTTGCGCAGATTGGGCGTCCGGATCGCCGGCGGCGGGCCGTAGGCGAAAAGCACTTCGGCGCGGCTCATCCCGGGAACCACCTCGCCGCGATGAATACGGGTCAGCGCCGCCTCCGGCACGTCACGAAGAAATTCCGACGGCGGCTCGGTCGTAAAGGTGTAGGCGATGAAGTCGCGCATCGTGCAGAGGCGGTACCCGGCGTCGAATTTGATCCGGTACTCCTGACCTGCCGTATCTTTGAAAATGATCTGATTGCGGACGTTGGTTCCGACCGGTTCGATTTCGCTGCCGATCGGCAATATATTTCCGGACTGGATATTCAGGCAGCTGATGTTCCCCGGATCCGTGTACCAGATGTTGTACCTCGTGTAGAGCTTCTCGCCCTGTTTCTGCTGGAACACCTCGGAAAAAACCACCGGTTCGGCACAGCCGCCGAGGAAAAACGAAACCGCCGCCGCCAGGCATGCGAACAGCAATGCAACGCGCATCTTATTTTATCCTCCGTCGCTTGATTCTGATGAAACAACTTCCACGTCGATCTCATGAAATAATTTACAGGCAGGGCGACGCTTTGGCAAGTTCCGAATACAAAAAAACGGCCGGATTTTCTTCCGGCCGTGAAAACAAATCCGTCGGTGACGGCGAAATGCTCAGCCTAAAAATACCTTTTCCAGATCGATTTTCGCATAGGAATTGAGAGTCACCAATGTCTTGGTATGAATGATTCCATTGATGTCGTGCGTCATGCGCGACGCAATGATGTCGGCCAGCTCGGCATTGCTCTGCACACGGATCATGACAACCAGATCGTATTCCCCCGCCACGGCATAAACTTCCGAGACGCCCTCGATCTTCATCAGATCTTCAATCACGGTGCGGATCATCGCACGTTCCACATTGACCAGGACGATTCCAGTAACCATTTTCACACACTCTCCCTTGGTTCAGAATATTGAACTTCGCCGAAGCGGAACCGCCGTCCCGCTCCGCCCTAACTATAACCGGGCGATTCCGGGAATGCAAGCGCCGGAAAAGAATATTTCCGAAATTTTTCATCTGAGCGGAAACGCGAGCGCCAGCGCATAGACGTAAAGCTTGGTGTCCACCCCGACGTTCTGCGCCTCCTGTTCGCGGATGAACGCGGCCAGATTCCGGCGCGGAACCCGGAAGCATTCGATGCATTCGGAATCCTCCGGATGATTCTCCACCTCGCCGGCGCGAAACGCGCTTCCATCGATCTCCATGGTCACCATCGTGATCGGTTCGCCGGTCAATCCGGGCGAACTGTATCCGGGATTGCTGACCGAACAAACTCTGCCGCGATAACCGGTTTCCTCATAGAGTTCGCGTTCCGCGGTCTCCGCCGGCGTCTCGCCCGGTTCGATCAGCCCGGCCGGGAATTCGAGCATCCATTTCCCCGTCGGCGGACGGAACTGCCGCACCAGCAGCAATTCGTCCTCCGGTTGAATGACCGCCACAAGAAACGCCGCCGCGCCGGCGCCGGAGCGGTCGGCGCTCTCCCATTTCCGGCGACGACCGCGATCGTCGATGAACTCCAGTTCCCTGAGTGTGAGATAACGCCCGGCTCCGAGCGTGCGGCTTCCGATGACTTTCTGCTGTTTCATTCTCCAGATTCCATATTGATTTCCGCAAACCGGGACCGAATCGGGAAAAAAATGCCCGGTTTTTGTGCTTTTTATTTAAAATGCACTTGAAAAATCGCATTTTCAAGTTATTATAACAGCAACACCGGTTGTTTCAACTGGTTTCTATGTCTGAATTTTCCACATAAGCAAGTCGATGCGGCTTTCATTCTGCGCTTTTCTTTTTCAAGCGGGGCGGAGCGAAATACCCGGATGGTTTTCAAATTATTATGATTTTAGGAATTACCGGTGCAATCGGCTGCGGCAAAAGCGCCGCGCTGACGGCATTTGCCGCGCACAACTGGCGGACGACCGACGCGGATCAGCTCTGTCATGAACTTTACGCCGATCCTGATTCGGAGCCGGTTCGCGCAATGGCGCGGCGCTGGGGCGGCGGAGTTCTCGCGCCGGACGGCACGCCGGATCGGCGCAAGGTGGCGCGGATCGTCTTCGCCGATCCGGACGAACTCGCACAATTGACGGCGATGCTCTATCCGGCATTGCTGCGGAAGATTCTCGACTTGACCGCGCAATGGCGCGCGGAAAAAAGCAACGGCGCAGTGGAAATTCCACTTCTTTACGAAGCGGGAATCTCGTTCGGCGTCGATCATGTGGCCGTGCTCTGGGCGACAACGGAGATCCGTCACGCCCGACTGCGGCAATACCGGAATTTCACCGATTCGGAAATCCGGCTTCGGGAAGCGCGGCAGCTCGATCCCGATAAAAAACTCGAACGGGCGGATTTCGCTTTGATCAACAACGGCCCCCGTGAAGAACTTGAGCTGCAGATTTGTGAATTAATCGACCAAGCAGAGGCAATGGAACCATGGACGAAAACAAAGATCTGATCCCCGACAACAACGAAAACGCCGAACAGCGCCCGGCTCCCCGCCGGCGCGGGCGTCGCCCCAAGGCGAAACCCGCCGAAACCGAAGAAACCCATCGCTCCGACACTCAGGCGGATCTGCCGTTCAACCCGGAACCGACTCCGGAAGAGGTGATGCGCGAACTGCTCCTGGAGGAGCTTTCCGAATCCGCCCCGGCCGAACCGGCCGCCCCGCAGCAACCGCAGCCTGCCAGACGCGGACGGCCGCCGCGGAATGCCCGACGGGAAAAAAATTTCCGTTCCGAAAGAGGCGTCCGGATGGAGCGCCGCGAACATGAGGAAAATTCCGACGAAGTTGCCGTCCGGGAAAATTTCGACAGCGATCTCCCCGCTGAATTCCGGGAGTCCGGAAGTGAAACCGCGGCGGAAACGAACGCCGTTCCGCAGGAAAACCACAAGGAGCACGCTCAGACGCTCCCGGCCGACAGCCCGGCTCAGGGGAACGGCGAAGCCGGCAGCGGCAACAGCAATTTCAACGGCGGCAATGAGTCGCGTCGGGAGTTCCGCCGCGGCAACCACAACAGCGGCGGCAACGGCCGCCGGGACATGCCGCGGGATCACATCGCGCCCTCGCTGAACATTTCCGAACTGCAGGAGAAATCCATGCAGGAACTCGCCCAGATGGGGGCCGAGCTCGGCATCGAGGGAATCGGAGCGTTGGAGAAATCAACCCTGATCGGAGAAATCCTCCGCGCCAACGCGGAAAAGAGCGGTCAGCTTTACGGCTCCGGCTATCTCGAAGTGCTGCCGGACGGCTTCGGATTTCTGCGGTCGGCAAGTTACAGTTATCTGCCCTGTTCGGAGGATATTTACCTTTCGCCGTCGCAGATCAAGCGTTTTGCGCTGAAGACCGGGGATTACGTCGCCGGACAGATCCGCACGCCGCGCGAGAAGGAACGTTTCTTCGCGATGCTCAAAGTTGAAAGCATCAACAACGATTCGCCCGAACGCAAGAAGGAGATCATCCCCTTCAACAGCCTGACCCCCTATTTTCCGACCGAACGCCTCGTGCTGGAGCGCGATCCGGCCGATTATTCCACCCGCATCGTCGATCTGGTCACGCCGATCGGCAAGGGGCAGCGCGGCCTGATCGTCGCGCCGCCGAGAACGGGAAAAACCGTTTTGATGCAGAAACTTGCAAACAACATCCGAGCGAACAATCCCGAGGTGAAACTGATCATTCTCCTCATCGACGAACGTCCCGAGGAGGTTACCGATATGAAACGCTGCGTCGACGCGGAAGTGGTCAGTTCGACCTTCGACGAACCGCCGGAACGGCACGTTCAGGTCGCCGAAATGGTGATCGAAAAAGCCAAGCGCCTGGTCGAATACGGTCAGGATGTAGTCATCATGCTCGACAGCATCACCCGCCTTGCGCGCGCCTACAATACGCTGCAGCCGCACAGCGGGAAGATCCTGACCGGCGGCGTCGACGCCACCGCTCTCCATAAACCCAAACGCTTCTTCGGCGCCGCCCGCAACATCGAAGGCCACGGGAGTTTGACGATCATCGCCACCGCACTGATCGAAACCGGCAGCCGCATGGACGACGTGATTTTCGAAGAGTTCAAGGGAACCGGAAATATGGAACTGCATCTGGACCGCAACGTCTCCGACCGGCGCATTTATCCGGCGATCAACATCGAGAAATCCGGAACCCGCAAGGAGGAACTTCTGCTCCATCCCGATGAATTGAGCAAAGTATGGCTGCTGCGCAAGGCGATCAACGGCGTTCCTCCGGCGGAAGCGATGGAACTGCTGCTCGGGCGGTTGAAGAAGGTCAAGACCAACATCGAATTCCTCTTGACGCTGCAACCGAATGCAAACTGATTAATCCGACCGGGACAAGGAGTGAAAGGAGGATCCCGTGGTGGAGAACCGTAAGAAAAATTCCTTTTCCACCTATCTGCTCTGTCTCATCTTCGTACTGCTGGTGGCGGCGGCGATCGTGCTGCTGCTGCCGGTGATGCGCGAACTTCAGAAAAAACAGGGCGAACTTACTGAACTGAACGCGGAACTCAACGAAAAACGTGAGGAAAGCGTCCGGTTGAACACGGAAGTGGCCGATCTCAAACAGTCTCCCGCCGCCGTGGAAAAGGTCGCGCGGGAGAAATTCGGACTCGTCCGCGAAGGCGAACGGGTCATGAAATATCCCGCCCCCGAAAAAAGTAAATAATTTTTTTCCCGGAAGGGCAAATTCTCTTTGCATTTGCCGGCGGGCATCTTATATTATATATAAGACATAAATTTGCGGCAGGGGTCGCATAGCAATTTTCAAGCGTTTCAGGAGGGTGGGTTGTGAAAAAAAATATGATCGTCATTCTGGTGGGCGTCACGGCGCTCCATGTGGTAATCTTCAGCGGGCTCTTCGCGTCCGGCGGCTGCAAGAACGTCGTGATGGATGAACGGCGTTATGTCCCGGCGGAGGGTAGCGACGCGCCGATGACGGTCGATCCGATGGAAAACGTCCCGCCGACCACCAGTTTCCGCCCCGCTGAACCGCAGACTCGTCCTGTCGCGGCGCCTTCGACCCGCAAGTCGGAAGCTCCGACCTATCAGCCGATGGCTTCGGTTGCCTCCAACCCGATTTCCACCTCATCCACCACGGCCTCCAGTGCGGCAGGCGGCACCTATGAAGTCAAGGCCGGCGATACCGTCGGCAAAATCGCCCATCAGTACGGCGTAAGCGTTTCGGCGATGCTCAAGGCGAACAACCTTGACCTCCAGAGCGCACGTCGGCTCCGCATCGGTCAAAAGCTGGTCATCCCGGGGAAAAGCGGTTCTGCCGCCCCGCAGAAGGGCGCCAGTGCCTCCAGCGTGAAAACGAGCACTGCGGCGGCCAGTGCGGCTCTGGCGGCCGATGGAACTTATGTCATTAAGGCCGGCGACACACTCGGCAAGATCGCCCGCCGGCTCGGCGTCAAAACCGCCGACCTCCAGAAGGCGAACAATCTGACCGACGCCCAGACCCGCCGGCTCCAGATCGGTCAGAAACTGGTCGTTCCGGGCAAGAGCACCAAGGCGGCCTCAACAGCTGTCGCGGCCGCCGGCACTGCTGCGGTGAGTTCCGCCGCCACCGCGACTTCACCCGTCGTTGCGACAACCACGACAACCACGACAACCACGGCGCCGGCCGCCGGCGCTGCGACGACGGCCACGACGGACGATGTTGCTCTTGATTTGAGTGCCGCGCTCAACGAAGCCGCCAACGCCGCCACCGCGGCGCCAGCCGCCGGAAGCGCCGCAGTCGGAGATGCCGCAACCGCCGTCTCCGAAGCGGAGATCGTCATCGGCAGCTCTACGCCGGTGGAAGTGACCGAAGAGGTCGATCTTGAAACATTCGCCACGAATAACAAAACCACCGTGGAAGCCTTGAAGAAACTCAACAGCGATCTCCCGGTCGACGGAAAACTCAAGCCCGGCCTGATCCTCTTCGTTCCTGCGGCGGAATAATTCCCCCACCCGACCAGGACTCGACCGCCGTTCCATGCAACTATGGAACGGCGTTTTTTTTTATCCCAATCTCCGTTTCTGAAGCAAACAAAAACCCGTTCCATTCCGACAGGAACAGAACGGGATTTTTTTGAGAAATTCGCCCGAACGATTATTTCGCGCGACGGATTCCCAGCTCATCGGTCAACTCGATATACCGGGCATGATTTTCCCGGGCAAGATAGCTCAGAAGCTTCTTGCGCAGACTGACCATCGCCAGCAACCCGCGGCGGGTGCTGTGATCCTTGAAATTCACCTTCAGGTGTTCCGTCAGTTCATTGATGCGCGCGCTCAGCAGCGCGATCTGCACTTCCGGAGAACCGGTGTCGCCTTCCTTGCGGGCGTACTTCTTGATGATGTCGGTCTTGGTCGCTTTGTCCATGGTGTTTTATCCTTCCATACATTGCGTGTTTGACAGCCGCCGCACCGGACCATTCGATGCAGTCAACCATCCAAACCGTTTACAGATTATTTAAAATAACCTCATATTGTCCGCTTTACAAGTCCCGCATTAAAATTCATGCAAAAAAAACGCTTCGCCCCATTCCCGGGGACGAAGCGTCTCAATCACCTTCCGATGAAACGAATGCTTTTCTATTACTGATTCGCCGCCTGGCATGCGGTGATGACGATCTGGCCAAAGATATCATCGGCGTTACAGCCGCGCGACAGATCGTTCAACGGTTTCCGCAACCCCTGCAGAATCGGACCGTAGGCGTCGGCATGAGCCAGACGCTGCACGAGTTTGTAGCAGATGTTTCCGGCATTGAGATCCGGGAAAATGAGAATATTCGCACCGCCCGCGAGCGGGCTGCCCGGAGCTTTCGCCTTCGCAACCGACGGAACCAGAGCGGCGTCCGCCTGCAGCTCGCCGTCGCTGAGAATGTCGAGTCCGTCGGCGGCGACCTTCGCCGCAAACAATCCGGCAGCTTCCTTCACTTTCTCAAGAATTTCATGTTCGGCGCTTCCCTTGGTCGAGAACGACAGAAACGCCACTTTCGGCTGCTTCCCGAGCAGTGCCTTGTACGACGCACTGGTCGCCAGCGCAATGTCCACAAGTTGGTTGGCATCCGGATTCGGATTCACACCGCAGTCGGCGAAGAGCAGCACGTCATCCCCGGAGGGGGTCGGCGTCTTGAGATCCATCACGAAGCAGCTGCTGGCGATCTTCATCCCCGGAGCCGTTCCGATGCAGTGGAACGCCGCGCGCAACATGTCGGCGGTCGAAGCGATGCTCCCGGCAACCAATCCATCGGCCAGGCCGCGACGGCACATCATCGCGCCGAAATAAATCCGGCTCTTCATCATCGACGCCGCCTTCTCCGGCGTCATGCCCTTGGCCTTGCGCATCTCATAAAATTCGCCGGCGAAATCAGCAAGCAATTCCGAATTGAGATAATCGACCGTCTCAAACTTCCGTTCCGCAATCCCGCCCTCTTTGCAGGACGCGGTGATCTCCTCCTCACTGCCGAGAACGATGATCCGCCGGGCCGCCTGTTTCTCCACGGCCTTGTTCGCGGCAACCACCACACGCACATCCTGACCTTCCGGCAGAACAATGGTCTTCGCCGCATTCCGGGCGCGTTCCAGCAACGTATCCAATACCGCCATTTTCCACTCCTCCTTATTTCAGTTTCAGGGTCGCCACCACACTGCGGGCGATCATCAATTCCTCGTCGGTCGGCATCACGATCGCCTTCCATTTGCTGCCGTCGGTCGAAATCACACCGGCCTTGCCGAAGCACTCCTTGTTCCGGGCTTCGTCCAAGTAGATTCCCAGGGCGCCGAGTCCTTCCATCACCCGCTTGCGGATCGGACACGAATATTCCCCGATGCCGCCGGTGAAGGCAACCGCCTCCGCTCCGCCGAGCAGAACATAATACGAACCAATATACTTCACAATGCGCCGGACGAACATCCGCAACGCCAGTTCGGCCTGTTCATTGCCGGCTTCCGCGGCGCTGATCATGTCGCGCATGTCGCCGCTGTTAATGCCGCCGACGCCGAACAAGCCGGATTTCTTATTCAGAATCCGGTCGACTTCCGCAGTCGTATTCCCGAGATCGACCAGCCGGATCACCGCCGCCGGATCGATGTCTCCGCAACGCGTTCCCATCATCAACCCTTCCAGCGGAGTCAACCCCATCGACGTATCGATCACTTTCCCGTTCTTGACGGCGGCAAGGCTGCAACCGTTGCCGAGATGGCAGGTGATGATCGTCGTCTCCTCCGGTTTCCTGCCGAGAAATTTCGCAGTCGCCAGCGTGACGTAATGGTGGCTCGTTCCGTGAAAACCGTACTTGCGAATGCCGTATTTCTGATAATATTCATACGGAATCGCATAGAGATACGCTTCCGGCGGCATGGTCTGATGGAATTGCGTATCGAAAACCCCGACGTTCGGGGTGCCGGGCATCTCTTCTTCGCATGCCTCAATTCCGGCAAGATTGGCCGGATTGTGCAGCGGCCCGAGCGGGAAACACTCGCGGATGATCGCCTTGACCTGCTCATCGATCTTCACCGGCGCGGTGATCTTTTCGCCGCCGTGCAGCACCCGGTGGCCGACCGCGGTGATTTCCGACAAACTTTTAATGACGCCGTCGGCCGGATCCACCAGTCTGGCGCAGATCTGCTGAAGCGCTTCAACATGATTCCGAACCGCGATCACTCCTTCGAATTTGTAGCCGTCGGCCCGCTTGTAAATCATATTGGGCTTGTCGGTGCCGAGCCGTTCGACCACTCCCTTCGCCAGCATTTCCTCATGCTCCATCGCGTACAGCGTGAATTTCATCGAACTGCTGCCGGCATTGATAACCAGTACCTTCATTCTTTTCTCTCTTTCCCCTTTTGAATTTTTACTGAAAAGAGCCGATCGCAAAAGTTTCTCCGGACACCCTCAATTTTTCCGCACCCGGCTGCTGCCCCCGTACCGTCAAGTACATTACCTGAAGATCCAGCCCGGCATCCGAAAACAGTTTTATGACCGGCTCGCGGGAAAATTTTTCCCAATCCGAACCTCTTCGCCGAATGGAATTTCGTTTCCCCGCCACTCCGCGTTTCCCGTCATTTCTTGCGGAAAACGATCCTGCCTTTGGTCAAATCGTACGGCGACATCTCCAGCGTCACCGCGTCGCCGGGCAGAATCCGGATGAAGTTCATCCGCATCTTCCCGGAAATGTGGGCGTTCACCACGTGTCCGGTTTGAATTTCCACCTTGAACATCGTGTTGGGAAGCAACTCCCGAACCACCCCTTCAACTCTGATTACATCGTCTTTGGCCACGTTAAAATCTCCGGTTCTTTTTCTGTTATCAAAACCATATGTTCAAAATGCGCCGCGGGCCGGCCGTCCTGAGTGCGTACCGTCCAGTGATCGTGAGGATCGGTCGTCACACGGGCCGTCCCGAGATTGAGCATCGGCTCAATGCAGATAACCATGCCGGGAATCAGTTGCGGCCCCTTTCCGTAGCCGACGAAATTCGGCACTTCCGGCGGTTCGTGCAGACGGGTGCCGCAGCCGTGGCCGACATATTCGCGCACCACGCCGAGCCGATAATGTTTGGCCGTCGCCTCCACCGCCGCCGAAATATGGCGGATATAATTTCCCCCGCGCGCAGCGGCAATGCCGTCCATCAACGCCTGTTTCGTTCCCTTGAGCAGCCGGGCAATATCCGCGTCCGGTTCGACAAAACCGAAGGTCAACGCCGTATCTCCCAGCGCACCGTCAATCTCCACGCCGACGTCAATGCTTACGATATCCGTTTCCAGCAGAATGCGATCCGGACGCCCGATCCCGTGTACCACTTCGTCGTTGACCGATATGCAGATATTGCCGGGATACCCGTGATACCCCCGGAAGGCGCTTTTCCCGCCGGTGGCGCGGATCAATTCGCCGGCCAGCTGATCGAGGTCGAAGGTCGTCATTCCCGGATGCGTCAGACCGGGTATCGCGTCCCGAACTTCAGCGGTCAAACGGGCCGCCCGCCGGATCCGGACGATTTCATCCGGCGTATGAACGACTTGTGCGCGCGACATGATTCACGCGAGCTCCCGGTCAAGAATCCGGCAGATCTCATCCTTGTCGGTTTCCGTAATTTCCAGGAGCACGCCTTTGTCCCCGTAATATTCGATCAACGGGCTCGTCTGCTGATAAAAAACTCCGAGGCGAGCCTTCGCCGTCTCCAGTGAATCATCCGGCCGCTGATAGAGTTCGCCGCCGCAATTGTCGCAGATCCCCTCCTGACGGGACGGCATGAAGAGCTTGTTGAAGATCGCTCCGCATTTCCGGCAGTTCTGCCGGGCGGTCAGCCGTTGAAGAATCACTTCGTCATCCACCTTGAAGTAAACCACCCGGTCCAGCGGACGATCCAGCTCCTGAAGCGCGGCGTCGAGCAGTTCCGCCTGACGGATCGTCCGCGGGAAACCGTCAAGAATGAAACCGTTGTCGCAGTCGGGCTGCGAAAGACGGCTGCGAACCATTCCGGCAACCACTTCATCCGGAACGAGTTTTCCCTCCTTCATCAATCCGGAGGCCTCCTGGCCAAGCGCAGTTCCGCGTTTGATTTCGTCGCGCAGCAGGTCACCGGTGGAGATATGAACCAGCGGATGTTTTTCCAGCAGCAATGCCGAAAACGTTCCCTTCCCCGCGCCCGGAGCGCCGACGAAAATCAAATTCTTCTGCTTAAGCATTTTTCCCGTTCCTTCAGATATTGAACATAAATAAAATGTTATGAAATAAATAAACAAAAAATAAAAAAACCGAACCGCCTTGCCTAACGGGTCCGGTCAAATTCAGACAAATACGCAAACAACCGGTCTTCTGCAACTTCCGTCTGTTCACCGTTGTCCATGCGTTTGACGATCGCCACGCCGCGTTCGAGTTCGGCATCGCCGCGGACGACCGCCAGCGCCGCGCCGCAGCGGTTCGCGCTGCGCAGCTGCGCCTTGAACGAACGTTCTTCCAGCTCCAGAGCGACCGCCACGCCCTCCCGGCGCAATGCGTCTGCCAGTTTCAAATTCGCGATCCGTGCCGGACCGCCGAGACCGACCAGGAAAAACGGCACCGGTACGCTTTCGTCATGATTCAAGCCGAGCGCGTCACGCACCATCATCAACCGCTCGACTCCGGCGGCGAACCCGACCCCCGGAACCGGTTTGTTCTGCCCCGGCAGAAACAATTCATACCGCCCGCCGCCGGCGATCGCCGTCTGAGCTCCCAGACCGGAGTGCGACACTTCAAAAACCGTATGCACGTAATAATCCAGCCCCCGCACCAGCAGCGGATCGACCGTGAACGGAACGCCGAGCGCAGTCAACGCCGCCTGCACTTCGGCAAAATACGCCCGCGATTCCGCAGAGAAGGAACCAACATAATCCGGAGCCTCCGCCACGATCCGGCGGCACGCCTCCTGCTTGCAGTCGAGGATTCGCCAGACATTGCGTTCGAGCCGGGAACGGCAATCGTCGCACATCGAATCGATATGGGCGGAGAAATAATCGCGCAGCAGTCTTCCCGCCGGACCGCGATCGGCCATCACTCCGCGGGTGTTGATCGCAAGTTTCGCATCCTCAATGCCGATCGACCGCAGAAACTCCATCAGCATGGCGATGCATTCGGCATCCAGGAGCGGCGCACACCGACCGACGTTCTCCACGCCGATCTGATGAAACTGACGGCGACGACCCGCCGCGGGGCGCTCTCCCCGGAACATCGGACCGCAATAATAGACCCGCTGCTCGACGCCGTTCATCACGTCGGTGTTGCTGAGCGCCCGCATGACTCCGGCGGTGCCCTCCGGCCGCAGGGTCAGGCTCCGCCCGCCGCGATCCTCGAAGGTGTACATCTCCTTCTGGACAACTTCTGTTTCTCCGCCGAGACCGCGCTGGAATACTTCGGTATATTCGAAGATCGGAGTGCGCAGCTCTCCATAACCGTAGCGTTCAAAGACCGCCGCGGCGGTGTTTTCCACCGTGCGCCAGCGGCGCGCTTCGGCCGGAAAAATATCTGCCGTCCCCGGCGGCGGTGCGAATGTAGCCATAATTCTTTCTCTGTCCGTTTGATATTACAAAAAATGAAACACGCCCGACGAAAAAAATCCCGTCAGGCGCATTTTTTCATGCCGAACCACCGCTCCTTATTGGAACCGGGTGGGGTCGAGCTTCTCGACAGCTTCCTTCAACTCTTTGCCGGCGCGGAATTTAACCACCGCACGCTCCGGAATGATCACCTCATTCTTCGGCTGATTCGGATTGCGGCCCTTGCGGCTTTTGCGAACCTTGATCTCAAAAACGCCGAAGTTGCGAAGTTCAATGGTATTCCCTTCGATCAGATCAGCGGCGATGTAATCGAGCGTCTTCTGTACCACTTCCGCCACATCATTTTGAATAAAACCGGTTTCCCGGGCAATCTTGACTACCAGATCTCGCTTGGTCATTTTCCTGTTCTCCCTGAATATTTCATGTTTACAGACCATAAACCGTGTGCAATTCTCTTAATATTACGCCAAAACTTCATATAGTCAACATGTTTTGCCCAAAAAAGCGCGCTTTTTTTTTCGCCGCGGGTCCTCGCTCCCTCTTTCGTTCCGCATTCCATCCGGATTCCCCGGCATCGCCGAATCCGTTCAGCGTCTCCTGCCGTAACGCCGGCGATACTGCAGCGGCGGAAGCCCGAACTCCCGCCGGAACAGCGCGCTGAAATGGCTCTGATCCGAAAAACCCGCCGCGGCAGCCACCTCGCTGATCGGCGCCTCGTCCGTCAGAAGATAGCGCCGCGCTTCCCGAAGACGGAGTTTCAGAATATATTCCCCTAGTCCGATACCGCATTCCGCCTTGAAGAGATGCAGCAGCCGCGATGAACTCAAATATACCTCCGCAGCCACTTCCGCGACCGTCGGCGCGGCCGGAAGATTCTTCCGCAAATATTCCAGCACGTGCACGATCCTCTCATCCGACGGCGGCATGGTCAGAACATCCGCAGACTCCAGATAGATACGCCGAACCACATCGCCGAATACCCCCGGCGCGAACTCGATGATCGCCTCCGATACCGCCGAAGTAAGCTCCGGAAGCGCATCGAATTCCTCCCGCGCCTCCTCGCAGGTCCGCCCGGTCGTCCTCCCCGCCGGCCGATACGGCCCCGCCATCACGATCCCGACACACTCCCCGCCGATCCGGATCGGCACAACCACTTCCGCCGCGCCCGCGTGACAGCAATGCACGAAGCCGCCCGCTTCCGTACAGATCCGTTCATACAGCAGCGAACCGTCATTGTAGGTGCAGCGCTCCTGTCCGCCGGAAACTTCCTTGATCCGGCAGCAGAATAAATCATCATGCCGCGTTCGCTCCGACGGCAGTTCCGGCTCCGGCAGCACCGCTCCCCCCGAACAGACCTTCCAGCGGCAGCCCGCCCCCGCCAGCGCACCGAACGCCTCAAGCTTATGACGCAAATCTTCAATGGCCGGATGAAGTTTTATCATAATATAACTGTTTTTATATTCATTTTTGACAACTTTATCCTGAATTATAGCATGATCCTACTATAAAATCAACCATTTCACCTGTATAATTATAAAGAAAATTCAATCACGGCAATTCTGCCATCGAAAGAGAGGTTTCGAATGATCGCGAAATGCAACCAGCTGCCGCTTCTGGCGGAAAGTGACATCGTCGTAGCCGGCGGCGGACCGTCCGGGTTCGCCGCCGCGCTGGCCGCTGCCCGGCGCGGATACCGGGTGCTGCTTCTGGAACAGACCGGCGTCCTCGGCGGACTGGCGACGGCGGGCGTCGTGCCGATGTTCGCACCGACCAGCGACGGCGACCGCATGATTTACGGCGGCATCTTCGCCGAAATCAACGAAGAGATGTGTCGCCGCATGCATACCAGAGTGGATCCGCACAACTGGCAGGCGATTCATCCGGAAATTCTCAAACGGCTGCTCGACGAAATGGCCGAAGAGGCCGGAATCCGCATCCTTTTCGGCATCAAGGTCTGCGAGGCCGAAGTGGAGAATGACCGCATCCAGGCTCTGTGGGTCGCCACCTCGATGGGACTCAAGCGCGTCGAAGGACGTCAGTTCATCGACGGCACCGGCGACGGACTGCTGGCCATGCTCGCCGGAGTCAATTTCGAATACGGCGACGAAAACGGCAAAACGATGAGCCCGACGCTCTGCGCCCATTTCGCCAACATCGATTACCGCAAAAACGCGGAAGCGGCAAAGAACGGCGTCACCGACCGGTCGATCTGGTTCGACATGCTCAAGGCCGGAACCGCGCCGCTGCCGGAATATCATTTCGTCTGCATGAAGCCGATCTCCGCCACGACCGCCAACAGCAACCTCGGCCACATTTACGGCGGCGACACGCTCGACGAAGAGGGGTTGACCCGCTGTTACATCGAAGGACGCAAAATCGTCCATACGTTTGAAAAATTCTACCGCGAACATGTCCCCGGATTCGAAAACGTCGAACTTATCAGTTCGGCCGCGCTGCTCGGCGTGCGCGAAACCCGCCGCATCGACGGCGAATACCGTATGACGTTCGAAGATTTCCGCCGGCGGGCCGATTTCGAAGATGAGATCGGACGCTGCTGCTACCCGGTGGACATCCATTCGGCCAGCACCGATTCCGAAGAACAGAAGAAAGTCGAACAGGTGCTGGAGAAAACCTCGTTCAAACACGGCGAAAGTTACGGCATCCCCTACCGGGCGATGATTCCAAAAAAACGGAAAAACCTGCTCGTTCCGGGACGGGCGCTCTCCTCAGACCGCGCCATCCAGTCCTCGCTTCGGGTGATGCCGCCGTGTTTCGTCACCGGACAGGCCGCCGGCATCGCCGCGGGACTCGCCGGAGACGGCGATGTCCGGTCGGTCAATACCGATGAACTGCGCTCCATCCTGCGCGAAATCGGCGCATTTTTCCATTGATGAGCGGACGCCGCGGTTGATTTCAGCAGCAACGCCGGAAACAGAAGCAAAATAAAAAATTTGACAATCGGCGCAATCGATCGATATTATATAGCGATTCAAAAATCAAGGAAGAAGAGTGGTCATGGATACGATTACCTATCAGTTGCGGGCCCAGGTGCCGGTCATTGCCGAGGCGGACATTCTCGTAGTCGGACTCGGACCGGGCGGATTATGCGCCGCGGTCACCGCGGCCCGGCGCGGACTCAAGGTCGTCGCCGCCGAACATTACGGCGCCCCCGGCGGAATGGCGTTCCACGGGGAAATTTCCCCCTTCATGCCCAATCACGAACATGACCGGCCGCTCGATCAGCCGCTCTATCTGGAGTGGATCAACCGGATGCGCGCCTATCTGGTCGACCGCCCCCCGACCGCCAACAACTTCAAGGCTCCGGATGAGCGTTACATCGCAAAAGTTCCGGCGATGCTGGCCGCGGAGGACATGCTTCTTGAAGCTGGAGTGCAGCTTTTTTATCATCATACGTTCTTCGACGCCGTGCTGAACGACGGCCGGATCGAATCGGTGATCTTCTCCGGCAAATCCGGCCTGTCGGCGATCCGCGCAAAAATGGTGATCGATTCCACCGGCGACGGCGACGTCGCCGCCAGATGCGGCTGCGCCTTCGGATTCGGCAACGAAGAGGGATATTGCCAGCCGATGACGCTCTGCTTCAAACTCTCACACGTCGACAAATCGCGCATCCCGCCGCGACCGGAACTGCAGAAACTCTACGTCGCCGCCCAGCAGGACGGACGGATCTCCTGCGTCCGGGAGAACATTCTTTATTTCGACGATTTCGACGACGACGTCATTCACTTCAACACCACGCGGATCATTCAGCACAGCGGCACCAATGCCGAATCGCTCAGCGACGCCGAAATCATCGGACGCCGTCAAATGCGCGAATTTCTGGCGTTTCTGCGCGCCTCGGTTCCGGGATTCGAACGCGCCGAACTCCATTCGGTCGCCACGGTCATCGGCGTGCGGGAATCGCGCCGAATCACCGGAATTGCCGCGCTGACAGTCGACGCATTCGACAAAGCCGCTAAATTCGACGACGCCATCGCACGGGTCAATTATCCGGTCGATATTCACAATCCGAACGGCACCGGCACCTGCATCCGCACGCTCCCCGGCGGGGAATATTATGAGATTCCCTACGGCTGCATCGTGCCGCCGAAACCGGAAAATCTGCTGATCGGCGGACGGTGCATTTCAGTCGATCACGCGCTGCACAGCAGCATGCGGGTCATGCCGCCGGTCTGTTCGATCGGCCAGGCGGCCGGAACCGCCGCCGCGATGGCGATCGAATCGGGCAAAACGCCGGCGGAGCTCGATGGTCGCGAGGTCCGCGCCGAACTTAGAAAATTCGGCGCATATCTCTGACAAGCCTGCGGGAAAGGGGATAGGGCTTGAATCGGAAAAACTTTCAGTTACTCTCGCTTCTGATCGTCGTTTTCGGAGTCGCCCTCCGGATAACCGACCTCGGCAGTGCGCTCGAATATGACGAAATCTGGACGCTGGAGCGGTATGTCGCCGCTCCGGTGTCTGTGATCTTTTCCGAGCTTGCCGTCCCCAACAATCATCCCCTTCACTCCTGTTTGATAAAGGGAGTGTTCGCGTTCTTTGAACCAAGCGTTCCGGGGTTGCGGCTGCCGGCGCTCTTCGGCGGAATTGCCGCATTGCTCCTCTGCGGCCCGCTCACACTGCTCACGTTGCGCAGCCGCCGGGCCGCGCTTCTGATGATGGCGTTCTTTGCGGTCAACCCGTGGGGAACGGCGTATTCGCAGGTCGCGCGCGGATATTCGATTCAGCTCGCGCTGCTGATGTTCTGCGCGGTGGCGCTCCTACGGGGCGGTCTTGCCGCCTCCCGCCCGGAAGCCGCACCGCGGCACAGGCGAAATGAATGGCGCTGGTACGCGGCGGCGACCGGCGCCGGAATGCTCTCGATGCTGACACTGCCGACTTCGGTGCTCTATCTGGCCGTTCTTTACGGCATCATGGTCTGGAACGACCGGAGAAACGTCCCATTGTGGGTGAGCGGTGGAATTGCCGGCCTCTTTTCTCTCGGCTGGCTTGGACTTAATTACGCCCAGTTCCGGCAGGGGCAGGTCTTCGGAGTGGCGATCCAATCGGTTGGAGAATTCCTGGAGTTTCTCTTTTCGCGCCTCACGGATCTGGTTTTCTGGCCGCTGCTGCTCTTCGCTGCGGCGGCGCTCCTCTTCGTGCGGCACCGCCGGTTGGTCGTCGCCCTGCTGCTCATCGCATTCTTCCCGCTCGTGGCGGCGCTTCTGACGCTCGCAGGCGGAACCCGGGTCTACCAGCCCTCCATTCCGCCGTTGCTGCTGGCCGCGGCAATCGGCGTTCTGGAACTGCAACGTCTGGCGACAATCCGAAACCGCGTGCGTCTCCTCCGATACGCCGTGCCTCTGGTGGCGATGGCGGCGGCGTTCTGCGGGTTCCGGTTCCAGTCGGCGGCGATGGCGGTGCCCGACTGGAAACTCGTTTACGAGGAAGTGCGCGAACTTCCGACGGAGATCATCCTCGTCTATCCGGGCAACGACTGCGTCACCGCCGAATGGAACAACCGTCCCGACGGCATCTCCATGGATTTCGCCGCCCGACTCGGATCCCGTGCTCCGGAACGCTATCTGTTGCAGCTCAACAGCCGCAACTGTTTGAGCGGCCTCACTGAACAGGGCGGAGAAATTCAACTGCCCGTCTCCGGCGGCGAAGCGGTAACGGTCGCCGGTTTGCCCGCCACCCTTTTCCGGCTTGAAACGCTCAATGAAATCCCCGCAGATTCGGATGTCGTTCTGATCGTCTTCCCGCCGCAGACGCCGGAACGGCTGCGGAAGCAGGCTTCGGCACTCTATCGTTTTCTGCCCGCCTGGATGATGCTCAACCAGCCGCTCTGCACGGAACTGCATACCGAAGACGGAGCCGTCCGCCGGGTGAGGCTCTTCGCGGTTCGCGCCGGAGATTATCCCGGCGTCTGGGAAGATGCACTCGCAATGGCCGGGGACGAACTGCAGTTTTTCCGGCTGCGTTGAAAAAACACGTTCCGGATGGTATATTATATTGTTGCACACGCAAACGTATAAAGAAGAATCATCCGGAACTCCATCATCATGTTGCTGACTTCAACCGGGAGCTGGTTTCTCCCCATTCTCGCCAGTGCGATCTGCCTGGGATTTTATGACATCTGCAAGAAACACGCGGTTCGCGAAAACGCCGTGATGCCGGTGCTCTTTTTCGCCACGCTCTCCGGGAGCGGATTCTACATTGCCGGAGCCACGGTCACCGGAAATCTCGCCGCATTCGCCGCCTGCGCTCCGTGGGAATGGTTTCTCGTGCTGCTGAAATCCTGTCTGGTCGCAACCAGCTGGATTTACGTCTATTACGCGATGCGCGACTTGCCGATTTCGATCGCGTCGCCGATCCGGGCGAGTGCGCCGCTGTGGACGTTCCTCGGCGGGGTGGTGCTTTTCGGAGAAATTCCGTCGTGGCTGCAGGGATGCGGCATGCTTCTCATTTTCACGGGGTATTACGCTTTCACGCTCCTCGGCAGACAGGAGGGAATCAGTTTCCGGCGCCACCGCGGCATGCATCGGATTCTCATCGGCACGCTGCTCGGGGCATTTTCCGCATTGTACGACAAATATCTGCTCGGCATTCTCGGATTGCCGCGGGAGATGGTACAGTTCTGGTTTTCGGCCGATCTGGTGATTCTGCTCGGCGCGGTCTGCCTGGTGCGCCACCGTCTCGGGGCGGAAAAATTCCGTTTTCAATGGCGCTGGTCGATCGTTGCCACCGGAATTCTCCTCATCATTGCCGACTGGCTCTACTTCTACGCGCTCAGTCTGCCGGAAAGTCAGATTTCCATTCTGTCGCTGGTGCGCCGCTGCAACTGCATTGTCGCGTTCTTCGCCGGAAGCATCTTCTTCCACGACCGGAATCTCCGCCCCAAGGCGGTTGCTCTGGCGCTGATTCTTCTCGGCGTATTTCTTCTGGCCGCGGCCAAATGAGGTTATTGCGCGCCGTTCCTCTCCGCAAGCTCAAGACGCTTGATCTCTTTTCCCGTGACAAGTTCGAGAATCCGGAGCGTCTCTCCATCATACCAGCCGAATGACGGCGGATTCCCGCCCTTCGGCAGCGAAATCGAACCCGGATTGAAGAAGATCAACCCATCTGAACCGCGTTCCAGCATCGGCAGGTGCGTGTGCCCGAAAACGAGAACGCTTCCGGCGGCGAGCGGCGGCGGCGATGCCGGATTCCAGTGATGTCCATGGGTGAGGAAAAATCGGCGCTCTCCGTCAAGCAGAACGGCGTATTCGGCCATGATCGGAAATTCGATCATCATCTGATCGACTTCGCTGTCGCAGTTGCCGCGGACGGCAACGATCGAATTCCGCCGGGCGTTGAACCACTCCGCAACCCGGCGCGGCGCGTAATCCGGACGCAACGGATTGCGCGGACCGTGATAGAGCAGATCGCCGAGCACGACCAGTTGAGCGGGCTGGAGCGAATCGACCTGTTTCTGCAGCAGTTCCAGACTCCCGGGAGAACCGTGAACATCGGAAAAGAACAATACTTTCATAAGAGTGCCTCTCTTTTTTTCTTTTTCTCTGCCTGCCGTCTGCCGCCGTTTTTCCCGGCAACTGTTGCTGTGCTCACCACAATACCCGGTACGGCTCCTGCGACTCCGCCGGCGGCGTCAGAACTGGATTGAATCTGCGTTCCGGCGGGAGATGGGCTGAATTATGAATCAATTCATTCACGACCCATTTCATCACTTCACTCATATTGAAGCAGAGCGTCGTGCAGGCGGACGGCCCGGACGTGTAATAAACCGAAATCACCGGAACATGGCACAATCCCGCCGCCTGAAGCTGCGTCTGCAGATAACTGGCCTCAAATGGATCGTTGTCATCGACATAACCGCAATCCTCCTCCAGCGGGATCTGGAATTCCGGCGGCTGCCAGCTCCATTTGAAATTCCGCACGTCAAGAAACATCTTCGCAAAACGCCGTTCCACCGGAAATGAAAAATCAACGCTCGCTTCATCCACCCCCTGACGAAACTCCTCATGCTGCCAGGCGATCGAGTCGTAGGGGGAGATGTGAATCACCTTCTTCACATTCTGGCGCATCAACTGCACCAGCGACATGTAGCCCGCCCGGCGGTAATTGAAACTGTAGGTCGGATAACGCCGCCGGAGCGCCGCAGAACCATTCAGCAGAACCACATGCGTTCCCTGGGCGACGAAACGGTCGAGCAGTTCGGAAATTCTTTCATTTCCGGGGTGTGGATCGATGATCAGCGCATGGAGCCGCTGCGCGGCCAGATGTTCCAGACACTCCTGTTCGGCGCTGGTCTCGGTGTGGTCGATTCCGAACAGCAGAAGTTGATATTTGTTTTCAAGCGCCAGATTATGCGCCTCGCTCAATTGCAACGTCATATCGTGCAAATTGGAATGCACGAACGCAATGATCCGTTCCCGCGGACGGCGCTCCAGACCGCCGGGCATGTAGGTGCCCGACCCCTGAATCGTCACCCAGTTCCGTTCAGCGGTCAACTCCGCCAGCACCTTACGGATCTGATAGTGGCTGGCTTCGAATTTCCGGCACAGTTTATTCTCCGTCGGAATCCGGTCGCCAGGTTCCAGCTTCAGGGAATCAACATACTCCCCGACCGACCGTTTCAACGCCGTGAAATCAAACATCTCCCACCTTCAATTCCGAAATCTCTTTTTCAAAGCTCATTGAATGAATCATTCATCGCTTAAAGTACTATAAAAGTTTTTCCCGGAAATACCAATGTCAAACAGATCATTTTCAATCATTTTTCTAAATAAAATATATTTTCAATAACTTTCAATAAATAACAATATCTTTTTGATTTGAATTTATTTAAAACTTGTTGCTTTTTGAGTCGCTCTCAGTCATAATATAATTGTAAAAATCTTCGAAAGAACCAAACCGGTAAGCAGTGGTGAGTTGAAATGCTTCAAGTTGAAAAAGAATATCTGGTAATTGACGGCAAGCCGCGCTTCATCTACGCCGGAGACTTCTCCTACGGCCGGATTCCGCGCGCGGTCTGGCGCGACCGGCTGCTGATGATGAAGGCGGCCGGGATCAACACGGTAAGCTTCTATTGTGTCTGGCGCTTCCACGAGACGGCGGACGACGTCTGGGATTTCGAGGGCAACCATGACATCGACCATCTGCTCACGCTGCTCGGCGAACTCGGCCTCTACGCGATTTTCCGGATGGGCCCCTTCGTGCACGGCGAATTCCGCAACGGCGGCTATCCGGATTTCCTGGTGGAGAAGCTCGGAGCGAAACTGCGCAGCAACGATCCGGAATATCTCGGTTATTCGGAACGGTTCTATCGGAAACTGCTCGCCATCGCCGGCAGGCACCTGATCACAACCGGCGGGCCGATCATTCTCTTTCAGCTCGAAAATGAACTCGGTTCCGCCGGATGCAAGGGCGACGACATCCCGCGCGGCGACGTCGACGACGAAAAGAACCGGCAACATCTGGCGTTCTACAGCAAACTTGTCCGCGACGCCGGAATCGATCTGCCGTTCATCGACATCAACCGCGTCGCCGGACGCGAGGAACTGCTCGGCAGTCACGTCGATACCGGCGGTTATTATCCGGCCTCCTGCTTCTGTGTCGACGGCGAACTTGTTCCGATGTGCCCGCACCAGAGCACCGGGGTTCCCTTTCTTTCAATAGAAACCGGCTGCGGCATGTTCGTGCGGTTCTTCGATTATCCGGCCTACCGTAACACGAATAGTTTCCAGGGACCGATCGTCAAAGCTCCAAGCGTCGAAGCACTCGCCGAGCAGACCGTCGCCGAAGGCGCCTCGGGAGTCGGACTTTTCATTTTCTGCGACGGGCAGCATTTCGGCAACGACAATGAATCGATGATCCCGTATCGCAATATGAATTTCCAGGCGCCGATCAGCTGCACCGGCACACTGCGCGACTCCTATCGCGGCTTGAAACGACTCGGCTGGTTCCTGCGCAGTTTCGAAGAGGAAATTCTCAAAACTCATCCCGATCCGAACTGGTGTCTGCTCCGCGCCTGCGGTACCGCACATCCCGGCGAAAATCCGCAGAACCGCGATCTCTTCGACGGTTACGGTCAGGAGATCTCCGCCGAAGGCGTCGCCGCGACGCCCAATGCACGCAATCGCAACGTCGAGGCGCTCGCACGGGTCACGACCGGGCTGAATCTTTCCGACAGCAATTTCATTTTCGCCCGCAACGTGAGCAACATTCACTCCGAATGGAAGCGCGATGTGCGCATCCTCACCACGCCGAACCGGCTCGCCAGCGAAGTTTATCAGGAATATCCCAAACTCGTTCAACTCGAACTTCCGCCGCAGACCACGAAAATCCTGCCGTTTTTCGTCCGGCTCAAAAAGAGGCATTTCCTCGATCACTCCACCACGACGCTGCTGGATCGCCGCCCCTACGGCGACAGTGTGCAGCTGATCGGGTTCGCGACGACCGACGAATTCACCGAAAGCAGTTTCGTACTGCCTTCGACGGAGTTGATCCGCACGACGCCGGGCCTGCTCGCGAAGCGCCACAGTCCCAATCTGGTCAGCATCGTCGGTTCGCCGTCGCGCGGCATCGAAGTTGCCGAACTCGGCGGCCTCGATGGAATTCGTTTCGTTCTCGTCGACACCGATCGGGCCGGCGAATGCTGCGACATCGCCGAATACGCCGCGTTCAGTTCGATGCAGATTCTTGAAAGCACGCGGTTCGACGACAACACCGTCCGGATTGCCGCACTCTGCGACCGGGATTTCTTCACGCTGGACATCCTGAGTGCCCGGCCGCTCGAACTTCACTGCGGCGAAGCGGAGGTGCGCATGCAGGAAAATGCGGAGTTCGGCATTCATCAGTTTTACGGCAATCTGCCCGGACATGTTGTGCCGGAACTGAGCTTCCATCGGAGTTGTTCGGGAGATGAACTGCTGCTTGAAACGGTCATCACGCCGGACATGCTGCGCGATGCGGTCGACCTCGTGCTCGACGTCTCCTACGACGGCGAATACGGTCAGGCATTCCTCGACGGGAAACTCATCTCCGACCATTATTACGGCAGACATCTTGTCTGGGAAATCGGACTGGCCGCATGGAGCCGCCGCGCAGGAGCCGAACGTCTGGCGCTGCGGATTCCCGGCGGGCGCAACTGCGAAATCAGAACCAGAGTGCTGCGGAAGTATGAATTCGTCCTCCGCGAGCCCGACGGCGCACTCCGGAATGCGGTTTCCCGCAAGCAGCTGCAGGAAGATAAGGCTTGAAAACGTTGTTCAAACACTCAACATATAACAAAATATTATAACTGGTTACAGTCAGTCTGACGTACCCCGTGTAAAAAAAGGAGAAGCGACCATGAATTCCAGACTTCCTCATCGCACCGCCGTCCTGTCACGCCACTTCACATTGATCGAACTCCTGGTAGTTATTGCGATGATCGCGATTCTGGCGGGGATGTTGCTTCCGGCGTTGAATCAGGCCCGGGAGCGCGCCAATTCGATCAGCTGCGTGAACAACCTCAAGCAGATCGGAACAGCCATCAACTTCTATGCGATGGATCAGAACGACTTCCTGCCGATTCCGAAATACGGTCCGGGCGAATACGCAAACAATTACTGGGTTACCAGCATCGTTCCCTATCTTGCCCAGGCCGCGCAGAAGGCGGGAGACGATTACGGCAAAAGCCTGCTCTGCCCGAGCGGGAAGGATTCGATCCGCATGGTCGGCGACAACCCGATGACCAATTATGCGATCAACGGCCACTTCGACAACAGCGACGTAGGCGATTCGATCCGTAAAATTTCGAGCTGCAAGATTCCGAGCAAGAAAGCTTCCGTCACCGACTTCAAGTGTCAGCAGAACGCGACCTGCCTCTGGCAGATCTGGGCGCCCGACCTCATGAACCGCGTCGACTGGCGCCACAAGGAGTCGATCAACATGCTTTATCTGGACGGACACGCCTCGAATTACAATACGCCCGGACTGCTGTCGTGGGAAATCGCCAACTGCTGGAGTGCGGATCCATCCGAGCTGGTCTGGTCCTGGCTGTAATGTAATCGCTGTTTTGCGGAGCGCGGCGGCGGCATGGTGCGACGTTCCCCGCCGCCGCGGCTTCAGATTTCATTCGCGTTTTTCCCGGCCAACATTGAAGGTATAGAACATGCAGCCGATCGACTGGTTTCTCTTTTCAATTCCGATCGTAGTGATTGCGATCTTCTGTTTTTTTTCACAAAAATACATCCGCAGCGTCGCCGACTTTCTCGCCGCGGGGCGCACCGGCGGCCGTTATCTGCTCTCCTCGGCCAACGGCATGGCCGGAATGGGGCTGATTACGCTGGCGGTCGCGCTGCAGAATTACCGCCACGCGGGCTGGGCGGTGTCGTGGTGGGGGCAGATCATCACGCTGGCCATGACGATTCTTAGTTTATCCGGCTTCGTCTTCTACCGTTACCGACAGACCAAGGTTCTCACGCTGGCGCAGTTTTTCGAAATCCGTTACTGCCGTTCGTTCCGGGTGGTCATGGGGATTCTCTGCTGGCTGTCGGGGATCATCAATTTCGGAATCTTCCCGGCGGTCAGCGCGCACTTCTTCATTGCGTTTCTCGGACTGCCCGCCGAAATCAACGGCGTCGAACTCTATCCGATTTTGATGATTCTCTTCCTCGGCAGCGCCGCGGCGATCACCATCAGCGGCGGTCAGGTGCAGAACATGATTACCGACATGATTCAATCGCTCTTCGGCTATTTCATGTGCGTGGTGGTCGGCATTTCGGTGGTCTGCCTCTTCACGATGGATCAATTCCGCGGGGCGCTGCTCGCGCAGCCGCCGGGGAAATCCTATGTGAACCCGTTTGACTCATTCGATGTGAGCGACTTCAACATCTGGTTCATTTTGATCAACTTGATCTTGATCGTTTACGGATACGGTTCATGGCAGGGCAATCAGGGGTATTCGGCCTCGGCGGTCAATCCGCACGAGGCGAAGATGGGCAATATTCTCTCGACCTGGCGGATGTTGTCGATTACGATGTTCTCGGCGATGATTTCGCTCGGCGCCTACACCTTCCTCACCCACCCGGCCTTCGCCTCCGAACAGCTCGCAATCAACAGCGAACTGGCCGCTTATTCCGCCCAGACCGCCGACCAGATGGCGATGCCGATGGCGGCGAGTCATTTCCTGCCGATCGGGCTCAAGGGGCTTTTCGCGGCGGTGGCGTTCTTCTTCATGCTCTCGACCGATACGACTTATCTGCACAGCTGGGGCTCGATCTTCATTCAGGACATCGTGCTGCCGCTCTACGGGAAACCGGTCAGTGCGCGGATACATCTTCTGTTGTTGCGGCTGTCGATTCTCGGGGTGGCGGTTTTCGGATTCGTCTTCAGCCTCTGTTATCAGCAGAATGAATACATCAACATGTTCCAGATGATCACCGGCACCTTCTTCAGCGCCGGCGCCGGGTGTGCGATCATCGGCGGACTCTACTGGAAACGCGGCACGCGCGCCGGCGCATGGAGTGGAGTGGCGACCGGGGCGACGCTCTCGCTGATCTCGATCATTCTGATGGATGCGCGGGGATGGAAAATCGCCCGCAATCTGCTGCTGGAACTCTTCCCGAATTCGGCAGTGCTCGCGGAAGCGGTGGATAAATGCCCGCTCAACGGCGCATGGATGAGCTTGATCGCCGTGCTCTGCGCCGGAGGAGTCTACGTACTGGTCTCGTTCCTGAGCTGCCGAAAGCCATTCAACATGGATAAGATGCTTCATCGCGGCATATACGCCGAAGCCGACACCGGTGTGGCCGACGAGAAACCGTCGAACAAGATCAGCTGGTACAAGCGGCTGTTCCTCGGATTTGACGAGGAGTTCACGCTGCGCGACAAAATCGTTTCGGTTTCGGTTTTCTCCTGGACGGCGTTCTGGACGCTCTGTTTCGTGGTGATTACTGCGTACAACATTCTGGCGCTCGCGTTTCCGGGACTGGGGTTTGAAGCGTGGGATGGAGACATGTGGTTCAACTGGATGATGTTTTATCTGCTGGTTCACGTGGTGCTCGCGCCGATCACCGCAATCTGGATGACCTGGGGCGGGATCCGCGATCTGCGGGAAATGTATCGCAGACTGCGCAACCCGGTACATGCGCAGGATGACGGGTTCGTGCCCGCGCCTGACGAACAGCGGAAAAACTGACTGGTTGATTGATTCGATTGTATTGGTTATATTATCATTATTACAATTGCTGAAAGGAGCACTACTCTCATGCAAGATTACCGCCCGGTGCTGAAAAAATATCTCCTGCTCCTGGTGCTGTTTGCGGGCACGTTTTCTGCCGTGCCCGCCATGGCCGCCGGCGAAACGGAACAATCCACAGCGAACCCGCACGCCGTCACCGCAGGCATGTACCGGGCGGAGCTTCAGAATGAACGGCTCCGTCTGCTCTGGAAAGACGAGATTCTCGTGGACGACTTCATGCCGCTTCTGGTGGCGGAGGGGTGGTCGAAAACCTACGCGAACGAAGGCTACCTCCCGGCCCTGACCGCCGACGAATGCACATTTGCCGGCGACACGCTCACGGTAGAACGTGACCGCGGCGAGTGTGAGTTCAAATTGACGATCCGGGTCGATGCCGAAGAGGGATTTGAGATCACGGTGAACTATCATACGCCGCACCCGGAAAAACTGGAATTCGAACAACTCTTTCTCCTGTTGCCGCAGGAGTGTTTTGCGCAAACGCTTTACGACTATGGTTCCGGCCTCCGGCAACTCCCGCCGCGGCTCGGGTTCGACCCGAACCGCAACTCCCGGGAACGGATGACGCCCGACGCGGAGAGTTTCCGGGTGTTCCGGAATTTCGGCGTGGTGGAATTCACCGGAGTGAATGCGCCGCTCTTTCTCTATGACGCGCGCTACCACATCTGGAAGGGAAATTCGCAGCGTACGTTCGCAATCATTCTCAACAACATTCCGGACAGCGTCGACACGAAACTTCAACTCCGCGTCCGGGAGCGCGTCGTACCCGCCCCCGACAGCGCCGCGCTCGTTCAACTGGAACCGTACACCTCGCTTACGGAAGCTCTGCCGCTGCACGTGGTGCTCGACGACCGACGCAGTCTCGATCTCCGTGCGGGGAAAAATACGATCCACCTGACGCCCGCCCCCGCCGACGATGAATGCGCCGCAGTGGCGATCTTCACTCCGGTGGAACCGGAACAACCCCGGCTCCAGCCGACGACGGCCGATTCTAGCGATGAAGCTGTGTTCGAACTTCCGGAGGACGCGACCGCCATTGCATTCGGCGTCGTGCGCCGCGGGACCGACGAAGTGCTCTCCATGAGCGAACCGGCGCCGGTTCTCGCCGACGCTCCGGCGCGGAAGGCGCTGGAGTTGCTGGAAAAACTTGACGCCATGAATTCAGAAAAACTCGGTCGGACCCGCGACCGGATCGAAGCGCTCGGGAAAGAGGCGAATTCCAAACAGGACCGGGCCGGATTCGAACAGCTCTGCGCCGAACTCGGTCAGATTGACAAACTCGTGGTGAAACTGGATATTCTCAATCGCTGCGGCGTGCTTGCTGAGGCATTGAAGGACGATTATTTCCTTTATCTGACGCCATCGACCCGGAAAATTTACAACCGCGCCCGGCTGCCGGAGGAACTCAATCCGGCGGCACCATTTGAATTGAGCGGTGCGCGGAATGAATTTTTGAATTTCCAGTTGACCGCCTCGACGCTCTTCGGAGCGTTGAAAAACGCTCAAGTGAAGAACTTCACGCTGCGGAACGCCGAAGGGAAATCTATTCCAACCGAAGCGGTCATCTACAGCATCGAGGATATCGTTTCGGGGGCGGATATCGTGCCGGATCTTCTGAGCAAGAACACCCGGCTCGACATCACCCCCGCCGACGACAGCCGCAGCTGGTGGATCAATTTCAAAATCCCGCCGGATCTCGCGCCGGGGAATTACACGGTATGCGTGGAATTTGCCGCGGACGGAAAGGAGCCCCGCAGCATCGATGCAAATCTTCACGTTTTCAACTTCACGCTGCCGGATAAATTCGATGCGGTCGCGATCGTCGGCGTCTTCACCCAGGAATTGCGCGCGCTCCCCGATTACCGCCCGGAGCTGGAAGAGGAGATTCAGCAGTTCCTGATCGATCGGGGATTCTACGCCTCGCCGGGGCTGAGTCATCCGCGTTACATGGATGATTTCGACTACCGCCTCAACCGTTTCTACCGGCAGCAGATCGAAAAATTCAACTATCTTACGCTCGCCGGCATTCCGTATGTGGAGTGGCTGGAAAAATTCTACACCGACGGCAAACTCCCTTCGGGCGACGCCTACCGCGAGATGGTCGTCGAAACCATGCTCGCCAACGCGGCGCAATTGAAGAAGGAGGGGCTGCTTTCCAGCGTCTACGCCTACTACGACGAGGTGGAAAAGAACGATCAGCGCGTGCTCGACTTCATCCGCAGCGTGCGGGACAAGTCGGGGGTGAAATTCGCGGTGGCGTTCCATAAGGCGGGGTTCGGCACCGATTACGTCGATTTCTACGCCGACGACGTCGATCTCTTCTACTTCTCCAGCGCCTTCCTCGAACAGGAACGCTGGCTGGAGTATATGAAACAACTGAAAGCCCGGGGCAAAAAGATCGGCGTCTATTTCAACATCGTCTATCCGCCGCAGCCGAGCTGCAACGTGATCGACGCCCCGGCCCTGGCGCACCGGACGCTCTTCTGGACGCAGTGGAAATACGACATCGACTACAATTTGTTCTGGGGGATCAACTGCTGGTGGGCCAATTTGAACTTGAACACCGACCCGCAGAGCGTGAACAACCGCGGCGACGGCATTCTGCTCTACCGGGATATCCGCGGCGGCGGTTACGCGCCGTCGCTCCGGCTGGAGATCATGCGCGAAGGCGTTCAGGATTACCTCTATTTGCGGCTGCTCAAAGCGTGCGTCGAACAAATGAAAACCCGCCCCGGCGCGGCTGAAGAACATGCTGCGGCGCTCCGCGAGGCGGAGGAACTGCTCGCAGTGAACTGGCTGGAAAACGCCCAGTGCGTACCGCTGGATGAAAACATTCTGCTTGGACAACGCGCGGCATGTGCCCGGCTGATCGAATATTTCCGCAACATTTCAACTCCGTAGGAGACGCTTTATGAGAACTCTCCCGACCATCCCGTTTTTCTGCCGCTGCGGTCTTGCCGCGATCACCATCACTTCCGCCGCCACGCTGGCGGGGGCCGCAGAATGGAAGCTTTCCACCAGCGATGAATGGAACACTGCCAAAGTGGTGAAGAAAAACGGCGCCGATGAACTGCAGTTCACCGGCAGCGGCGGCGGCGAAAGCGCCGCAACCATTCACGTCGGGACGTTTGAACCGGGGAAATGGTATGCGCTCGATTTCGATTTCCGCACCGAATTGAAATACCGGGGCTGGCCGGTCGGCGCGCCGTTCGTCGAACTGCCGTTCCGACGGGACGAACTCTGGGAACCGACGGAGCTCTGGCGGCACGTCACCTTCCGTTTTCAGGCGCCGGAGAAGCTCGGCAGCGACGCGAATTTCCTCCGCTGCGGTCAGAAGAATCATACCGGAGATCTCTGGATGCGCAATTTCGTGCTGCGCGAAGTAACTCCGGTTGCCGCCCGGATCGGAGGAGCGCTGCCGCTGCGCCGTCACGAAGCGATTTTCGGCAACACCTTTTACGCGAATGAAGATGTCGCGACCATCGGCCGCCGGGCCGAATTCACTGCGGAAGATCCGCTGGTTCTGCATTATGAACTTCCCGGACGGAAATTCAGCAATGCGCGCATTCATTACAACGGTTCGAACACCCGGCTCGAATTCTCCCGCAACGGCACGGATTATCAGACCGTCGGCGAACACAAGGAGAACGGCACGCCGTTCGAATTGCTCGGAGCGGATGACTCCGCCGATGCGCTCTATCTGCGGCTTACGCCGCTCGACCCGGCCGCCGGACCGGGAAAATTGAACCACACCCGGCTTGCGGCCACTGTCGACGGGGAGGAGCTGCACACCACCGGGCGAACCTTTTTCATCCAGAGCGCCGGGAAAAATTGGAATGCTCCGTATCTTGAGCTTCAGGGAATCGATTATGATCCGGAGACGATGCGCTGCACGTTCCGGCTCGACGCCGTCAACCCGGGAAAGGAAGCGCAGAATATTCAGCTTTCGCTCTCCGACAACGGAGTCAAACGTGCCGAAACGGAAACGCTTTCCGTCGCACCGGGAGCACGGACGGCGGTCACGCTCGCAACCACGCTGCCGGCAACCGGCGAACGGATGCTCTTCTTCTCCGATCCGAAATTCGGCAACCTGCTTCGCGCGGACGTCAATCTTCCGGTCATCGACGACCTCGCCCACGGCGTAAAACTCTCCAGCAATGTTCCGGGAGCGGATTTGTGGAGCGCAAGCTCCTCCTACCGCGTCAACCGTTACCGGCCGGTTCCGGAAACGTCGGTTGACGCATTCACGCTGGATCTTGCCGGCAACGAATCCGCGGCGCGCCAGCTCGTGCTGCGCGGCACCGGCGATCAAACGCTGGAAGCGCAGCTTGTCGCGCACGATCTGAAGAGCGACGCAGGCGACGTGCTCAGTGCCGACCTCTTCGACATCCGGCTGCTGGAATATCTCTTCATCACCAATCCGACCGATGAAACCAGCACCACCAATTACTGGACAGACCCGGCCTCTCCGGTAACGGGAAGCGTTCCGGTTCGTCCGGGAGAAAACACGCCGCTTCTCGTTACCATACGCAGCACTCCGGAGACGCCGGCCGGGCTCTACCGGGGAGAATTCGAACTCAAACTCGGTGAAGAAACCGTGAAGCTTCCGGTCGCGGTCCGGATTTACGATTTCGCGTTGCCGGACGTGCTCTCGACCGTTGCGACCAGCGATCTCGGGCCGCGTTACATTATCGAACTGCAACGCCTCAAAACCGAAGAGGAGAAGCGCGAAGTCTATGACAAATATCTGGAATTATTCAGTTCCTGTCACGTCGCACCGTACGATCCGACGCCGTTCGACCATCCGGTGGTCAGCTGGCCGGAGGACGGTTCAACGGAAGTGAAGGTGGATTTCTCCGCGTACAAGAAGGAACTGGAACGAGTTCTTTCGACCTATCACTTCAAACGTTTCGTAATCAACATTCCGCTTCCGCCGGGCGTCAAAAAACTCGGCGACCCGATGACGCCGGAACAGGAGGCGCAGTTCGCCTCGGTCGCCCGGCAGTTCGAAGCGTTCTACAAGGAGAACAACCTGCTCGACGTCGGCTTCGTCTACGCCTGGGACGAACCGCATGTCAGCGTGTTCCCGCAGGCGGATCTCTGTCTGGAACGGTATCGCAAATACACGCCGGAACTGAAAATCATGATGACACCTTTCTGGGTGGAAGATCGCTGGCGGTCGCGACTCGACATCTGGGCGTTCCTCAGCAATCACTACGTCAATTTCACCTCGAAGGTCTGCCGCGAGGCCGGCGAAGAACTCTGGTGGTATGTCTGCACGGGACCGCGCGCGCCCTACGCGACCGGCTTCATCGATCACGGTGGAGCGGAGTTCCGCACCTGGCTGTGGCAGACCTGGCAATATAAGATGAACGGCACGCTTTACTGGGCCTCGAGTTTCTGGTGTGACGCGACGAAAGCACCGGCCTATCCTGCGCGCAACATTTACGAAGTTCCGGTCTTCTTCAATGAAACCGGCAACGAATTCGGCAATGGAGACGGCACGCTGATTTACCCGCCGCGCGCCGTTTACGAGCCTGGCGCGGAGCCGATTCTGGACGGCCCGGTACCGTCGCTGCGGTTGACGGCGTGGCGGGACGGCCTGGAGGATGTGGAATATTTCCGGATTCTCACCCGCCTCCTGGAAGAAAAGAAGGCGAAACTCACGGCCGCCGACCGCGGGAGAGTGGAGAATTTGTTGAAGGTTCCTGCGGAAGTAAGCGTCAGCCTCTACGAATACAATCCGCTTCCCGACGCGCTTGAACGGCATCGCGCCCGCCTCGCCGAAGCGATTGAATTCCTGAAGCAAAAATAAAACTTCCCCGTCCGGAGAATATTTCAACATCCCGCCGGTTCATTGCAGAACCGGCGGGATATTTTTATCTTGTTCAAGCACAAAAACTCTCCTGCTGTGCCGGAGTGATGCCGGATACTTCGACGGTATAACAAAAAAACCGGTCAGCAATCTGACCGGTTTTGAATCCGAACTGGTGGAGCATAGCGGATTTGAACCGCTGACCCTCACACTGCCAGTGTGTAGCTTATGTGCTCAAAATTACTTTAAAAATCAAAAAATGTGGCAGAAATGTGGCGTTTATTGTTTGACATGGCTTCCCATGAATGTTATTTTAGGATAGAAACGGAAACAAACCGATGGCGGTCACTCATGAGTGTCAAAAAGCGAAAAACCAGCAAAGGCGAAACTGCGGAATACCACTATGACTTCACGGAAAACAATAAGCGA
>CALXNS010000086.1 GCA_944389815.1 uncultured Victivallis sp. | reverse complement strand
GCCGCTTTAGTGGCGGCCTGTGAAAAAGTTGCAATTGGCGAATTTTTTCAGAGCCCGTGTCGGGCTGCCGGCAATATCGCCTTGAAGGCGTGGTGCATACCACCGGCTTAGCCGGTGGTTTTGATTTGCGTCGCGGAAGACGATTGCAGGAAATATGTTTTTGAACCTGATTGTTTTATTGCCGCTTTTGACGTGATCGCCAAAAGAATCCAATGAAATTCCGCCCGAGGGGAAATATATTCTTATGTTGATATTTCTTTTCAGGGTGAAGGAAAAATTTCGGGAGAATCAACCATGTTTCAATTGCAGGCGTTTCGGGAGCCTTCGGCCGAATTTCGGGGAACCGATTTCTGGATGTTGAATGATGCGCTTGACGAGGATGTGATCCGTTTCCAGCTGCACGAGATGAAAAAGCAGGGTGTGGCGAGTTTCATTGCTCGAACCTATATCGGGTTGAAATCCGATTATCCCGGGCCGGGTTTCAAGCGCAGTCTGCAGATAATCGTTGCGACCGCGCGGGAGCTCGGGTTGAAACTTTATCTGCAGGCAGGATACATGCCTGAGGCGGTGCTTGATCTGCCGCAGGAACTGGCGCTGCGCAACCTGACGCCGATGTCGGAAGCGGAGGCGGCCGTACAGAGCGACGGTGAAATTCTTACCCGCCATGAGAACCTTGCCTATGTCGCGGTCAACACCCGCACGTTTCTGGATATGCTGAGCAAAGAGGCGATCCGGTTTTATCTGAAACAATCCTACGAGGAGATGTGGGCGGAATTCCGGGATGAATTCGGCAAAACGATCCTTTCGGTCTGGGTGGATGAACCAAGTTACAGCCAGAAGGCGCTGCCGTGGAGCAGGGAAATTGCCCCCGCATTCCGGAAAAAGTGGGGGTATGATATCATTCCTGAGATTCCGAAACTCTACCTCGACCTGGAAGACCATGCGAAGATTCGCTGTCATTACTGGTTGACGGTGCAGGAGTTGCTGCGCGACGCCTACTTTATTCAGGTGCGGGACTGGTGTCGGGCGAACAATCTGCTTTTCAGCGGGCATCTGATGATGGAGGATACGTTTGAATCGCAGTTGATGCGGGCGGGGGCGACGATGCCCTATTACAAATATTTCGATATTCCCGGAATCGATTACCTGACCGCGACGATGGAGTTCCGGCATTCACCGCTTCCGGCGCGCTGGCTCTCGCCCGTACCGTCCGCCGGACTTTACACCACGCCGCTGCAATGCACTTCCGCTGCGCACCAGGCCGGAAAAACGCAGATTCTGGCGGAAATGTACGGGGTGAGCAGTGAGAATCTGACTTTCCGCGATCAGAAACACATGTTCGATCACTTCGCCGCATTCGGCATCAATCACCGCAGCGTACACGGCATTTTTTATTCGTTGCGCGGGCGCGGGAAACGGGCATATCCGCCGCACGTCAATTATTATCAGCCGTACTGGAAGGAGTACGGGATGCTGACGGATTATTGTGCGCGGACGAGCTGGTTCATCAGTCAGGGGCATCCATGCCGGGAAATTGCACTGCTTCATCCGCTTACTTCGGCGGCGTGCGAATATCGCGGTCCGGGATCGCCATTGGGGCAGAACGAAGCGTTACGCCGCCGCGACCGGGAATTTCTGGCGCTGGAAACGGATCTTCTGTACGCGCAGTGCGGATTTGAACTGCTCGATGAGGAGACATTTGTCGAATGGGGAACGATCAATTCCGCCGGCGAAGGCGTGCAACTGCAAATTGGTGAGATGCATTATCGCGCGTTGGTGCTTCCCGAACTCCTGACGATCGGAAAGGCAACGCTGGAGATGGTTGAAAAATTTCTCGCCGCGGGCGGGCTGGTTTTCGTTCTGGGGGAACCTCCCCGTCTGGTGGACGGTGTTCCTTCCACGGAACCGGCGCGGGTGCTGGCCGCCGCCGAATGCGTTCCGGACCGGGATGCACTGGTTGCGGCGCTGGCAGAGATTCCGAAAGGATATCAACTGCAATGCGAGACCGACAGCGCGTCGATTCTGATCAATCACCGTTGCGACGAGCGTTACGATTACTTTTTCCTGTTCAATTCCGACTGCCGCGAACCGCGCAGGATCCGGTTGATTCTGCCGTGCGAAGCAACCGGATTTCTGCTCTCCGCCGCGGACGGTACGCAAAGCGCGTTGCAGGTGACGCGCGACGGCGAAGGCAAGTGCAGTTTTGCATTGGAACTTCCGGAGGGGGGATCGCTCCTGTTCCTGGCGGATCGGCGGATGGATATGAAGACAGCGGCGGAAAAAGTTTCCACTGCGGCGCTGCCGCCGACGTCAGATGGAATTCGGACGGTGCTGCCGCTGGAGGACGGCGCGTGGGAACTTCGCCGCCTCACTCCGAATGCGCTGGTGCTCGAATTCGCACGCTTCCGGCGTGGGAGAGACGCGTCGTTTTCACCGATTTATCCGATTCTGGCAATTCAGGAGATTTTGACGAAAGAGGAGTACTGCGGACCGCTGGAACTGCGCTATGAATTTTCGTCCCGAATCGCGTTGTCCGGTGTGCGCCTTGCACTGGAAGCTCCGTTGGAACAAAAACTTGTGCTCAATGGGAAAAGCGTTCCGGTTCATCCGGACGGTTACTTCCTCGCCCGGGAATTCGAAACGCTGCCCCTGCCGGAAGTTGCGGCGGGACGGAACGTGCTGGAACTGCATCGCGAATTTCGTCCGTTGTCGAAGGCGCGTTCGGCGATCACTTCGCTCTTCGAGAACCAGCGCGGCGTCGAACTTGAACCGATTGCCCTGATCGGCGACTTCGGGGTGTTCTCGCGGGAGGAGCGGACTTTCTGCGGGAGCGCGTTGCGGATGAATCACAACTTCGTTCTGGGAAGCGAACCGCACCAGGTTCATGGGGAACTGGTGAATTCCGGTTACGTCTTCTTTGCGGGGAGCGTCATGTTGACGCGCGAATTCGAATTGCCCGCGGTTCTGGCGGATCGTCCCGCGCAGCTTTGTTTCGAGGGCTTCAACGCCTGCATGGCGAAAGTCTCCCTCAACGGCGTCGAACAGGGGCGGTGCGCGTGGTATCCGTATTCCCTGCCGGTTGGAAATCTGCGTGCAGGGGTGAATGTATTGTCCGTCGAATTGACCAATACGCTGCGCAACTATCTCGGCCCGTGGCACCGCCCGAAGGGAGAATACGGCGAATGCTGGGGCGGGTACGAGCTGCCGAACCTCGGCTGGCTCGGCGCGGCCGACGAGGAGACCGGCGCGATGATCCCCGACTGGTACGATCATCGCGTACCGGATACTTCGGCGTGGACGGAGGAGTACATGCAGCTGCCGTTCGGAATTCATTCGGCCCGGTTGGAATTTCGATAATCCCTGATTGCAATTGAGCCAGGCGGCCCGGCGGATGGAATGGAGAAGAGAACCGCCGCCGGGCCGCGATCGAATCAGGAGAATTTCATTTACCGGGAAGTTCGTCCGCGTCAGGATGCATTATTCATTGTTTTTTATCCGGCCCCAGGAGAAAATATAAGAAGAACGGAAGTGGAAACAACATGAATCCCGGAAGTAAGGAGAAGATGCTTACATTCTTTCCATCCGCCAGATATGCGGTGATCACGATTGCTCCGGCGAGAGCGCCCAGCGAACATACTCCCCGGATCAATTCCTGCAGAAAGGAGGGCCTCCCGAAGAAGCCTTCCGAAAAAGACGATTTGAGCAGCAGGTAGAGCCAGAACAAAATCAGACCGGAAACGAGCAGTGCCCCGCCCACCAGCAGAACCGTTCCAACAATTTTCAACATGGCTAGAATCGGCTGTAAGAATTCGCCCATGCTTTTCAGGCTCTTCGTCACGGCAACTGCAATATCAAATTCTCCGTACAGAAGATCGAACAGCCAGAAGGAGCCGAATGCTCCCAGAATAATGCCGATGCATCCGATAGGATCTCCTTTTCTCAACGCGAAGATTCCGAGGAGGATTGCAAGCGGATAGAGAATTCCGCTGAAACCGAAAAAGAAGGCGGCGATACACGCGGCGATGCTTGCAATGCTCAAGTTGGTCAAAATTTTTGTGGACTGATTTTGTTCGTTGCTCATGATGAGTTCCGCTCCTCTGTTTGACGTTTTCTTCTAATGCGGCAGGGAAGAGCGAATCTTAGGGGATATGATGAAAAATCAGATGAAAATGTGGCTGAATTTATCTCTGTCGGAAAGCAATTGAAACGAAAAATCGCCAATAACGGTTGTCGGCAATGATAATCCGGTTCAAATTCCATTCCGGTTTTCTGTTTCAACGGAGAGAATTTTTCCGCGGCCGATTCGGATTCAGCCGGAAGAGCGATGGCGGTTCGCCGTTGTTCATCCGGGAGAAGAAGCGCGAAAACGAGAAGATGTCGGTAAAACCAAGTTCAGCGGCCACCTCGGATATCGTGCGTTCGGAATAGATCAGATGCCGGCAGGCCAGAACGAATATTTTGCGATCGATATATTGTTTGAGCGAGACATGACAATAACGTTGCGTAACCCGGCTCAGGTGGACGGTGGAGTATCCGAGCCGGGCGGCAATCGTTTTGACCGAGGCGCGTTCCCCCGGCGCGGAGAAAATCAGTTCGTCGATCCGCCGCAGCAGCTCCGGGCCGGTGTTTTCATAACTGCGGAAATGCAGTTCGAAGAGATCCGCCAGCAGATATTCCAGAATCGTGTTGTTTTCCCGCGTCGCCGCGCAGCGGGTCAGGCGCACGATTTCCTCCCGGAAGTAATTCGCCGCAGGACTTTCCCGTACCACTCCGAACGGCAGTGAGTTGAAAAGTTCATCCAGTTGAAACTTCACCGAGACGAATGCCCGGCATTCCGCCGGATAATGGAATTCATGCCGCATTCCGGGCGGAATCAGCACCATCATGCCCGGTTCGAGCTGCAGTGTTTCGTGTGCCAGTTTCAGAAAAAAGTTTCCGCGGATCGCGATTTCGAGCTGCCAGTGGTCGCCGTGGATGTGCGACGGCGAAGTGCCGAATTGACCGCGCGGTTCGGCAAATGAATAATAAAGCAGCAGCACCCGCGATGGAAACGGCATGGGATTGTTTTTCATCGCATCCGCTCCGGAACTTCGGTCTTCTCCTGCCGGGAGAGGGAAATCGGCCTGCCGGAAAGAGCGGCACGGTAGACGTCGCAGATCAGCGCCACCGCCCGCCGCCCGTCGCTCCCGGAGAGCCGGAGGGGGCGGCCGCACAGCACCGCGTCGGCGAATGCGACAAACTGCCGTCGATGACCTTCAAAGTCGATGTTCATATTTTCCGCGCCGCCCTGCAGACCTTCGGGTTCCGCGCAGGTTCGGCGGATATCGGCGTCTCCGGGAAATTCTTCATCAAAGATCCAGCGGACGATCCGGTCGCCTTCGATTACGGCGCTGCCGCGGGTTCCATTGAGTTCGAGTCGGCGGGGAAAGCCCGGCGCACAGGCGGTGCTCGCGACGATCGTGCCGAGTGAACCGTTGCGGAATCGCACCATCGCGGCGGCGGTGTCTTCCACTTCAATTCCGGTATGGAGTCGATTGGCGGTTCGACCGTAAATTTCCTCCACATCTCCATTGAAATAGAGCAAAAGGTCGAGGGTGTGAATGGCCTGATTCATCAACGCGCCGCCGCCGTCGAGCGCCAGAGTGCCGCGCCATGGCGCGCTCAGATAATACGCCGGTGTGCGATACCAGCATACCTCGGCTCCGGCGTAGACCGGAATGCCGAAGCGGCCGGCGTCCACCGCCTGTTTGACCGCTTCCACCGCCCGAGAGAAACGGGTCTGGAAGATCGAGGAAAGCATTACGCCGTTTGCTTCACAGGCGGCGATGATTTCGTCGCATCTGGTCACGTTGATTTCCAGCGGTTTCTCGCACAGAATATGTTTGTGTGCCCGGGCCGCCGGCAGAACGACTTCTCGATGAAGTCCGCTCGGGGTTGCGATCGAAACCGCTTCGACCGCCGGATCCGCGAGGAATTCGGCCAGATGAGTGCAGGATTTTATGCCGAACCGTCTTCCAAATGCAGTGCTTTTGGTGGGGTCGCAATCGTAAACTGCTTTCAGAACGGTATTCCCGGCTGCGTTGATCGCTTCTGCGTGCACGGCGGCAATCGCGCCGGCGCCGATGATTCCAAACCCGAGTTTTTGCTTCATCATTTCATTTCCCGATTTCCTGACGCTGCTGAATGCGAACGAACGGGGCTTGCTGCTGTGCTGCCGGAGCGGTGGGCGGAGCGGCGGAAAATTTTTTCCAGCATCTCTTTTCCGACACGGCAGAAGAACCGTTTCGTCTGGGATTTTTGTCATTTATTTATATTATAGCGTAATTTGAGCGGAAATAAAATGGCTGTTTTGAATTTTTATTTATCAAAACAAAACATCTGGATGCAATTACAGAAAGGTGTCTTTGCCGTGGAAGCGGGCGGCGCGATCAGGAAAATCAGTGCGAATTGAGGGGAAGGGGAGGGGAGGAGGATGGAGGCGATGCGGGCGTCTGCAGGGTCGTCTCTTCCCATTGCTGTGACATTTTCCGCCAGGAAGCGTATTCTCTCCAGAAGAAAACGACCAGCCCGAGCAGAATGAGGATCCAGAACAGATGTTTCAGGGAAATCGTGCGACCCTGGCGTTCCGGAGGCAAAGGAACTGCGGCGGCTTCGGCGGAGGCGGGGGCGGTTTCCGCGATTTTCTTTTGCACCAGAGCGGAGAAGTGTTCCAGCACTTCGCCGGAAGGGAAATCCCGGCACCCCAGCAGGATGATTTGCGAACTGCCGCGCATCAGAAATAAAATGCGTCTGCTCCGGTGTATTTCGGTGATGCAGCGCAGGGGGAATTTCTGTCGGCTGAACTTCGTATTCAGTTCAAACGTTTCATTTTCCGGGTCGAAGGCGAACTTCATGTCGAGCGGCAGAACGTCGATGTATGGCCGGAGGCTTTCGAAGAGATGCACGAGAAGGATCACAATTGTGACGAGAAACCCGGAGAGGATGCCGAGGATGCACGCCCAGCCTAACGGCATTTCCCAGCCGATCAGAAATAGAACCATGTAGAACAGCGCATTCATCACGGCAAGGCGATCCAGCAGAGGACGCATTGAATGCAATAAGCTGCAGGATAAAAACGCCGATATTATTTCCCGGCGCGTCAGAGAAGAACGGAATTCGAACGAATCATGCATTTTACCGTCTCAGATTCTTTCCAGTTTCCGGAACCGGGTCAGGAACGAGTTGAAACTTTCCTCATCCGGAAAGGCGCTGCGCCGCAGAAGGCAACCGGTCGGCAAATAGAGCAGCATGTCGCCCGTTTCCGGGACGGGAACGAGATACGCGAGGGGAATCCCTTCATAACAAATGAAACTGGAACACTCAGGAAGCGTCGCACTTATGCCTTCCTCCGTACAGTGAATCAAAGATTCCTGCGCGATGCCGGGGCGCCGGCGGAGAAGTTCTCCAGTGACGGCAATCCTCTGCAAGCGCGACGGCCGGAACAATTTCCGGAAGACCAGACAATAGATCCCTCCGATCACAACTGCAGGGATCAGAAAGCTCGCCCCCGCATGAAAAATTCCGCCGAGAAGCAGAACGACGAAAACGCCCTCGAAGAGGAAGCCGATTCTCCGGCCGGAATCGGGGGCGTTGAAGATCACTTCCGACAACGCGGCGATTTCCGGTTGGCTGAGCAGTTTGTGCTGGATGAATAAATCCACGATTCTTCCCTCCGGCGTATCGTTGACGGCTCAACTCCTTCCTTACAATATCATATCACACCAATATGATTTTTGCAAGCCAAACAGTTGCAAATTCATGTCCGGTCGATGACTTATTGATGGTTCGCTCCAATCCATCCATCCGGAAAGCGCGAGAGAAGCGGGCGGGAAAGCCCCTTCGGACGCCGAACCTCCCTCCGCCGTCATTGCCGTCAGAAATCGGCTCCCACCCTCCCTCCTGCGGCAGTTGTATCGGAAGGTGCGAGTCGGGGCGGGGGGAGGGGGAATTGAACGTTATTTCATCCACTCCTCGCAGGCCGCGCGCACGGTTTGCAGACAGGCGCCCGCACCGACCTCCATCTGACAGAAGATGCCGCCATCGGCAAGCTGCAGTTTTTCCCGGAGCAGCCGGACGGCCCTCCGTCCGGCCGCGGGATCGGGATCGACGAGAATGTGCTGGCGATCGATTTCACCCCAGAAGGTGATTTTTCCCCGGGCCATTTCGGCGATGTGGTCGAGATTCATGCAGAAGAGCTGCGAATTGATGGCGGAAACGCCGATCTCGATTAAATCCGGATAGATCTCCTCGATGAATCCGTCGGAGTGCATGAAGATGAATTTTCCCGCATCGCGGGCGATTTCGCAGAAACGCCGGTAGACCGGCTTGAAGATTTCCCGCCAGACTGTCGGCGGAATCAGCAGAGCCTGCTGGGATCCCCAGTCATCCATGAAACTCAATGCGTCGACCTCGGTCTCCGCCCAGAACTCCATCTGGCGGGTGAAGAAATCGTTCACCCGGGCGAGCAGTTCGTCGACGCCGGGTTCGCGCAGCATCACATCGACCATGGCATTTTCCGTCCCGCGCAGAAACTGATACCGTTCCCACGGGCGCGGACAGGCTCCGGCGAGCACGAATTTGTCGGTGGTACGGCAGAAGGAGTTGATCGTATCGATCGCCGCCTGGCGGGCTGCGCCGGTCGGGACGAGTTCTTCCGGGGGGCGGATTTCTTCCCATTCGGCGAGATCGGCAACCGGAGGATTTTTTACTTCTCCGATGACGCCGGGCTGCACATTGAGGAATTCGCAACCCCATTCGTCGATGTACGTTCCCGCCGCATACATGTCCCCGCGGATGCGCGGTGATTGAAAGATTGCCGGAGCTCCGGCAATGTCGGACGGATAATCCGCCAAAAGCTGTGCGGTCTCCTCTGGATGATGCAGTTGAGCCCAGGGCAGCACCCAGAGGTCGATCGGCACTCGTTCGGGATGGTCGAATGTCAGGCAGCGGCGGACGATTTCGCGGGAGGTCTGGCTCATGATCGTTTCTCCATTATGGTTTAAGTTCTTCGATAATATAATTGCTGGAAAATTTTTTGCGTCCGGATTTCTTCACCGGAATTTTTCAAACAAATCTGGTAAAAATCGAAAATCGATTTATATTGTCCGTATGGAACGATTACCGATAGAACGCAATCTGCCCGAACGACTCTGTTACGAGCGTCCGGAGTACACTCTGCCGCCCGGCGTGAATCTGGTGGGGCGCTTCCGTTGCCGCGGCGTAACGCAGCTTCCGCGACACGCGCACGCGGGGGTGTTCGAACTCTGTCTGGTTGCGCGCGGTGTGATGCGTTACTCTTATGAGGGGCACGAAGTGGATATCGGTGCGGATGAAGTGCATTTATGCCGTCCCGGAGTTGTACACGCGGGCGTCAATAATCTGCTTGATCCGTGTCTGCTCTACTGGTGTGAATTCGATCCTGTTGCGCTGTTGCCGGCGGGACCCGGGCTCGAGTTTTTTCAGCGCGCCGCTTCCGGAAAACTGCCCGGACCGGTTCCCGGCCGGCTGCGCGACCGGTTCGAGGCGTTGCTGGAAACGTGCGGGAGACCGCCTTCCGCCGAACGAGATGCGGAAATTCAGTGGCGGCTGGGATTGATGTTGCTGGAAGTTGCGCGAACAGGAAAACATTCGGAAACGTGCGTCCGGTATTTTTCTCCACCGGTCGCGAGTCTGATTCGTGCTTTCCGCGCAGATCCCTCTGGGCGGCGGCCGTTGAGGGAGCTGGTTGCGGAAACGGGATTGGCTTCGAGTGCGCTTTATGAACGTTTTCGGCATGAAACCGGATTTTCTCCCCACGAATATCGGATGCAGCTGAAAGTCGAACTGGCTCGGGAGCTTTTGTGCACTACGGGGGCGGCGGTGACGGAAATCGCCTATCGATGCGGGTTCTCGTCGAGTCAGTATTTCGCGACGGTATTCGGCCGGCTCACCGGGGTGACGCCGGGCAGGTGGCGTCGCGAACATGCGAACGGGAAAAAATCGACCGTTTCTGCGACATGATCGAACCTGGTGATGGTGATGCGGTTTCCCGGAGCCGACCACACGACGTCAACGGGCGGATTTCGCTGCTTGCAGCAATGGAATGATTTCCTCCTTTTTCAGAACTTTTCCATAGGCAACGACTTTCCCGCCGACGACCAGAGCCGGAGTGGTCATAACGCCATAGGCAGCAATTTGTGCAAAATCGGTAACATGTTCAATTTCCGCTTGAATACCCAGTTCAGCCAGAGCTTCTTTCGTCGCTTGTTCCAGCTGATTGCATTTTGCACATCCGCTGCCGAGGATTTTAATTCCTGCGGAGTTTTTCAACGTCTCCGCCCGTTTCATGCTTTCAGCGTTGCAACCACTTCCACAACAGCATTTTTTCTTTCCGAATCCAAACCATGACATTTTGATTTTCTCCTCACATGATGAATTTTTGAAAAATATTAAACAAATAGCCGACTATGGTGATTCCAGCAGTGCAGACGCCGATGAAAACCAGAAGCAGTTTCATTTCCACCGCCTTTTTCAGCATGATCAGGGATGGTAAACTCAAAGTCGTAACCGCCATCATGAAACTCAGAACTGTGCCAAGCTGCCCACCTTTGGACAACAATGCCTCTGCAATCGGGATTGTGCCGAATATATCGGCATACATCGGAATCCCAATCAATGTCGCCAGAATCACTCCGAAAGGATTATCCGTTCCCACTGTTTTCGCCACCCATTCGGCAGGAATCCAGTTATGAATTATAGCGCCGATCAGAACTCCGATTAAAATATAGGGAAATACTTTTTTAAATGTGGAAACAATCTGTTCAAAAGCATACTGCAGGCGTTCCTTCTGGCTGAGGGAGGGACTTTCGATATCCACGCCCGCGGCGTCGCGGATAAATTCCGCAACATACTTTTCCAGCCGCAGTTTTTCAATGATACTCCCCCCCGCGACCGCAATGACAAGGCCCACCAGAACATACAGCAACGCAATCTTTGCTCCGAAGATACTCGTGAGCAATACCAGACTTCCCAGGTCTACCATCGGGGATGAAATCAAAAAGGAAAACGTTACCCCCAGCGGCAACCCGGCGCTGGAAAAACCGATAAACAGCGGAATTGAGGAACAGGAACAAAATGGTGTAACCGTCCCCAGCAGCGCCGCCGCGCAGTTTGCGCCGATACCGCGAAAGCGTCCCAGAATCTTCCGGCTTCGTTCCGGCGGAAAGTAACTTTGAATGTATGAAATCAGATAAATCAACACGCATAGCAGTATCGTTATTTTTGTCACATCATAGATGAAAAAATGGATGCTTCCGCCAAGTTTCTGGGTGATGTCTATGCCTGCGTTCTGCAGAACATTGCCGATCGCATCATTCAGCCATTGCATTCCCAGCAGCTGATTTTGTATAAAATCCCATATCATTTGCAATTAGCTCCGCTTTCTTTCTGGTCGTCATATGACAGATTTTCAATAAATTCTTTAAACCCGCGCAACGTTTCTCCGCAGAGAGAATAATACCGCCATTTTCCCACCTGCCGATCCCTGACGAGTCCACATTCACATAAAATCTTCATGTGATGCGAAAGTGTCGGCTGGGTAATCTCAAAAGCCTCCAATAGTTTGCAGGCGCATCTCTCTCCGGCGGACAGCATTTGTACAATTTGCAGCCGGTTGCTGTCACTGAGAGCTTTACATATCAAAGCGATGTCCATTGAATTCATTATGATCCTCATATCGATGATTGTCAATGTAAGTAATATATCATAAATATAGATCGTCGTCAATATGAAAACTGAAATTATACGCGATAAAATTTTCTGACCGCAGTTGTGTTTTTGCGTTATCCTGACAGTTTTCAATGCGATGATATTACAGACTCCGGCAGGCCGAAGCGGCAGACGCCCGCCCACTGCGGACAATCCCGCAGCGCAGGCCGCGGATCAGCTTTCGCCGGTCACCGGGGAGCTGCTCCGCCTCGAAGAACATGAAAAACGCAAGATGGTTTTCACGATCCGGTCCCGCTTTTCGTGTTGGAGTAAAGTAAAGTAACTTTAATACAAAGCAGGATTTCCAGAAATCGACAATCGGCTCGAACCGTGGATTGTCACTCTTCCGGATCGGAGAAACGTTCCAGAAGCCGTTCCCGGAAGAGTTCCGCCGCCTTGGAAAAGACCTGATACTTTTTCCAGACGATGTTCAATCCGGACTCCAGTTTCGGTTCCAGCGGGCGAAAGCAGAGTTCGCGATTGCCGACGGCATCGATCAGCCCGTCGAGCCCCAGCGCGTAACCGATCCCCGCTTCAACCAGCAACGCGGCATTGTAAATGAGGTTGTAGGTCGCAACGATATTGAGTCTTTCAAAACTTTTCCCGAACCACTCGGCATAAGCATTTTTTACCGTGCTCTGCCGGATGTTGATCCGCGAGCAGATCAGCGGGAGGTTCCGAAGATCCCGAAGCGTGATTGTCGTTTTTTCCGCAAGCGGCGAATCCTTCCGCATGACAAGGCCCCAGGTATCACGAATGGGCAGCGCAACGGAATCGTACTTGGAAATATCCACCGGCTGAATCAGAATGCCGAAATCAAGAATGCCCTTGTCGAGCCGTTCCATGACGTCTTCGGCGTTGCCGCTGTAAAGGTTGTAACGGATATCGGGGTGTTCTTCCCGCAGTTCCCCGATTGTCTCGGTAATCAGGCGCATGGCTTGGGATTCTCCGCCGCCGATATGGACACTGCCGCCGATGTTTTCGCCCATTGCATTGAAATCGCCTTCGGTCCGGTTGACGATCTCCAGAATTTCTTCCGCGCGTTTCCGCAGGAAACGTCCTTCCGGAGTCAGGGTGATGGTGCGGTTGCTGCGGATGAAAAGCTGCTGGCCGAGTTCCTCTTCCAGATCCTGAAGCTGCCGCGACAAAGTCGGCTGCGTCACGTGCAGGAATTTCGCCGCACCGACGATCGTTCCCTCTCTGGCTACCGCGAGAAAATAACGCAACACTCTGATTTCCAAAATACACCTCCATATATTTTCCTGTTCCAACATAACACGGTAATCCATGCCTGTCAAGCATGGATATGTATAAAAAATAAGTATTTGTTATTTATAAAAAAAACGATATACTAAATAATGAAAAACCAAAACGGAGAATGGGCGGAACCAACCGGATTGCGAATTCCCGTCGGTGATTCAAGTCGAAAAACAAACGGAAAGGAGAGATGAGGGATGTGTAAGCTGTTTTTAGCCGGAATGATCTTTGCCCTGTTTTGTTCGGTCAATCAACTGGAGGCGAATGAGAATATGAAACCATTGAATGCAAAAGAAGAAAAAATCGTTGAGATTTCCATGTACACGGCGCGTGGAAAAATGCCGGAGCTCAAGCAGGCTCTGGCTGCCGGACTGGATGCCGGATTGACCGTGAATGAGATCAAAGAAGTTCTCGTTCAGCTTTACGCCTACTGCGGATTCCCGCGCAGTCTGAATGCGCTTGGAAGCTTCATGGCGCTGCTGAACGAGCGCGAAGCGAAGGGGATCAAGGATGTCGCGGGAAAACTCCCGGGTCCGCAGCCGGAGGGAAAGAGCATCGATTTCGGAACGGAAAATCAGACGAAGCTCTGCGGCGCGCCGGTCAAAGGGGCGCTCTTCGACTTTGCGCCGGCGATCGACGAGTATTTGAAAGCGCATCTTTTCGGCGACATCTTCAGCCGGGACAATCTCGACTGGCGGACACGGGAACTTGCCACCATCGCCGCGCTCGCCGCGACGGAGGGGGTCGACAGTCAGCTTGCCAGCCACATCGCCATCGGCCGACACAACGGTGTGACCGATGCGCAGATTGACTGGATTCTTGAAAACGTGAAAAGCAACACGCTGAGCCATTTCCCGCGCGGCGAGGAGAATACCGCCTATGCGAAATATTTCATCGGGAAATCCTATCTCGCGCCGCTTACGAAAGATAAGCGACTCAATGTTCCGGTTTCCAACGTCACTTTCGAACCCGGCTGCCGCAACAACTGGCACCGGCATACGGGCGGACAACTGCTGATCGCGGTGGGCGGCGTCGGTTTCTATCAGGAACGCGGAAAAGAGGCCCGGAAACTCCTGCCCGGCGATGTGGTGGAGATTCCGCCGGACGTCGATCACTGGCACGGTGCGGCTCCCGAGAGCTGGTTTTCACATCTTGCGGTCGAATGCAATCCGGAAAATAACAAAAATACCTGGCTCGAACCGGTCTCCGATGCGGATTACGCCAGGGCGACCTCGGAAAAAAAATGAAGCTGGATTCGGAACGTATGCAAGGAGAGAAAGCCTTCTCTCTGATCCGCAATCTCAGGGACGCCGGATGCGGCGCGTCGCTGATCGAGAAAATCCTCGTTCTGCATGAAAGCGGCAAGCTCAGCGAAGAGTTGCGTCTGTTGGCGCGGCAACGTTGCGGGTTGCTGGAGAAAGTTCACGCAACCCAGAAAAAAGTCGATTGTCTGGATTATCTCATATTCAGCTTGAAACAGGAAAACACAACCAATTGCGGGAGGTAAATCATGAAAAAAAGAACGATGGCATTGATGATGGCTGCTTCCTTCTTCGGAGCGAGTGGATGTTCTGCGGAGAACGTTGCGGCGCAGAAGGTGGAGACCGAACCGGGCAAAATCCTGATCGCCTATTACTCGTGGAGCGGAAACACCCGTTTCGCAGCGGAAGAGATTCAGAAACTGACCGGAGGAACGCTCTTTGAAATCAAACCCGCGAAGGCGTATCCGTCCGATTACGGCGCGTGCGTCGATCAGGCGAAAAAGGAGTGTCGCGACGAATTCAAACCCGAACTGGCGACGAAAGTAGATGATTTTTCAAAATACGACGTCGTCTTCGTCGGCACACCGAACTGGTGGAGCACGATGGCGCCGCCGGTAAGGAGTTTTCTCGCCGGCTACGATTTCAGCGGCAAAACGGTGATTCCCTTCGTCACGCATGGCGGCGGCGGAATGGCGCACTGTGAACGGGATATGCGGAAAGTCTGCCCGAAGGCCACGTTTGGAAAGGGCGGCGCGTTTTCCGGCGGAAGCATCCGGAATGCAGCTGACGCGTTGTCCAACTGGGTCAACGAGGTCACAACCATCCGGAAATGAAGGAATCCATTATGAGAGTCGCCGAGAAAGTTCCTCTGCTCCTGGTGGCGTTTCTTGGTACGTTTCTCCTTGCTGCGGAGGATTTTTCAAAGGAATCGATGGACTTCCTTTCCAAACGTCCGGCCGGAGCGCAGGAAGAGACTGCGCAGGCGGTTCGCGATGCTCTCAACGGCAACGTTGAGGCACTGAAGAAAGTTCGGGCGGGCATGCTTCAGGATGCGGCTCCGCCCGCCGGAGTCCGGGTGGAAAACACCCGGGTCGGGGATCGGAGAATCCGCTTCTATTATCCCGGAGCGGTGTCGGGGAAGGCGGTCGTGCTTTATCTCCACGGCGGCGGGTGGACGCTCGGAGGACTGGAGGGGAGCGCCCGTTTCTGCGGCGATCTCGCGAAGGTTTCCGGGCTGGACGTGGCGACGCTCGACTATCGCCTGGCGCCGGAGCATCGCGCGCCGGAAGCGCTGGAGGATGTGTTTGCAGCAGTCCGGATGCTTCGGGAGCGCGGATACCGGCGGATTTATCTTGCCGGCGACAGCGCGGGCGGCAATCTCGCCGCCTCCGCCGCAGGAAAGGAGCGTTCCGGAATCGCAGGTGTGATCCTCTACTATCCGGTCGTGTTTGCGAAGAACGACCGTTCGGAATCGTGGCGGAAATACGGAAAAGGGTTCGGACTGGACGGAGCCTTGATGGAGGCGTTCAACGAATCGTATGCGCCGGGCGCTCTCGCGGATGATCCTGCGGTCTCTCCCCTGCTGGCAGAAGAGTTCGCAGACTATCCCGAAACGCTGATCGTCGCGGCGGAGTGCGACGTTTTGCACGATCAGGGCAGGGCGTTTGCGGAACTTCTGAAAAAGAACGGCGTTCCGATGACGCATCGAACGCTTCCCGGAACGCTTCATGCTTTCATGACTTATCCGGGCATGGAAGGGGCGTACCAGGAAGGGCTGCGCCTCGCGACGGAGTTTCTGGAACGTAAGGAGGAGCGGATGGAAAAACACATTACGCCGGAGAGCATCGTGCGGCTTTCGCGGATCGAAGTCGATCCCGCACAGCTTCCGGAATATCTGGCGCTGGTGACCGAATGCGGACGCGAATCCATGGCGAAAGAGCCGGGCGTCTACATGATGTATTCGATGCAGGAGAAGGCACATCCGGAACGGATCACAATTCTGGAAATCTACGCGGATCGCGCCGCCTACGAGCATCATATTCAAACGCCGCATTTTCAAAAGTATAAGCAGAACACGCTGAAAATGGTCAAACAGCTGGATCTGCTCGATCAGAATCCGCTCGTCCCGGAAATGAGGATGAAGTGACATCATGAACAGACGCGAATTTTTGAAAACATCATTGACGGCAACAGCAATTCTCTCCGGAAGCGCCAGTCTCGGCGGAATTCTGGTACATGCCGCGAACCCGAAAGGGCCGGTTTTGAACTTCAATTCACAGATGCCGCATTGTCCGATTCTGTTTCCCGCACTTTACCGGGAGGAGCGCAGAGTGTTCGGATGGTGGATTCTATTCGCGTCCAGCCTGTTTTTCGGCGGAGTCGTGTTTTGCGGCGGAGGGGATTCTTCCGATGCCGATGGAACTTGTCCGACGGGTTCGCCGCACCGGAACTTCAGCCGAGCGGAAGAAGCGGGCGTACATCAGACAGCGATTCTGATTGTCGCCGCCATTCTGACCCCGCCGGACATCGTCAGTCAGGTCATGCTTGCCGTCCCCATCTGGCTGTTATTCGAACTTGGATTATTTCTCGCAGCAAAAATTGAATTCAAACAGAAAGAGCCCCCTTATGAACAGACGTGATTTCTTGAAGAGTGCTCTGACGCTTGCCGCATTCACCCCGCTTGCCGGCATTCTGACCAAAGCGGCTGAAACAGGAAAAGCCGGCGCTGTTCCGAAAGTGTACTTTACACGAAATCTCTCGCCGGAATCGGTGATCCGCATGTACCGGGCGCTCGGAATTTCACTGCCCGGAAAGGTTGCGGTGAAGGTGCATTCCGGCGAGAAGGGCAATCAGAATTTTCTGCGTCCGGAGTTTCTGCGTCCCATGGTCGAAGCGGTCAGCGGGACGGTGGTCGAATGCAATACCGCTTACGAGGGCGCGCGGAATTCCACGGCGGAACATCGGCAGCTCATCGCGGAACATGGCTGGACGAAACTCTTCACCGTCGACCTGATGGATGCCGAAGGGCCCGATATGGTTCTGCCGATTCCCGGGGGGAGGGTGTTGAAACGGAACTGCATGGGAAAGAACATGGCAAACTATGATTCCATGCTGATTCTCTCCCATTTCAAGGGCCATCCGGTGGCCGGATACGGCGGGGCGCTGAAACAGCTTTCGATCGGCTGCGCGTCAACCAGGGGAAAGGCGCTGATCCACTCCGGCGGCGTTTCCGACGACCAGGTCGAATGTTGGAAATACATGGCTTCGCCGGAGGTGTTCGGAGACGCCATGGCGGAGACGGCCGGAACGATTGTCGATTACTTCAAAGGGAAAATCGCGTTCGTCAACATGATGTGCAATCTGTCGGTTGACTGCGACTGCTGCGCCGTAGCCGAAGATCCCTGTATGAAGGATATCGGGATCCTTTCCTCGACCGATCCCGTTGCACTCGACCAGGCGTGCATGGATCAGATCCGGCGCTCGAAGGATCCCGGACGGGATCACTTCCTGGAGCGGGTCACTTCCCGGAAGGGAACCAGGGGCATCGACACGGCGGCGGCAAGAGGAGTCGGAATGAAACAGTATGAACTCATTGAGGTTGATGCCTGAAGAAACCTCAGGAAAAGCGGAAGGTAGATAAGAATGAATAGACGGGAATTTTTGAAAAGTGCCCTGACGGTTGCCGTTCCCGGATCCGTTACGCGCATCGTTGCACAGGAGGGGTCGAACGGTGACCATTTTTCGGAAGAGGGAGACCGGCAGATTGCACGACGGCGTTATAAAGACACGGAAATGACACTGCCGCTGCTGGGATTCGGGTTGATGCGTCTGCCTCAGAAGAACGGAAAAGTCGATTATCCGACCGCCGAAGCAATGGTGGCGAAGGCCATGAAAGCCGGATGCAACTATTTCGATACCGCTTACATGTATCACAATGGCGAAAGCGAAAAATTCGTTGGTCAGGCACTTTCAAAATATCCGCGTGACAGTTATTTTCTCGTCAGCAAGATGCCGATTGTCATGATGAATTCCGAAGCGGACAATGCCCGGATCTTCAACGAGCAGCTCGCCCGGATGCGGGCAGGGCACTTCGACTTCTACTTCCTGCACTGGCTGAACGCGGCGCACTGGGAGAAAGCTCAGAGGATCAAGACGCTGGAATTCATGAAAAAAATGCAGTCGGAAGGGAAAATCCGCCGACTGGGCTTCTCCTTTCATGGAGAGCCGGAAATTTTGAAGAAAATCGCGGAGGCATATCCCTGGGATCTGGTCCAGATCCAGCTGAATTATCTGGACTGGGAACTCTGCCGTTCCGGAGAACAATATGGAGTGCTGACAGAACTCGGCATTCCTGTTTCGATCATGGAACCATTGAAAGGCGGTACGCTGGTCAGCTTGACGCCGGAAGCGAAAAAAGTTTTTGAACAGGCGAATCCGGATGTCAGCATTGCATCATGGGGATTGCGTTACGCCGCCAGTCTTCCGAATGTGCAAGTCGTGCTCTCCGGCATGTCTGCTCCGGATCAGTTGGAGGACAATCTCAAGACGTTTTCTCCCTTCAAACCGCTGACCGATGCCGAACGGCAGACTGTTGCGGAAGCGCTGATGGCTTATCGCAAATCGGGCGCGGTTCCCTGTACGGGCTGCAAATATTGTTCGCCCTGTCCGGCCGGGGTGGACATTCCGCGCAATCTTGCGCTGCACAATCAAGTCAAAGGAGGAGTTCCGCTCTTCCACGCGAAGCTGGTTTACGATGCGATGGGCGAAGAGGAACGCGCATCAAACTGCGTCCACTGCGGAGTGTGCAGAAAAAAATGCCCGCAACAGATCAACATCCCGCAATTCATGGCGGAAATCACAGAAGAGTTCAGATGAACCGATGAGATTTTCTGAAATACTCTGACGCTGGCGGCGCCGGTCCGGGCAAAAATGAAACAGGCGGCCGGATTGTTCGGAATTTGACAAAAAATGAAGACGTGGTAAAGTACGGAATTTGCAGATCGTTTCAATACACGGGAACAGGACGAATGACAAAACTGGTTCGCATCAGCCTCTCTCTGGAGTCGTCTCTGCTGGAAGAGCTTGCATCCATGCAGGAGAAGGACGGCTACGAAAACCGTTCGGAATACATCCGGGATCTGATCCGCAGCCGGATCGCCTGCCGGGAGTGGATTTCCGGCGAGGAAGTCATCGGTACGCTTTCGCTGATCTACAACCACCATCAGCGGGGACTCGCCGAGAAACTGATTGATCTGCAGCATCATTCTTCCGTTCATGTTCTAGCTTCGACACATGTTCATCTGAGCCACGAAATCTGCGCGGAGATGATCATGATCCGGGGGCGCGGATGCGAAATCGAAAAGCTCGCCGCGTCCCTGAAACGCCTCAAGGGAGTTCTGAAGGCCGAATTGACGGCCGGAAGCATGGGGAAAACGCTCCGGTAAAACAGAAGATTCCTCCGCAGGAAACAGAGGGGAAAAGAATGTTCGAGTATTACGAAAATAAAAAACGTAATATTCATAACAGATGAAACTTGAAAGAAAAAGACGATTCAGATGAAATTTCAAAGAAGATATTTTTCTCTGGTGGAGCTCCTGGTGGTGATTGCGGTCATCGGCATTTTGTCCGGCTTGCTGCTGCCCGCATTGAATGCGGCGCGGAACCGGGCGCACACCATCAGCTGCATGGGGAGTGTTAAACAGATCGGCCAGGCGTATTTCAGTTATGTTTCCGACTGGAATATGACGCCGGCGGTCAGCAAATCCGGCGTCCGCTGGATCGACTGTCTGGTGCCTTATCTTGCGGAAAAGAGCGAACGAAGTTCGGGCAATGTGTTCGTCTGCCCCGCCGACCGGAGGCCGGATGACAAAAAGGTCGTTTACGGCACCAGCGACGTCAACAAACTCAGTTACGGCATCAACCAGTGCTATCCGTCGAATCGGGAGAGCGAAACCCCCATTCTCTGGAATGGAATCGGGGCGAACCAGATCCGGAAGCCTTCCGAATTCATCACGATTGCGGACGCGGGAAGCTACTATATCGGCACCACGGTCGCCGCGCCGTTCTTCGGCACGTTGAACGGAGAACCCTATGTGGATGGCGGATATTGCAAATATCTGTCATTCCGCCATGGCGGGAGAACGCGGGATTTCAACGCCGCCTTTGCCGACGGTCACGCTGCATCTCTGAAGTTCGACGCGACGCCGGACCGTTACTGGGATTACAGGAGCGTCGGATATGGTTTTTAAACCTGTCTTTCTTATTCTGACACTCTGTCTGCTTGCGGGTTGCGCACCTGAACGGAAAGCGAAAACACCGCAGCGGATGCTCTCACTCTCGACGGCGGCGACGCATATTCTTACGGAACTAGAAGTTCCGCCGTGCGCCATCGATGAATACGGATGGATCGCGGCAGGTTCTCCGCCACCGGCCGTGATCGGCAAGGGCGCCGCCGTTTCGCGCGAGAGGATCGCCGAACTCGGGATCGACGGAGTGATTCTCTGGTATTATCAGGAGGAAGCTGCGGAACGTTTCCGAGCCGAGGGGCTTTCGGTGACGGTTATCCCCGCCGTGCGCCTCGCGGAATATCCGGATCTGATTCTGCGCCTCGGTGAAGTGACGGGAAAGAGGGAGCGGGCACAGGAACTTGCCGAATCCTTCCGCCGTCGGCTCGAACAGATTTCCGTTCCGGCGGAAGTTCCGGCGCGCCGGGTCTGTTTTGAATTGTACAGCCCCGGAAAAATCGCCGGAGACGCATCGTATCTCGGCGATCTTATCCGGGCGGCGGGCGGAAAAAGCATCGTGTCGAAAACAGGTTTGATTTCGGCGGAAGCCGTGATCGAGGCTGCGCCCGACGTGATCTTCTACATCGAAGGCTTCGGAAGCGCTGCGGAAATTGCCGCGCGAAGCGCTTACTCCGGAACGCCTGCCGTTCGCAACGGCCGAATCCACGCCGTTCCCCGCCGCCTGACCGTCGAAGGCATCGCTCCATTGGAGACAATCAATTTTCTGAAGCAATATATGAGGTAACGAAAATGGCATTTTACCGGATCACATGGAATGAAAAGTATGATTTTGCAACCCTTCACAACTGGGGCTGCACCTTCCGCTGCCCCTTTTGCAGCTACAAACTGCGAAGCGGAGAAAACGGCCGTCCCGGATTCGCCGAGCCGAAGCCGGAACGCTTTCTTTCCGTCGATGAAATGAAGGAGGCGCTGCGCAGTGTCTCTCCCGGAAAAGTCTATTTCATGGGCGGCGAACCGACCGTGGCGAAAGAGCTTAAGGAGATGATCTCCTTTGCAAAGCATGAACTTGGAGCGGAGACCCGGCTCGGCCATACCAATGGCAGCCGTCTGCCGCTTCCCGGTCTGGACGGAGCCAACGTCGGACTCAAGGCGTGGAGCGAAGAGCTTCATCTTGAGATTACCGGGAAACCGAAGTCGCTGATCTATGACAACTTCCGCGCCGCGTTCGACTCCGGCATGAAGATGGCGGCCAATCTGGTGTTCATCCCGGGGCTGGTCGGTCTCGACGAAATGGAAGGCGTGGTAAGTTTCCTCGCCGGACTCGACCGGAATATTCCCTTTCACATCGACGGTTATATTCCGATCCCCGGCCTGCCGTGGAAACGACCGACCGACGAAGAGATGAAGGCCGCCGAAAAACTGGCGGAAAGTTATCTTGCGCATGTGAAAAGCTCCCATCTGACGACGGAAGAAGCGCTCAATCTCGCCGCGCGGGACGATCGGTTCAAAGTGAAAACCATTGCAGGATAATGAGATGAAACTGCTGGTTTCCGCATTTGTCGTGTTGTTTCTTCTCTCCTGGGGAATCGGGGCGGGAAACGCTTCGTGGGCGGATCTTCTGCGTCTCGTTTCCGGAGGTGAGGTATCCGATTCCGCCCGGACGATTCTGCTGGAACTCCGGCTGCCCCGACTGCTTGCCGCTTTTCTGGCGGGCGGAATGCTGGGGGCGGCGGGATGCGCGACACAGAATCTTTTCCGCAACGACCTTGCCTCGCCGCATGTGCTGGGTGTGGTCAACACTGCGGCGCTGGGCGCCGTGATCGGATTGTTTCTTCCGGGAATCGGGCTGACCGTTCCGGCGATGGTGTTCGCCGCGCTCTTCCTCGGAATTCTCCTCCTGATCGGCAGGCGGCGGAGTTGGGACGGCGCGACCTTGATTCTTGCGGGGATTGCGGTCAATGCCTTTACTTCCGCCTTGACTTCCGGAGCGCTTTATCTTGCCGATGAACGGCTCTCGGCACTGGTGTTCTGGCTGCTTGGGGGATTCTGGCGGATCACCTGGAGCGATGTGATCCTGCTTGCAGCAGTGGGGCTGGCGGGGTGCGGCATTTTGTTCCGTCTCGCCCCGGAGCTGGACATGCTGCTTCTCGGAGACCGTTCGGCGGAGCTTGCGGGGGTGCGGATGAAGCGGCTCAAACCATTGCTGATGCTGACCGTGGCGGCATTGAGCGCAAGCGTGGTCAGCTGCTGCGGAGTGATCGGGTTTGTGGGACTGGCGGTTCCGCACATGGTTCGGATGCTCTGCGGCGGCACATTCCGCAGAGTTCTGCCGGGGAGTATTTTGGCCGGCGGCTTCCTGTTGGTGCTGGCCGATCTTGCCGCGCGGACGGTTGCCGCACCACAGGAGATTCCGGTCGGAATTCTGACATCACTCGCGGGAGGACCGTTCTTCTTTTATCTTTTGCTGCGCAGGAGGGCGAGTCATGATTGAACTGAAGAACGTCTCCTTCTCCTATTCGCCGGGAAATCCTGTTCTGAAAGGGATTTCGGCCCGTTTCAACGGCGGAGCTTTTTACGGGATATTCGGCCCGAATGGCTGTGGGAAAAGCACTTTGTTCAAGTTGATGACCGGCGAACTCGTTCCTGATTCCGGCAGCATTTCGCCGCGCTGGAACGATCCTTTGGAACGGGCCTGCCGTCTGGCAATGGTCGAACAGGAAATTCCCGGACGCATTCCGCTGACCGTCCGGGAAGTTGTCGCGCTCGGTTGCTATCCCTGGGTGAAACGGGGAAAAATGTCATCTGACATTGAGGTGATTTTGAACGAACTTCAGCTCGCCCCGCTCGCGGAGAAACCATACTCGCACCTGAGCGGAGGGGAACGGCAGCGCACAATGCTCGCCCGGGCCGTTGCCCAGAACACGCCGATTCTGCTTCTGGACGAACCGGCGAGTTCGCTTGATATCGGATTTAAGCATGAATTCTACCGCTTTCTCCGCGGCTTTGCGCACAAGGGGAAATGCATCGTCATGATTTCGCACGATCTCTTCATCGCGCCACACTATCTGGACGAGGCGCTGCTGCTGAAGGAGGGGACAATTTTCGCAGGCGGGAGTCCGACAGAAGTGATTTCTCAGGAAAACCTTCACACGGTCTTTCAATATCATGAGCCGGAATATGAATAAAGAAGAACTCAACTATTTACTATGCAGTTGATTATGCAGATACCGGACGCAGGAAGGAAAACCTTGCAATTTTGAAAAATCGGTATAAAAACCGGGCGAATGTCCGCATTGGTTTCCGGATATTGAATCCGGAGCTGCAAAGATTACATTCAGCTCATCGCCCTGGCTGCTGCCGCGCGGTTGATTGCGTTCCATCCAGTGTCCGCTTTTACAATGTGTCCACTCACCGGTTCAATGGTTGATCGTCGGTTCCACCGGCACCGGGGAGAACGCGATGTTTGTTTTCGAAATCGATTCACAAATTGACTGTCGATCGATACGACGAAGCCGTCATGCCCTTTAAGGTTGCGGCAGACGAGGAGATCCCCTGCCGGACGAAGTCTATTTCGGAACTTGTAATCGGAAAACATAAGGAATATAGTAACTCAAAAACAGGTCAATGATAAGGGCAGATTGCCAAAGTTGTGCCAAGTCATGTTTGATTTCTGTAATCAGTCGGAAGCAAGGGTACGCAAAACTCCGGGCATTGCCCCGGGGACAATAAAAATAGAAAAGGGATGCTGGGAGATTTGTTGACATGGATCATGGTATCGGGAAGAGTGGGAATGTACCTTTCACCGACATATGGCCGAAGTATAAAGGCACCGATCGTGCAATGGCGTTGGCCACAGAATACGTCCGTTCACGGATTCCCATAGCATTGCGGGATCCGGGGCGTCCGCGTTGTCATTTTGCACCGCCAGCACAAGCAATGCTTGACGTTTGGGGAGGAATGTGTTTTAATGGTACGCATCGGCTTTTTTACGATCTTAACCTTTTACCAGAAAAACGCATGGGCGGTAGCTTTATGCAATTGGAATCCGATGATTTGATCCATTGGCGACAGTTACCGGTTTCGCTGATGCCATCCGCAGAACGAGGAGAACTCCGTCTCAATGACGGCTGTGTGTTGATTCGCCAAGATGGGACACCGTTGATGTATTATACTTCAGTCTTTTTCGATGAAAGCTTGCCGAGGGAGCACGTCCCTGTACTTGGCTCTTCCGATATGCTGCATTGGACCCGGCTCGAAGACAAAGCGATTACGCTTGAAAATCACGGAGGGCCGCATTATCAAGGCGGTTGGAGCGATGTTTTTTTCTTTGAAGCAGCTGGTCGGAACTTTATGATTATTAGTAAATGCGTGACTTTGGATGGCAAAGCTCAAATTCCAGTTTATGAGGCGGAGGACGCAAGTTGTTTGAATTGGAAATATCGAGGTGTATTTTTTGAAGACAACGGAGAAGTTCTCAATTTCATTCAAATTGAAGAAAAATGGGTACTTATTTATTGTCCGTATGAAAAACCGGTTTGGCATGTTGGTTCATTTGATCCGGACAATTGCCGCTTTACCTCGGAAAAGTCTGGTATTCTGAGTTATGGATATCGCTGGCAAGGCGATGCCAATATCCCGATGTCCAGGGGCTTTTATGCGACCAGTGCATTTTATGATCGAGACGGCATGCCGGTGATCATCGGTTGGATGAGCGGATTTCGATCTCCAGAGGGATGGGACGGTTGTATTTCGTTTCCGCGCACACTCTCAATCGCGAACGACGGAACGCTGTGCATGATGCCAACCCCGGCAGTAGCGACATTGCGTGCCCCGGAGGAGGAAACATTCACTGGTGAGTCACGCTTGTGTACCGGTCCACTGTTTGACCTGGAAATGACCTTTGACGGTGAGGTGGTGATCAATGGGCACAATGCTTTTTTAATACAAATTGACATACAAAAAGTGGTGTGTAATGGAATTCGCATTCCATTCGCGAAACCGCTTTCAAAATTACGCTTACTTGCGGACGTTTCGGTGATAGAACTGTTTTTTGAGGATGGCAGACTATGTTTTTCCGAGGCAATCCCTCCAATGAACAATGATTTCACCGTGGATATTACAGGGAATGGAATTGTCGGTTGTTTTTACCGTCTACGTAGATAACGTACGGAAAATTGCGCACATTTTGAGAGAAGGCACTTGAAAAAAGGCCTGTTTTCTGATTTTTTATAGAGAAAAGCTACCCTCAATTCAACCTCTGAAAGAGCTATGATTTATGGCTCAAAACGGAGAAGAGGCCAACAGAGGATTCTCTCTGGCGCTGCAAATGGACCAAATCCACCTCAAAATCAGCCCCAAAAACGAAAAAACCGACCGGAAAACCGATCGGCGGAGAATCAAAAATGGTGGAGCTGGTGGGAGTCGAACCCATGACCTATACGATGCGAACGTATCGCTCTAGCCAACTGAGCTACAGCCCCATTCTTTTTTGCCATTCGGGAGTTTTCCCGGCTGACATCTCATAAAATAACAATTTATTTTCAAATTGCAAGTTCAAGTTCAAAAAAATATTCAAAAAAATTGCTTTTTCCACTCGCAGAGTCGTTTTTTTGCGCTATTGTATAGTGATGACGAAACAAACAGTCCCGGAGGTTCCGACGCTTGATGTCTCTACGGTGGGAGTTTTCAAGCGATGTCAGGAATCCGGGAGTGGGTACGCTATGAAGACGGTCAAAGACGAGAAATCCTCGAATAAGGCGGATAGACAGAATATTCCTTCTGTTCCACCGCCGCTTGCGCCCGATGGCGGCGGAGACGATTTCGCCGATTCCCTGGCCAGTTATCTGCGCCAGATCGGGAAACTCCCTCCGCTCCCCCCGGAGCAGCAGCAGGCACTCGGCGACCAGATCGATCTGGTTACCCGTAAATTGAGAGCACAGATACACCAGTTCGGGTTCGTCGCGCTGGAACATCTCCGGTTGCTCGACGAATGCATCAACTCCAATTCCGATCCTGCCGATTATTTTTTGCCTTCGTCGCTGAAAAAAGAGGAGATATCCACCGGAGAACTCCTGAAACAGCTCACTGAATGGCGGCGTGAACTCAAAAGTCGCCACGCCGAGCTGGCTGCCGCGTTCCGGGCCGGGCGAAGCGATTATCCCGAACGTCGCAAGGCGTTGACGGATACTCTGGCAAAATTCGACGTTTCCGGCGATCAGCTTTCCGAATATTTCCAGATCGTGATCGATTACGCCCGGCTCGTCGCTCCCGGCATCGGTTATTCCCAGCACATGGTCTTCAATCCCGGACCGGTCGACGATCAGCGCCGCCGTTTGCTTGAAGAACGTTTTTTGATGAGTTATTCGGAATTGACCGACCACATCCGCACCCTGATCGAAATTCACGAAGAACTTCAGGAACTGCGCCAGAAAATGATCGAGGCGAATCTTCGACTCGTCATCAGCATCGCACAGAAATATCGCAACCGGGGGTTGCCGTTCAACGATCTCATTCAGGAGGGGAATCTCGGACTCCTCCGCGCATTGGAGAAGTTCGATTTCCGGCTCGGAAACAAATTCAGCACGTACGCAAGCTGGTGGATCAAGCACAACATCTCCCGGTCGATCGCCGAGCAGTCGCGCGTGATCCGGATTCCCGCCCACATGGTTCATGCGATCAACTCGATGACCTGGGCGGAGCAGCGATTCATCCAGACTCACGGTCGCGAGCCGGAAATCGATGAACTCGCCGCCATTCTGGAGATGCCGGTCGCCCGGGTCAGCGCCATTCGCAAGATGGCCTGCCAGACCATTTCGCTTCAGGCGCCGATCGCCAACGGCGAAGACGGTTCGATGCTTGAGGATCTGATCGCCGACGACAGCACGGCCGATCCGGTGCGCGATTTCGCCCGGAAGATATTGTATGAGAAAATTTATGAAATGCTCCGCACCTTGCCTGAACGCGATCAGCAGATCATCATCATGCGGTTCGGATTGTTCGGGCAGACGTGTCTGCCGCTGGTGGAGATCAGCAAGCGTTTCAATCTGACCCGTGAACGCATCCGGCAGCTTGAGGCCAAGATCATCGAGAACCTCCGGTCGCCGGCAAAATTGAAATATCTGGACGACGTCGTCCAGACCGATTCGGAATGATCACGAAATGACGACTGTTGAAATTCAGGGAATTGCGAAATCCTATCAGCCCGGAGTTCCGGTTCTCAAGCCGTTTGATTTGACGATTGAGGCCGGCGAACTTTTTTTTCTGCTGGGGCCGTCCGGGTGCGGCAAGTCTACGCTGCTGCGGATTCTTGCCGGACTGGTCGAACCTGACAGCGGTGTGATTCGTTTCAATGGAGAGGATATTACACGTCTGGCGCCGGAGAAGCGGCGCGCGGCGATGGTGTTTCAGAATTACGCATTGTGGCCGCATCTTTCGGTGTTTGAAAATGTCGCCTTCGGATTGCGCACCGCGGGCGCCGGAAAGGAGACGATCCGTCGCGAGGTGACCGCCGCGCTTGAAATGGTGCAGCTGGCCGATTGCGCCGCGCGGCGGATTCCGTCGCTTTCGGGAGGACAGCAGCAGCGCGTGGCGCTGGCGCGGGCGCTGGCGGTCAATCCGGCGCTGTTGCTCCTGGATGAACCGCTCTCCAATCTCGACGCCCGGCTCCGGGATGCGATGCGGCACGAAATTCGCCGCATCTGCAAGGAGCGACATCTGACGGCGTTGTATGTGACACACGACCGGCAGGAGGCGCTCAGCATGGCCGACCGGATCGCGGTTATGAATGGCGGCATCCTTCAGCAGTGCGGAACGCCGGAGCAGGTGTACAATCATCCGTGCAACCGTTTTGTGGCCGGATTTCTCGGCGATACGAACTTCATTTCCGGAGAAGCGGCGGGGAACGGTAAGATTCGGTCTCCATTCGGCGAACTGAATGTGCCTGCGTGCGACCTGCCGGACGGAACCACGATTGCTGCGGCGATCCGTCCCGAACGAATCCGGATCCTGCCGCCGGACGCGGCCGGTATGAACCGGATTCCCGCCCGACTGACGGGGCGGACGTTTCTCGGCGAAAGCTGCGAATGGCAATTTGAAGCAGCGGGCGGAACGGTTGACGTGTTGGAATTCGCGCCGCCGGAACGCCGGATCGGGGATGAATTTCTGCTCGAATTGCCGCCGGATGGCGTGGTGCTGCTGCGGGGGTAGGGGAGATGGTGCGGAAATTGCTGGCGGCATTTCTGCCGCTGTTGCTTTTGATAGCGATTCCCTTCTGGCTGCGGCCGCGCGAGGAGGTGAAGGGCCCGGCGCCCGCGGGAGCGGACAAACTGGTGATCATCACTGCGCACAACGAGTCGATCCGCCATGAGTATGAACAGGCGTTCAAGCGTTATTACCGGGAACGGACCGGGCGCGACGTCGAACTGGATTTCCGCGCGCCGGGCGGCACCTCCGACATCATGCGTTACATCGCCGACCGTTATACGGCGGAATTCCGCCACGCCTTTGAATCGGATCCCGCCAACGGCGAGTGGACGTCCGCAATTGCCGCCGGCTTTGCCGATCCCCGCAGCGACAGCGACCCGTCGACCCCGGCGGAGGTGCGGCGCGCGCGGGAGCTTTTTCTGAAATCGGATGTTGGAATCGGCATCGACCTGATGGCCGGAGGAGGCACCTTCGATCAGGCGCGCAATGCCTCGCGCGGTTACGCCGTGGACGGCGGATTGCAGCAGCGCCATCCGGAATATTTCAAAGAGGAGATCATACCCGGTTCCTTCGGCGGCGACCGTCTTTACGACGAGAGGGGACGGTTTTACGGGGTGGTTCTTTCGACGTTCGGAATCTGTTACAACGCCGACCGGATTGCGGAACTTTCGCCGCCGGAACCGCCGCGCGCGTGGCGCGACCTCGGAGATGGACGCTTTTTCAATACGCTCATTCTGGCCGATCCGACGAAATCGGGTTCGGCCAATAAATGTTTCGAAATCGTCATTCAGCAGGCGATGGCCGAATCCGGGGGGCCCGATGCAGGCTGGGTGGACGGCCTCAATTTGCTTAAACGGATCTTTGCCAACGCGCGGACGCTCTCCGACAGCGCCGGGCGCGTGGTGCGCGAAGTGGCCGCCGGCAACGCCGCCGCGGGGATGGCGATCGACACCTACGGTTTCACTGAACAGGAGTGGAACGAGTTTCAGTTCGAAGGGCCGCCGCGATTTTTCTACGTTGCGCCCGAAGGAGGGACGGCGGTGTCCGCCGATCCGGTTCAACTGCTGCGCGGTGCGCCGCACCGGGAGGTTGCTGAGGTGTTTCTCGATTTTCTGCTGTCGGAGGAGGGGCAGAAACTGCACTGCTTCCGCACCGGGACGCCGGATGGACCGGAACATTCGGCGCTGCGGCGCCCGGCGATCCGGCGGGATCTTTACCGGGAGGAGTTCCGGCAGTATAAATCCGATCCCGACTACGATCCCTACAAATCCGGGGCGTCGTTCGTCTATCATGCCGAATGGACCGGGCCGTATTACAATCTGCTGCGGACGTTGTTGAAGTGCATCATGCTTGAACCGCAACCCGAACTTCAGCGCGCCTGGCGCGCCATTCTCGACGCCGGCGGACCGGAGAAGGTGCCGCAGGCGATGGCGGCCTTCAACCGGTTGCCGTTCAGTTATCAGGAGGCGGCGGAGGCGGCACGGAAGATCCAGCCCGGCGCGGAGTGGACGGCGGTGGACGTCGCGGCGCTCTGCCGCGCCTGGAGTGACGAGGCAAGACGCAATTATCTCGAGGCTGAGGCGCTGGCCCGGGCCGGGGAAGGGGGCGAGCGGCGATGAGGCGAATTTATCAATATGGGGCGCTGCTGGTGGTGGTGCTGTTTTTGCTGGTGTTTCTGGTGCTGCCGGTGTTGACGGTGATCGGTGCGGGGCTGCACTGGGGATTGCTCGCGGAGGTGTTTCGCAACTACGTTTACCGGGAGGGGTTGTGCAACAGTTTCGCCATTGCGCTGGTGACGACGGCGCTGGTGTTTCTGATTTCGTTTCCTCTGGCGCTCATCTACGACCGGTTCGATTTCCCGGGGAAGGGGGCGAGCCATCTGCTGGTGATGCTGCCGATGATTCTGCCGCCGTTCGTCGGGGCGCTGGGATTCCAGCAGATTCTCGGGCACTACGGAGTGGTGAATACCGTTCTGGAACATCTCGGGTTTGCGCCGGTCGATTTTCTGGGAGGACGCGGCCGTTTCTGGTCGGTGTGTCTGATCGAAGCGCTGCATTTGTATCCGATTTGTTACTTGAATTTGGTGACGGCGCTGGGGAATCTCGACCCGGCGCTGGAGGAGGCGGCCGAGAACCTCGGCGCCGGGAAATGGGAGCGCTTCCGGCGGATCACGCTGCCGCTGTTGAAACCGGGCATTCTGGCCGGCGGCAGTCTGGTATTGGTGTGGAGTTTCACGGAACTGGGCACGCCGTTGATGTTCGGTTACAACCGGGTGACGCCGGTGCAGATCTTCAACGGGATCACCGAACTGGAAACCAATCCGGTGCCGTATGCGCTGGTGGTGATCATGCTGTTCTTTTCGGCGCTGCTGTATCTGGCGGCGAAATGCATTCTGGGGAAATCGGCGCTGAATACCACGGTCAAGGGGATCGCCGGGAGCGCGGCACGGAAATTGTCGGGCTGGAGGCGGTTTCTGCCGACGGGATTTTTCTTTGCGCTCACGCTGTTTGCAGCGCTGCCGCATGCGGCGCTGCTTTTGAGCTCGTTTTCGCTGCGGTGGTACGGAACGCTGCTGCCGGAACATTTTTCGCTGGTGCATTTCGAGAACGCCCTTTCGAATAAAATCGTTCTTCCGAGCATCGTCAACAGTCTGCATTACAGTCTGCTTGCGATGATCGTCGCCGTGGCGGCGGGGATTCTGGTGGCGCTGGCGGCGGTGCGGTGGAAACTGCGCGGGAGTTTCGCGGCGGATCTGCTGGCGATGCTGCCGCTGGCGGTGCCGGGAATCGTGGTGGCGTTCGGATATCTCGGAATGTCGGTCAAATATGCCTGGGCATCGGCGTGTTTCAATCCGGTGGAGAATCCGCTCTGGCTTCTGGCGGTCGCCTACGCGGTGCGGCGATTGCCCTACGTGGTGCGTTCGGTGAGCGCCGGGCTGGAACAGACGCCGGAGGAACTGGAGAACGCGGCGAGGAATTTCGGTGCGGGTTCGTGGCGGGTGCTCTCCCGCATTACGATGCCTTTGATCGCGGCGAATCTGGTGGTGGGGGCGCTGTTCGCCTTCAGTTTCTCGATGCTGGAGGTGTCGGATTCCTTGATTCTGGCGCAGAAGGCGGAGTTTTATCCGATCACGCGGGCGATTTATGAATTGTCGCAGATCCTCGGATCGGGGCCGTTCACGGCGTGTGCATTCGGCGTCTGGGCGATGTTGTTTCTGGCGGCGACGCTGGCGGCGGCGGGAACGCTGCTGGGGCGGAAGATCGGTGCGGTCTTCAAAATATGATGACGAGAGGTTCGGAAACCCCGGATACGTCCCTCCGGCGGTGGGGGAAGCTGGGTTGTTTCCGGGAAGTTTATTTTTTATGATTTGAAGAGAGAACGGTGGATATCACTTTATTGAACAAGGAACAGTTATGGCAATGAAACTCAATCTCGACAATCCGGCCATGGAATACCGGCCGATCCCATTCTGGAGCTGGAACGAAAAACTCGACCCGGAAGAACTTCGTCGCCAGGTGCGCGCCATGCACGACGCCGGTCTCGGCGGATTGTTCATGCACGCCCGCGGCGGTTTGCAGACCGCATATTTGTCCGATGAGTGGATGGAGTGCGTCAACGCCTGCCTCGACGAAGCGGGTAAACTCGGGATGGGCGGCTGGCTCTACGATGAAAACGGCTGGCCGAGCGGTTTCGGCGGCGGTCTGGTCAACGGACTCGGCGTCGAATATCAACAGAAATATCTGCGTCACGAGACGGCGGATGCCGCGGCGTGCGGCACGGAAAATACGATCGCATATTACACGACCGACGGTGAACTTATCGGCCGGGAACTGCCGAAGGGGTATTCCGGCCGGGTGATCCGCTGCTATTATGAAGTGAATCCCTATTATGTGGACAACCTCGACCCGAAGGTGGTGGCGGAATTCCTGCGTGTGACGCATCAGCATTATTACGAAACGATTCCGCAGTCGCTGCTGAAGTATCTCAAGGGAATTTTCACGGACGAACCGCAGCTCTCCCGGAACGGTTTGCTCTGGTCGTTCGTGCTGGAGGAGGAGTATTGGAAGGCGTACCGGCGGGAGCTGCTCGAAGAGTTGCCGCTGTTGTTCCTCGGCAGCGAGGAGAGCGAGGGAGTGCGGATTCGGTTCTGGAGTCTGGCGGCACGTCTCTTCAACGAAAACTTCATGAAGCAGATTTCCGAATGGTGTGACGAACACGGCTGGATGCTGACCGGACATCATGTGCTTGAAGAGACCTGCCAGAGCCAGATTTCGAGCAACGGCTCGGTCATGACCCAGTATCAATATTATCACATTCCGGGAATGGATCATCTTGGTCGGACGGAACCGAATCCGGTGGCGATGGTGCAGCTGGTTTCGGCGGCGATGCAGTTCAATCACAAGCAGATTCTCAGTGAGAGTTTCGCGTTGTGCGGCTGGAATTTCAATTTTTCCGGCATGTGCTGGATGTTCCAGCAGCAGCTTGCGCACGGGATCAATCTGCTCTGCCAGCATCTGGAGAGTTATTCGTTGCGCGGTTTGCGTAAGCGCGATTATCCCGGATCGAATTTCGTGCACCAGCCGTGGTGGAACGATTACCATCTGGTCAATGACGCCTTCAGCCGGGCGGGCATGATGCTTGCGGAAGGTCATGCGCGGGTGGATGTACTGGTGATGCATCCGCTGTCGTCGACGTGGGGATTTTATACCGGATACGACCTTGACAGCCGGATCGATTTCTACAGCCGGAGTCTGGAGCGTCTGACCCGGGCGCTGGATGCGCTGCAGGTCGGCCATCATTATGCGGACGAACAGATTGTCGCCTCGCACGGTTCGTTTGAAGAGGGAAGAATCCGGATCGGCGCGTGCAGTTATTCACATGTGATCGTGCCGCAGATCACCAATTTTTCCTCGCGGATGCTGGAGTTGCTGCGTGAGTTTTCCGCCGCGGGCGGAACGATTCTCGTGGTGCGCAACCAGATGGAACCGGAAAAATTGACCGTGGACGGCGAACCCGTATCGGAAGAGGTTCGTACCTGGTTCCGCTCGCAGCCCGGGTACGACAGCGAGCGCGCGGCGGCCGAGGCGATGGCGGAAATGTTTCCGGACCGGGTGCGGATCACCGAGCACGGGGTGCCCTGCGAGCGTCTGGTCAGCACATTCCGTGAGATCGACAGTCTGATGGATGGGCGTTCGGGGCGGTTTTATCTGATCGCGAACACGCAGTACAATCAAAGTTGCACCGTGAAGATCGCATTGCCGCGCACCGGGCGGCAGGTGGAGTTGATCAATCCTGAGAACGGAACGTTTTCGCTGTTGCGCGGCGTGAGCCGTTCCGGGGATCATCTGGTATTCGAATATCCGTTTGCGGCGGGCGAGGCGGCGATGTTCTTCGTGTCGGGCCATCCGGCAAAACACGAACGCAAGGTTGCGGTGGAGGATGTTTTCGCATTTCCGGTGCGCAAGACGCTGAACTGTGAATACGAAGTTGCCGCTCACTCCGGAAATTTATTGACGCTTGACCGTTGCCGTTATCGCGTCGACGGAGGGGAGTGGATCAGTGACGATGTGAGCGTCATTCACGGTCGGCTGCTTAATCTCAAGCATGATTGTGATCTGGAAATGGAGTTCGAATTTGAAACCGGATCGGAATTTGCTCCGGCAACAGCGTTGACGCTGGTGACGGAGACGCCGGAAAAATTTGTTTACACGCTCAACGGCAAGACGTTTGATGCCGTCGACTCCGGCTCGCTTTTCGATCAGGCGTTCCGGAAGATCGCGCTGCCGGCCGGAGGGGTGCGAGCCGGCCGGAACGTGATCGGAATGAAAACACGCTACCATCAGGATCCCGAGGTGTACGCCGCATTGGAGCGGGCGCGGAAATTCGAAACCGAATACAATAAACTCACCTTCGATTCCGAAATCGAAAGCGTGTATCTTCTGGGGGATTTTTCCGTCGATCACGCCGGAAGAACCGAATCGTTGATTCGTGCGGCGGAGCGGTTCCATGGGAAATTTTCGCTCGGTGCGCCCGTGACGGGGAAAATCGTAGACGGTCGCGACCTGGTGCGATCGGGATTTCCGTTCTTTGCGGGACAGCTCACGCTGCGTCAGGCATTTGAATTGACCGCCGACGAAATGGAAAAAATCCGGTATCTGCGGTTTACTCCGTTCGGAGCGAATTCCTACCGAGTCCGGGTGAACGGCGAGGAAGCGGGATTCCTCTATGCCGGGAAGTTCGCGCTGCCGGTTGCGGAATTCCTGAAGAGCGGCACGAATGTGGTCGAATTCGAATTGACCACTTCGCTGCGTAATATGCTTGGACCTCACCATCTTGCCGAAGGGGAGTCCTATGCTGTCCACACGTTGTCGTTCAACCGCGAAGCCAATGCGGTCGGTTGGAATGCTCCGCCTTACGATGCGGGGTACTGTTTCGTCCGGCTTGGTCTCGACCGGGTCGAACTGGTGTAATGGAGTGGAGCTGGAGTCCTCGCTGGCGGCGCTGGAACGTTTGCTCCAACAGCCGGTAACGGTGGTCGACAACGCGCATGTTTTCGACCTCCGGCCCGGGGGGCCGTGTTTCACGGCGTCGCGGCGGAGTCACCGCAAACATCCGGCGTGTGACGCCGGTTTCGATGAGCGCTGCATCCAACACTGCCGTTACGCAATGAATCTCCGGTGTCTTCGCGAGGAGACGCCGTTCGCCTGCGGTTGCTGGAAGGGGTTGACGCAGATCGTGGCGCCGCTTCGGGACGGGGGCGTCGGCTACGGGATGCTCTACGTCGGACTGTGGCGCTCGCCGGGCGTGGCCGCTCCGCCGGAACTTCCGATGTGGGAGGAGGCGGTGCTGCCGGAAATCGCGCCGCTTCTGGCGCTGGCGGCGGAGGGGATCGTTGCCCAGTTGCGGCGCGAACACAAGATCGATGCCCCGCCGGAGTGCCGCGGGGCGCGGATCGCCGCGTTTTTCCGGGAACACGCCGCCGAACCGGTGACACTGCCGGAACTGGCGCGGGAGATCGGGCTTTCTCCATCGCGCGCCGGACATGTAATCCGGGAACTTTTCGGCGCCGGATTCACCGAGTTGCTGTTGCGGGAGCGGGTGGAGCGCGCCAGATTGCACTTGAGCGCAACCACATTGTCCCTGGGCGAAATCGCCGCCCGCTGCGGTTTTCGCGACGAATTCCATCTCGGTCGCATTTTCAAGCAATATGTCGGAATTTCGCCCGGAGCGTACCGGCGCAATCAGCCAAAAACTTGACGTGTTTCGCCATGTCGAAACGCGCGATGCCGGTGTAATGTATGGAAACGCAACCAATTACAAGGAGCAGTTTTCATCATGGCAAAAATCACCGCTTCCGATTACCTTGCCCGCATGGCGCCGTTTTTGCGGAAACTCCCGGCGTTTCTCCGTTCTGCCGGAGCGAAACTCTGGTACGGCCCGGGTACAAGCGCGCACTGGCCGATTCAGAGCAACTGCAACGTGTTCGCCGGTCTGGCGGTTCTCGGCACCGCACCGGAGTTCGACGCGCTCTCGTGCTCGATGAGCCGCGATGAAGTGATTGCCACCTCACTTGCGCTGCTGCGTTTTGCGCTCGATTCCCACATTACCGGCGGCGGATGCGCCACCGACGGGAAACCGTGGGGACACCACTGGATCAGCGTGCTCGGGTTGGAGCGCATGGCGCACGGCGTCGACGCGATCCGGCCGTTTCTCGCGCCGGAGGACGAAGACGCGTTGCGACGGGTGCTGCTTTCGGAATCCGACTGGCTGCTCGATCATTATCCGGTCGAAGCCGGACTGGACGGGTATTCCGGTAAAAACAAACCGGAATCCAATATCTGGAACGGCGGCGTGATGTTGCGCTGTGCCCTCGATTATCCGGACGCGCCCCGGCGCGCCGAGTATCTGGAGAAGGCCGCGGAATTCTTCGCCAACGGCATTTCCCACGCGCTGGACGCGGTTTCCGAAGTCGATTTCGGCGGGAAAGTGCTCCGGCTCCGGCACCGCGGCTGCAACTTCGGCGCGAATTTTGCGCTCGACCATCACGCATATTTGAACATCGGTTACATGGTGATCTGTCTTTCGAATCTGGCGATGCTTCATTTTCAATATAAGGAGCGCGGTGTCGAACCGCCGCCGTTCCTCTACCATCACATGCGCGAACTCTGGGAAGTGGTCAAACATTTCACCTTCGCCGACGGGCGACTGTTGCGGATCGGCGGCGACACCCGGGCGCGTTACACCTATTGTCAATGTTACGCGATTCCGGCGTGGCTGGCGGCCGCCGATCTCTGGAACGACGCCGACGCGGTCGCGTTTGAAAAACGGTGGCTCGAAACCGTCCGGCTCGAAACCGAACACAACGGCGACGGCACTTATTACTCCCGACGGCTGGCGCAAATGGAGCGTGAGAGTTATTATTATTACACGCGGCTGGAGTCGGATCCGTTTCTCTGTCTCTCTTACGGTGCGTATTGGCGGCGACGTTTCGCCGTGCCGGACGTTGTGGAGACGCGCGAAGAAAATCCAACCTTCGTCTGGAGCGATGCGTTTCACGGTGCGGAAATCGTTCGTGCCGGCGCGAGTATCCGTTCCTTCGTCTGGCGCGGCGCTCAGGGGCCGACCGGTCTGTGCGTTCCGGCGGCGTGCAGCAATCTGGCCGAATGGCAGGGCAATTTGCATGGCTCGCTCGTTTCCTTCAACAACCCCGGCGCTCGGGTGGTCGAACACCGGGAACGCCGTTTCCCGGGCGGCTTCCTCACCGTCGGCTGCTGCGATTGGAGTGAACGTTCGCCATGCGGTGAAGGCGAAACACCGTCAATTTATGCGCGGCACTGGATCGGCTGTGCCGCGCTGCCGGACGGGGAAAGTATGCTGATTTTGGAATATGCCTCGGTTCGGCAGGAGGTCACGCTTCGTGAAATCCACGGACTCGGATTGAAGATTCCCAACGATATTTTCAACGGCAGTTCCCGGATTTACCGCGCCGGCGAAATGTCTCTGAAACTGCCGTCGCCCGATCGGGAGGAGCATATCGCATTGCCCGATGGCCGGGTTGCGGTCGATGGAAAACTCGCAGTCCTCCGACTCTACGGCGGCGAACTCAGTCTCGTCCGACGTGCGATTCCGGCAATTCGCATCGAACACGCCCCGACTCTCCACTCCCTCGCGGTCGATGAAATCTGCCTCGGTTTCCGCGCCGAACCTGGACGGCCGCGTCCCGGCGAGGTACTGCTCGACTGCGGCGCGGCAGTCGTCTGCGGCGATTGCTGCGGTGAACTTGTGAAGTTCGACCGCGACGGTTTGAAGCGGAGCGTCGACTATCGCGCGGGCAACGGCGTTCTCTACCGTTTCTCCGTGGATTTTTCCGATCTCGGTATGACGCTGGACGAAGAATAAAAAAACGGGAAGATCAAGGTCTTGAAAACGGCCATTGATCTACCCGTTTATCTTTTCCGCCGTGTGCTCAGGCGAGCAACTGCCTCGCGAGAAGCGCAGCGTCCGCCTTTTCCGGAAGCGGAGCAAGACGAATAACGAATTCGCGCCGTCCGGGATGGATCTTGTACGCGTCGAGCGTATCGGGACCGCAGCTTCCAGTGCCGACGCCGCGCTGACGCAGATCGCAATGCAGATAAATCACGCTTTCCGGAGTAAGTTCATTGGTGTGACGCGCACGGTAGAGCTGTTCCTCCGAGAAGCGCGACACGGAGAACTCCATCCCGCCGGGCGCCGTGACCAGAAGTCCGGTGCCCTGTTCCGGCCGGAATGCGGCGAATTCGACGCCGGTGCGGTTGCCGTTGGCCTGCGGCAGGATGTATGGCACGTACATTTCGTCCACCGTCGTCCGGAACCGTCCCGGCCATGCGGCGGCGTCGCGGTCGATGTAGTTCTCGCGCGGGCCGCGGCCGAAGTAATCGACCAGACCGAATTCCACCGGCAGTTCAAGCGTGACGCCGAGTCGCGGCAGATCGTCGAATTCCGGCGGAACGACGAAGGTGTTGCGCACTTCGATTTCGCCGGTAGGCAGCGGCCGGATCTGCTGGGTGTACTCCATTTCCACATGATCGATACCGGGAGCGGCGACCATCGCGCGCAATTCAATTGCATCTCCGATCCGGGCGAATTCGTCGCAGGTGTTGCGGATTTTGTCATAACCCTTCTCCGTCCAGACATGAAGGATTTTCCGCCAGCCGTTGCGGGTTTCCTCCAGCTGATTCTTGATGCCGTCGTTGTCGGTGGCGGCACGCCAGATGTTCAACCGGGGACCACGCTTGAGCAATACGGTTCCGTCCGGCGCCGTGAGCGAAACGATGCCGGAGGAGTTGATCTCCGCCCGGAGCGCGCCCGCGGTTACCGTGGCCATGGCCGCCTCTTTGACGACTTCGGTCGGCTGCGCCGCAAGCGGTGCGAATTTCTCCAGCTCCAATGCCGGCAGTTCGAACGCTTCGAACGCAACTTCGTGACCGGCTTCAGCCCAGCGGCATTTGTCGCGGAGTTTCAATGAAACACGCAAAACAAGTTTTTCTCCGGGCCGGGTAACCGGACGCTCCACCGGAAGCGTTATTTCCGAACGGCTCCGCGGCGCGGTTTCCGGAATCGGTTCGGTTCCGGAGCCGGCGTTGCGTCCGTCGATTTCCAACGTCCAGTCGAGGATGTAACTGGAAAGATCGGTGAAGTATTTCCGGTTGAAAAGTTCAATGCGACCCGCCGCCGGATCGGTCAAACGGAATGTGACCGGCTGCGCAAGTTTTTTATATTCGTACAGCCCGGGATGCGGTTTGCGGTCGGGCCAGACGATGCCGTCGGTGCAGAAGTTCGAGTCATGCGGCGTATCGCCGAAGTCGCCGCCGTAGGCCCAGTATTCGCGTCCGGCTTCGTCGCGCTTGCGGATGCCGTGATCAACCCATTCCCAGATGAATCCACCCTGCAGCCCGGGATAACGGTCGAAGGCGTCGAAATAATCCTTCAGACTGCCGTTGCTGTTGCCCATGGCGTGGGTGAATTCACACATGATGAGCGGGCGGTCATCGCGGTTGAGTTCAGACCAGCGGATGATGTCGGCGATGGATGGATACATCGGATTGATGAAGTCCGTGACAAGTTTGAGAGGCGTCGATTCGACCCAGCGCGAGCCCTCCATGGCCCCTTCATAATGGATCAGGCGCGAATTGTCGCGCATGCGGAGGAATCCGGCCATCGCACCATGATTGGGGCCGATGCCGGATTCGTTGCCGAGGCTCCAGGCATAGACGCATGCGTGGTTTTTGTCGCGCTCGAACAACCGTGCGGCACGGTCGACGAATCCATTGATCCATTGTGGATTGCGACTGATGTAATTGTAGAAGGCATGGTGCTCGATATTCGCTTCATCGACCACGTAAAGTCCATATTCGTCGCAGAGGTCGTAGAACTCCGGCGCATTGGGGTAGTGACTGGTGCGGACTGCGTTGACGTTGAAGCGCTTCATGGTGACGACATCCAGTTCCATCGTTTCGACCGGAACGGCTTTGCCGCGGGTGTCGTGATGGTCGTGACGGTTCACACCGGTGATCCGGACCGGTGCGCCGTTGACCAGGAACTCCCGGCGGCGAATTTCGTAGCGGCGGAATCCGATCCGGGTCGCAGTGACGTCGATGACGGAACCGTCGGAACCGAGCAGTTCGGCGATCAACGTGTAGAGTTCCGGACTCTCCGCACTCCAGCGCCGGACGTCGGGAATTTCATAATGATGATCGCGATAGAGCCGGGCCGGATCATTGTATCCGGCTCCCTGACCGTCGAAACGCTCAAGGGTGGCAGGTTCGTTCCAGACCGCATTCCCCTCGGGATCGAGAAGCGTCAGGCGCAGCACGCAGTCGGTGGATTCCGGAATGGACGGGAAGGCGCTGAAGATCTCCAGATCGAGCACGCCTGTGGTGTAATCGTCCTTGAGCGTGGTTTTCGCAAAAAGGTCGGCGATGTAGCAGTGCGGAGTGCTGTAGAGATAAACGCTGCGTGAAAGTCCGGGCAGATACCAGTGATCCTGATCTTCAAGGAAGGTGCCGTCGGACCATTTGATGACGATCACGGCGATGGTGTTTTCGCCGGCATGAAGGAGGTCGGTTACATCAAACTCGGTTGTCCCGCGCGAATCTTTGGATCCTCCGACGAACGTTCCGTTGACGAAGGCGAAAAAGACGCTTTCCGCGCCGTCGAAATGCAACACCTTGCGCCGGTTATTCCACGCCGCCGGCACCGTGAAGACCCGGCGGTAGATGCCGGTCGGATTGATTTCGGGAACTTCGGGCGGGAGTTCGGGAAACGGCATCTGTACGTTGGTGTAGTGCGGGTGATCGTACCCGTGCATCACCCAGCATCCGGGTACCGGAGCGGAGTCCCAGCTGGCGAGATCGGCGTCGGGAGCGACGACGTCATCGGAGAGATTTTCCGGATCAGTGACGTAGCGGAACGCCCACTCTCCATCGAGATCGAGGACGTAGGGCGACGTGTGCTTTTTGACCGCGCGCGCCTCTGCGGCGTCGTGGAAGGGGAAAAGTGTGGCGCGGCAGGGGAGGCGGCGGATGCCGGTGCACTCTGGACTGGTGATGAATTCTCTGAGAAATTTCATGTTTTGACTCCATGTTTTCCTGTTTTGAAGTTCCAACTCATCATTACAATACTCCGGTTGTGCGAAAACGCCAATGGTTGTTATGGGAAAAATTGATATGTTTTTTGGGAAACTCTGTTTAAAAAGCGGAAAAGCGATTGCCGAATACGGATTTTGATGCTATTTTATCAGGATAATAAAACAACGAGAGGTTCGGAACGAATGTCATCGAAAACGAAGTTGAAGCAACTTTTCTGGTTCTGCTGCAAGATTGCCATCGCGCTCGGCATTGTGTTGTGGCTGGTGCGTGATCCGCGGGAGATACTGCAATGTTTCCGGACGTTCCGTTATGAATGGTTGATTCCGGCGCTGGGGATTTATTTCATGCACATGGTGATCTGTTTCTGGCGGTGGCGGCGTCTGCTTGGAATTCTAGGGATGAATCTTTCAGCGTTCGAGGCGTTTTCCCTGACGATGCAGGGATATTTTTTTTCACTGGCGCCCGGGGGAACCATCGGGGGGGATGTGGTGAAAATGGGCGTGCTCGCAAAACGAACTCCGGCGGGAAGCCGCGTGGAGGGGGCGTTTTCAATTCTGATGGATCGGATCGTCGGAATGATCGCGCTTTTTGCGCTGGCACTGGTGCTGCTGGGGCCGGCGACGCCGCTCTTGTTGAATATTTCCGTGCCCGAGGTGCCGTTGTCGCCAGAGATGCACTGGCTCTTCATCCTGGGGCTCGGGGGGCTCTGCGTAGCGGGGTTGGCGTCGTCGTGCGTGATTTTTTTTCACCGGCTGATTGAGAAACTGCCGCTTTGCGGCAGCCTGATGCACTGGGGCGACCGGGTGACGCATGGAATGGTTTCGCGCCTGACCGCGGCGACGGATTGTTACGTACGCAGCTGGCATGAATTGACGTTTTTGACGGTCGTGAGCGTTTTCGGGGTGCATTTGATGACGGTGGCGGCCTACTGGTGTTTGATGGAGGGTTTGGACGTCCCCGGTTTTTCTGTTTTCGATCTGGTGGTGGCGGTGACGGTCGGAAACATCATTGGTCTGGTGCCGCTGTTTCCCGGCGGAGTCGGCGGGCGAGACGCGGCGACGGTGACGATTCTGGCTGCCGGCGGCGTGGCCGCGGCGGACGCGAAGGCCGCGCAGTTGCTGTATACGGCGATTTTGCTGTTGTTCAATTTGTTCGGCGGATTGTTTTTCATATTTGATTCCGGCCGGCGGATGGCTGGAGGCGTGACTGCGGCGGAGACGGATACGGATACGGAGACGGAGACGCCGGAATGCGGAAGAGAGAAGCACAATGAATGATCTTCAACTTGAAATCAATTTTTCGGAACGGCAGAACCGGTTCCGCGAACTCCTCGGGCAGGGCGAATTCGTGTTGCTGATCGAAAATTCGTCGCCGGGACGCGACAACGATCCCGCCGCCGCCGGCGAACGGCTGGCTGCGCTGGAGAATGCCGTGCTCGGGCTGGAGAACATTCATGCGTCGCTGGCGATCACCGACCGGAGTTTCAATGTCGACTCCTGGCGCGGAGCGGAATACGCGGTGAGCGCGCTTTCCAAGGAAAATCGTGACCGGCATGTGGTTTATCTGTCGGGTCGCGACAGCACCCGGGATGAGGTTGCCGATCTGATCCGGATCGCGGTGAACGGTGGAATGTGCAATCTGGTGCCCGCCAGCGGGAATGCGATTCCCGGCGACACGCTGCGTGAATGCCGTCGTCGTCCGTTTACCGAGAGCATCGAAACGTTGCGGATGCTGCGGAAGGAGGAGGGGATTTTTGCCGGAGCGACGGTCAATCCGTTTCAATATACGCCTTATACGTTGATGGGACAGTATTTCAAGCTGGTGAAAAAATTCAATGCGGGGGCGTCGTTCGTCGTGACGCAGGCGGGCTGGGATATGCTGAAGCTTCAATCGCTGCGCTGGTATTTTTCCGGGCGCGGGTTGTATTATCCGATGATAGCGCGGCTGATTTTATTGACGCCGGACAAGGTGGAACGGATTCTTGCCGGAGAGTATCCTGGAGTGAATATTTCGCCGGATTTCCAGAAGATTCTGAACAAGGAGCTGCATTATTCGGTTACGCAGTTCGAAGCGGCGCAATATCGTCGTCTCGAATTGCAGGCCGCGGGCTGCCGTCTGCTCGGCTTCAGCGGCATTCAGCTTGCCGGTGCGGAAATTCCGTCGCGAGCGAAGATTGCTGCGGAACGAATTGCCGGAGCATTGCGGGAATTCACCAGTTTCGATCAGTGGCTGGAGGAGTACAACTCCTATCTGGCCCGGACGGAGATGGCGCCGTTTTCGAGCAGTTTTTATCTTTATGACCGGACGTTGCGCCGGCCGTATCCGAAGGAGGAGATCCCGTCGGCGAATGAATTGGGAGAGCCGCGAGTTTCCGGCTTTGAAAAATTCGGTTATGAAGTGCGCAGTTTTCTGTTTCCGCGCGCCGACCGACAGCCGGCGTCTGCGGGGCGTCTGCTCAAGAAGTTGACCGCCGGCTGTCGCACCTGCCGGGTTTGCCGGCTGCCGAAGAGTTTTTATATTTGTCCGGCGAATTGTCCCAAGCAGTTGGCCAACGGTCCCTGCGGCGGGGTGAAGCCGAACGGTCAGTGTGAAGTTTCTTCCGGGGAGTGCATTTTCAGCCGGATGGTGCGGCTGGCGCACTGGCGCGGGGAATTGTCCACACTGGAGGATGAATTGCTCGATTCGGGGAAATGATGCAGTAGAAAACGCAGGAATGTTTTGAATGATGTTTCAGCACAGGAGGAAATGAATTATGGCTGAATTGCTTCCTTTTCATGGTGTTTTGCCGACGGTGGAGCGGGTTGCGCAGGTGGCTGCGGTGCCTTACGATGTGGTTAATTCCCGCGAGGCGGCGGAACTTGCGGCAGGGAATCCGTACTCTTTTCTGCATGTGTCGCGTCCGGAGATCGATCTCGAACCGGGAATCGATCTGCACGATGAACGTGTTTATCATCAGGCGGCGGCGGCGTTCCGGAAATTGTGTGAAGAAGCGCCGCTGGTGATGGATCAGGGGCGGCATTTGTATTTGTATCAACTGGAAATGAACGGGCGCACGCAGACTGGGGTGTTTGGTGTGGCTTCGGCGGCGGAATATCGTTCCGGCGTGATCCGGAAACACGAGAAGACGCGTCAGGATAAGGAGGATGACCGCACGCGGCACGTCATGGAGCTGCGTTCGCACACCGGGCCGGCGTTTTTCACCTACCGTGACAATGCCTCGATCGACGCGTTGATTGCGAAGGAACTTCAGAAGAAGCCGCTCTTCAATTTTGTTGCGCCGGACGGCATTCGTCATACGTTGTGGCGTCTGGATGAGAGGGTGAGTGAAGAGCTTTCGGAATTGTTCCGCCGCGAGGTGCCGGTATTTTACATTGCCGACGGGCACCACCGCAGTGCGGCTGCGGCGCGAACTGCGGCGGAATGCGCGCCGAAGAATCCGGATCACACCGGGAAAGAGGAATATAATTATTTTCTTGCGGCGGCATTTCCGGCCGGCCAGCTGGCGATTCTGCCGTACAACCGGATCGTGAAGTCGCTCAACGGGATGACGCCGGCGGACTTCCTGATGCACATGAATGAGAAATTCTTCATTTCTCCGGCGAAGGACGGCGAGGCGACCCGTCCCGGTGAGTTCAAGTTCTATCTGGCGCACGCCTGGTATCTGGCGCGGCCGAAGTTCGACATTTCCAGGCTTGGGGTGATCGAACGGCTTGATGTGAGCATTCTGCAGGACAATGTGCTTGCGCCGTTTCTTGGGATTGACGATCCGCGCACGAGCGACCGGATCGATTTCGTCGGCGGCATTCGTGGGACCGGCGAACTGGTGAAGCGGGTTGATTCGGGGGAATACGCGGTGGCGTTTTCGATGTATCCGACCACGGTGGAGCAGTTGATGGACATTGCCGACGCGGGAGCGATCATGCCGCCGAAATCGACGTGGTTCGAACCGAAGCTGCGTGACGGGTTGGTCTGCCACAACTTCTGAATGGGAGATGATGATTCCCGGCAGGAGGGGTGGAAGTACAGAGAGAGGAGAATGGAAGGGGCATTGTCATGATTATGCTCAATACGTTGCCCGGATTCAATGAAGAATACGAGAAGCGCAAGTGCGAACTGAACAAGTTGCGCGACGAGTATTCTCTGTTGATCGAGCAGTATACCGAGTTGACGGACATCATCCGCCCCCAGTTGGAGTCTTTGTACATGCTTCGGATCGGTCGTCGGGAGCATCAGCTTTTTTCGCTGCAGATTCAGCTGCGCCGCCTGAAACGGGAGATCGCGCTGTATCAGGGCGCCCGCAATCGCGGAGAAAAGATTACCGAACAGGCGGTGCAGGCGATTCTGGAGCGGGAATTGGCCGCCTGGCTGCTTGAGCTGGAAGAACAGAAAAAGAAAATCAAAGCTGCGGAAGCGCATTTCATCGCCCCCAAACTCTCGAAGGAAGAGTCCGGAAAAATCAAAGTGCTTTATCGCAATCTGGTACGCAAACTGCATCCGGATTTGAATCCGTCGCTGCCGCCGCTGGCTGCCGTTTTGTGGAATCGGATTGTAGAGGCACATAAGAACAGTGCCTGGACGGAGCTCTGTCTGCTGGCGGATATGGTCGATGAGCTTCTTGAAAACAAGGAAGCGGTTGTCGAACAGACGCCTTCTTCCATGGCTGAGCTCGTTGCGGAAATTGAGAAATTAAATGCCAAATACATGCAATTGAAGTCGACCATCGCCGGATTGTGGGAAAAACCGCCCTACAGTTATAAACGGGAACTTGAGGATTCGGAGCGGGTGCTGCAACGCCGCCGCGAACTTGCCCGGCAGATTTTGCAGACGAGACGGCAACTTGCGGAACTCCGGAAAATTCTTGATGAGTTGAAAGAAGGAGGCAGTTGTCATGAGGGATGAATCGTCCGCTGCGCTTATTCCGCTGTCCGAATGGAAAGCGATTCTCGACTCTTTCGGGCCGGGCGGAGCACCGTTGCCTTTTGTGCAGGAGATTTTTCTGATCCAGTGTACCATTGCGGGAACCACCCATGTCGAAAAGATTGAAGAAAAGACAGCGGAATTGATTCCGGGAACGTTGCTGGCATTCCGGCGGGAGCCGGAGAATCCGTTCGATGCCCTTGCCATCCTGATTTTGAATGGCCATGGCGAAAAGATCGGATATGTGCCGCGTGCGAAGAACGAGGTTCTGGCTCGTTTGATGGATGCCGGAAAACTTCTTTTCGGTCGAGTTGAGGCGAAAACAACCCTGGGAGACTGGATCAACATCTCAGTGAAAGTCTTCATGCGCGACTTGTAGGATTCGTGTCCGGCAGCGGAAGCGGATGAGGCGGTAAACTCGATCAACTCCTTGAGGTTATGGGTCATGAGATTTGAGATCACACCGGAAATGATTGCCGCTTTGTGCCGGCGGGCGCCGGAATTTTCCGACATTGCCGCCCGCACCGAACTGCACTCCTTCGAGTGTTGCGGCGACTTGTTTTACGCGTTGATTCAAAGCATCGTTTCCCAACAGCTTGCGGTTCGGGCGGCGGATGCGATTTTCCGCCGTCTTGAAGCGAGTCTGGGGGAGGTGACCGCCGAACACTTGTCGGATGCGTCCATAGAGGAGCTGCGCGCGTGCGGACTTTCCGGGCGCAAAATTGAATATCTGCGCGCCATCGCCGCGGCGAAACTTTCCGGCGCGATCGATTTCGCAGCGCTGCCGCAGATGAGCGATGCCGCGATCATCGCCGAACTGGTCAAACTCCGCGGTGTCGGCGTCTGGACGGCGGAGATGCTGCTGATTTTCGCTCTCGGTCGCCCGGATGTCTTGAGCTTCCGCGATCTTGGAATCCGCCGCGGCATCATGATGCTTCATCATCTTGATTCCCTGAATGAAAAAGAGTTCGAAACCTTCCGGTGCAGGTATTCGCCATACGGGACGCTCGCGTCGCTTTATCTCTGGAAAATCAAGGACGGCGGACTTCTTGTTGACTGCACCTGAGAACAGACTTGGCTACAACAACTCTGAGTGATTTTTTTTTCGCCGGATTTTGAACACGCCCGAAAACTCGCGACTACTGTATTTTCGCCCCGATTTCGCGGAACCAGGCCGTCGCCGGAAGAAGTTTCGGCCTTCGCCTGTTTGTCTTCGGAAGCGTTCAGCCGGTATTTGCGGCAGACGCCGTACAAGTACTTCATAGAATCTCTTTCGGCGTTGGAAATCGGCAAGGCGATGCGGTTGCTTCAGCAGGAGCGGGAGATGTCGGTCTGCGAAACCGCCTGCCGCTGCAGCTTCGGCAAATTGTCGAACTTCAATCGTCATCAGTTCCACCAATTCAACTGAATGTCTCCGCAGAAATACAGCGATCTGACCGGACGGACGTTTCCGATTGTTGGAGGAACCTTCTGGAAAGCGTCGGAACAGCGCTGCTTTCGAAAATTTTTTTTATTTGCGTTCTCCAGCTGGCGGGATATATTATCTACAATATTGTGGCAGACGAAATCCGGCAGCGCCGGAACGATATGAACCGCGCAGTGGAAGAAAGGTGAAAAATTGAATGCGACAATCGGTATTTTCATAAAAGTGTTTTTTCTGTTGACTCCGTTTTTCGTGCTGTCGCTTTTCATCTCGCTCACGCGCGGAACCACCACAGAGGAACGTCATCGTCTGGCGCTGCGGGCGACCCGGGCGTGCCTGGTGATCTGTTTGATCGTTTACCTCTTCGGACGTCAGATATTTTCCTGTCTCGGGATCACGCTGGACGCGTTCCGGATCGGTTCCGGAATCATCCTGCTCCTGACCGGCATCGAAGTGGTGCGCAACTCAGGAGGATGTACCGGTCTGCGGCAATGTGACGAAGACGGCGACATCGCCGTCGTGCCGCTGGCCATTCCGTACACAGTCGGACCGGGAACGGTCGGCACTTTGCTGGTGATGGGCGCCGGCACCGCAGATACGGCGACGCGTGTAACGGAAATTGTCGGAATCGTGGTCGCGGTTCTGCTGCTGGGCGGGATGTTGTACTTTTCCGCGTCATTGGAGAAAATACTGAAAAAGAAGGGGTTGAATATTCTAAGTAAATTGACCGGACTCTTTCTGGCCGCGTTGGCGTCTCAGATTGTCTTTGAGGGCATCCGCAATATCCTCCGCAGCTGAGGAATTTCAAGCCGGCGCTCCGGCGGATGATGGCGCAAAATGATAATTTATTATATGCGAATGCGTAAAATACACATTGGAAAGTTTTCGGGCGCAAGTATATTATATTTGTCGCATTGAGTGATCGTCATAGTCCAAACAGGGAGATTTTTCATGAGTATGCAAGCCATGCGCTATCCGGCAATTCCTTTGATCGTGCACGATCCTTACTTCAGCATCTGGTCGTTCGACGACAAGTTGAGTGAGAACTGGGCGCATCACTGGACGGGAAGTTCGATCGGTCTGGCAGGATTGATCCGAATTGATGGGAAAGGGTATTGTTTCTGCGGCGCGGTCAGAGAGGCACCTCAGCTGGAACAGCTCTCGGTGGAGGTGTTGCCGACGCGGACGATTTACTGTTTTGCCGGCGGCGGGGTGAAATTCACCCTGACATTCCTGACTCCGGCGCTGCTGCATAAGCTGGAAATTCTTTCCCGGCCGGTCACGTATATCTGCTACGACCTCGTTTCGACGGACGGCCGGGCGCATGAGGTGGAAATTTATTTCGATTTCGGCGGCGAATCGTGCGTCGATCAGACCAGCGACCCGATTGTCTGGAGTCGTTTCCTGCATCCGGAATTCGATCTTCTGAGCATGGCCGCGGCCAATCAGCTGCCGCTCGGGAAATGCGGCGACAATCTGCGGATCGACTGGGGACGGCTGTATCTGGCGCTGCCGCGCGGGCAATTCCGTCAGGCCGTTGCGCCGAATTATGAGATGCGCTGCAACTTCATCGCCTCGGGGACGCTTCCGGATGCCGATTGTCTGGAGATGCCGCAACCGGTTCGTTTTGACTGGGTCAGCATGGCAGGAGTCGTCGATCTCGAGGTGCCTGCGGACGGGAAAACCGCGTCGAGCTGGTTTGCCGTCGGCTATGACGACGTCTGGTCGATCGAATATCTCTATCGGAAATTGCCTGCCTACTGGCGGAATACGATTCCGGATTTCAGCTCGCTTCTTTCTGCCGCGTACCGTGAATATGCCGCGTTGCGCGCAGAATGCGAAGCGTATGACACCGAATGGATGCGGGATATGAGTGCGGCGGGCGGGGAGAAATTCGCCCGGATCGGCGCTCTGGCGTTCCGCCAGGCGATCGGGGCGCACAAAGTGGTGACGAACCTCGACGGAACCGCACTCTTCTTCTCGAAGGAGAACTTCTCGAACGGCTGCATCGCGACCGTCGATGTCACCTATCCCTCGGCTCCGCTGTTTCTTTTTGCGCAGCCGGAACTCTTGAAGGGGATGCTCATTCCGATTCTCGACTACGCGGGAAGCCGTCGCTGGAAGTTTCCCTTCGCACCGCACGATCTGGGGACCTATCCTCTGGCCAACGGTCAGGTCTACGGCGGTGGTGAACGGTTCGAGAAGGATCAGATGCCGGTCGAAGAGTGTGGCAACATGCTCATTCTGGCCGGGGCGCTGCTGAAGTTCCACGAGGATCTGGCGTTCGTGGAGAAGTATCGCGGCACACTGCGAACCTGGGCGGAATATCTGCTCGACAAGGGATACGATCCGGAAAATCAGCTCTGCACCGATGACTTTGCCGGTCATTTCGCACACAACGCCAACCTCTCTTTGAAGGCGATTCTGGCGCTGGGAGCGTATTCGCAGATCGCCGCGGCGCTGGGCGATGCGGCGGAAGCGGAGAAATTCCGCGCGGCGGCGCAGAGTGCTGCGGACCGCTGGAGTGTCGACGCGCTTGACGGCGACCATTACAAACTTGCATTCGACCGCGCGGGGAGCTGGAGTCAGAAATACAATCTGGTCTGGGATCGTCTCCTCGGACTCCATCTCTTTTCGCCGGAAATCGCGACGCGCGAAGTCGCCTTCTACCGGACGAAACTGGAGAAATACGGCCTGCCGCTCGACAACCGCCGCAGTTACACCAAACTGGATTGGGAATTCTGGACGGCGACGTTGACCGGCGACGCCGACGATTTCGCCACGCTGACCGAACCGATTTACCGCTGGGTCTGCGAAACTCCGACCCGGGTGCCGCTGACCGACTGGTACGATACGATCGACGGCCGTCAATCCGGCTTCCAGGCGCGCTCGGTGGTGGGCGGGGTGTTCCTTCCGATGTTGAATGATGCGGCGCTGTGCGCGAAATATGCGGCGAAATGCGCGAAAAAATAAAAGAATCGTTTTCATCGGCGGCTCCGGACGTTTTTCGGGGCCGTTTTTTTTTGTGAAAAAACATTATAACGACTTGTAAAATATCATAATAGAGATATATTCAATAAAATGCAGGTCCGGAGAAACGGGCGATTCGCGTCCGACCCGGAGAAGAGTTTAAACCATACAACCAAAACAAGAACACAAACAACATGGCAGAAGAAAACAAATTCGCGGACAGTTTCCTGGACTTTTCCAACATTCCGAGCTCGATGGAGGAACTGCTCCAGTCCGCCGAAAGCACCAATGCTTTCAACAAGGGAAAAATCGTTGAAGGCACGATCGTCGCCAAGCGTCCGGACGGTGCGCTGGTGGACATCGGCTACAAGGCCGAGGGCTTCGTCCCGGCGTCGGAATTTCTGAAGTTCGATGAGGCGAACGTCGGCGACAAGATCGATGTTTACCTCGAAGAGATCGAAAACCGCAACAACATGCCGGAACTCAGTCTGGAGAAAGCCAATTCCATCAAGGCGTGGAACCGGATCACCACCGAGTACGGCGAAGGCCATGTTGTCAAAGGATTCATGCGTCACCGCGTCAAGGGCGGCATCATGGTGGATGTTGAGGGCTTCCCGGCCTTCCTGCCGGGTTCGCAGCTCGACGTCGGTCCGGTGCGCAATATGGATGACTACATCGGCAAGGAGTTCGACGTCAAGATCATCAAGATCAATCAGGATCGTCGGAACATCGTGGTTTCCCGCCGCGAACTCCTGGAGGAATCGCTCCGCGACCAGCGCGGCAAACTGCTGAGCGAAATGAAGGTCGACGAACTGCGCAAGGGCGTGGTCAAGAACATCACCGACTTCGGAGCGTTCATCGATCTGGGCGGCGTCGACGGACTGCTGCACATCACGGATATCTCCTGGGGCCGGATTTCGCATCCGTCGGAAGTGCTTCAGGTCGGTCAGGAGATCGAAGTGGTCATCATCGGCATCGACAAGGAAAAAGAGCGTGTGTCGCTCGGACTCAAGCAGAAGACCCGCAATCCGTGGGACGATGTGGTCGCCAAGTATCCGAAGGGCAGCAAAGTCAAGGGCAAGGTGGTCAACATCATGCCTTACGGAGCGTTTGTCGAGATCGAGACCGGCGTGGAGGGTTTGATCCACGTCTCCGAAATGAGCTGGACCAAGCGTGTCAGCAAGGCGAGCGACGTGCTCTCGATCGGCGAGGAAGTCGAAGCGGTGGTGCTCGACATCGACCGTGACAGCCGGAAGATTTCGCTCGGACTGCGTCAGAAGGAGCGCAATCCGTGGGAAGTGCTGGCCGAGAAATATCCGGTCGGCCGCCGGATCAAGGGCAAGGTGCGCAACATGACCAGTTACGGTGCGTTTGTCGAAATCGAGAACGACATCGACGGCATGATCCACGTCTCCGACATGAGCTGGACGCGCAAGATCAACAACCCGAACGAAGTTCTGAAGCCGGGCATGGAAGTGGAAGCGGTCATTCTGGACATCAATCCGGAACAGCAGCGCATTTCGCTGGGCTTGAAGCAGGCCGAATCCGATCCGTGGGCGAACATCGACGAACTCTACAAGGTCGGCGATGTGGTGAAGGGCAAGGTCACGAAGATCGCGGCGTTCGGCGCCTTCGTCGAACTCTCGAACAAGATCGACGGTTTGATTCACATTTCGCAGCTCAGCCGCGATCATGTGGACAAGGTCAAGGACGTGTTGAACGTCGGCGACGAAGTCGAAGCGCGGGTCATCAAGGTGGACAACGACGAACGCCGGATCGGTCTTTCGATCAAGGCGGTCGGCGAAAACTTCTCGCCGGAAGATCTCAAGGCGGCGGAAGAAGAGTACACTGCGGCGCTCAAGCCGGGCGAAGCGATGGTCGACATGGGCGAGGTCTTCAGCAACGAATCGCTGGCCGGCCTCAAGCTGGACTGAGTTTCGTTCTGATACTCAAAAAAAGAGGGCGCGAACCGGAATGGTTCGCGTCCTTTTTTCATATTTTCATATCATATTGTCGAGAGCCTGAGGCCGTTCCCGCTCAAATCCGGCTCCGGATGACCAGAGACCGCCGGAAATCCGGCAGAATCAGTTCCGAATCAACAGTCGTAATCCGCGCGGTTTCTTCCGTCCAGGGAGAATAACTTTCCGCCTCTTTGGCGCCGAACGCCGGAATCCGACAACCGTGAAGCGTCGGAGCAGGGCGGGCCTGATCGAGTTCGGTTGCCCAATTGGAGTGTTTGTCGCGGCACCAGAGGAGCAGGAGGCTTTTCCCTCTCAAACCGTAAATGCGAAGTTCATGCGTTTCGGTGTGGAACGGAACCAGCTCCTCCGCAATCGGATCAACTCCCTTCACCGCTTCGGCGAATCTGGCGAAATGCCAGTAGAGATCGTGCGCTTCAATATACAATTGATCCCAGTGCCACGGCTGACCGCATCCGGCGCTGCCCGCGAAAAACGGGGCAAACAAAATGTCGTGCAACAAAATTCCTTCGCCGTCAAAGGCGTACAAATGCGAATAGCGGCGATGGTGCGCTTCCACTGCGCCGGATTCCGCCAGAATCACCGGCTTTCCTGCGCTTCGATCACGCAGTTCGCGGACGGCGTCGGCGCAGAGGAGATCCATCGGGCCGCGACAGACGTCGAGAGCGGCGCCGGGGTCGAGATAACGGTGAATCTGGAGAAAGTCATTCGGCTCGGTCTGTGCCAGAGCGTCGTAATCGATTGCGCTGCCCGCTTCGGAAAAACTTCCGAGATTTTGCACCGTCATTTGACGGGGAAAAAGACGCCGCAGCTCTGCAAGCATCTCCCGGCTCCACGGTTCGTAGAGTGAAACCGGACCCAGACAGTTGATTTCGTTCCAGAGCTCCCACGCGACGACGGCGGGGGAATCTCCCAGGCCGGATGCGGCAAGATAATGCAGTTTGCCGAGAAACGCCCGGCGCGCTTCCGGCAGGGTGCAGAATTCTTCAATGGTATCACAGGGGCCGCCGGCGGCGCGGGAGTAAATCGAATTGTTGAAGTCGACGACGCCGGGAAAGCTTTCCTGATGCTGCTGCCGGTGGATGGTGCGGAAATGTTCGAGGGTGAACTTGATCTTGATGTCGAGTTCTTCGCACCATGAAACGATGGTCCGGATATGATTTAACGCGGTTGCATCATATTGACCTACCTTTTCCGGCATGACGTTGAAAAACGGCACGCCGAGCCAGAGCCGGATGAAATTGCCGCCGTTCGCGGCGAATTTCTCCAGCCAGAACCGGTATTTTTCCAATACTTTCGCTTCCGAAACTCCTTCGGAATTGCGGAAGAAACAAAGATTCAAGCCGATCGGCAGAAAACTTTTTCCATCGGCATTCTCAAAATAACGACGATGACGCGGCGAGGGATGCAGATAACGTGTGTCCATAATGATGATTATTATTCCGTCATATCAAATAAGATTGGCATATTGTCCATTCCAGGATGCCGAGATTACCGGCGCAACGAAGATGATACGGATGTATTTTCATGTGAAATCCTTATACTTTGTCTGCGTTCAAAGGTAATCGCGGCGCATCAAAATATTGTTATGACTATATCCTGCTTTCCACGATTTTCAAGACGGAAATTGTTTTTTCGGCGGCAAAACAGTGAAGAGCCGGGAAATCGTAAAGCCACGAGTTCCTTCAAGCGGCCGCCGAAGGGAAACTTCTGAAAAACTTCAGCCGGCAAGTTGAGGCTCCCATCATAAAAAAACGTCAAAAAAACATACATTCCGGACGTCGAGACTTGTAAAACGAAAAATTTATAATATTTTTTTATCGTACAATCATGTACATGGTCGGGCGACGAATCGGAATTTTGTGGGAGGATGTCGGAATTTTCAGGGGGGCTCAGTGAAGGAAAGCGCTTCGGTCGGAAGTTCAAATGGAGAACGGGAAAGGATGTGTGTTTCACCTCAACTCAGGACGGAGCAGGATATGGACACGGAAAAGTACCGATTAAGCCGTAGTGAATTGATTCTCAGCTGGGGCGTAATGTTATTGCCCGTCGTGGTTGCCCTGTTGTTTTATTCATCGGGGCAGGAGCGGTGGGGGTTCTTGACGCTCTATATTTTCTTTCCGGTTTGCCTGGTGCTGACGTTGGCGAGATCCGACCAGCGCCGCAGTCAACTGAAACAGTTGATTTTGAAGGATTTGGTTCTGAATTCGGATGTCGAATATCATTTCGGGGAGCGTTTTCAGTTAAAGGATGTGACTTCTTCGGGGATTTTTCCGGAAATCAACATGGCCTATTGTGATTCGCAGGAGACCACCTATCTTGCGACGAAAAAGAACATCGTCTTCTCTCAGATTTCCTGTGCGGTCGGGGGGAGTGCGACGCGCGGCGTTCCAACTTATATCCGTCTCGGGGATTATATTTTTTTCAAAACGTCAGTGGATATCAAGGGCGTTTCCGGCACGATCGTCATTCTGCCCGCGCGCTGGAAGAGGCAGTTCGGCTGGAAAAAGGCGTTGCTTTCCATGGGGTACTGGCCGGAATCGGAGTTGCGGCCTCTCGCTGTTCCTGTCCTGAAATCGCGGTATGTTTATCAGAAGAAGGGGGCTGCACTCTCTTCGGCGATTACGGATGAAAACAGCGACGTTTTTACATCGGTTTCGGAGTTCATCAACGGGAAAAATGCCGCGCTGCTGCGCGATATATGCGTTGCATTCGATTCGGAAACGTTTTATGCGGTTCTGCCGATCAGATTGAAGATTTCCATTTGCAGTTCCACTCACAATGTAAAGGAATTGAAAAATTACCTTTCAAAAATAAATATTGTTCTCGATGAACTTGAACAACTGGAAAATAAACTGAAAGTCAACACCCTGAATTTCACTCCTCAGGACGTATGATTTCCCCGGGGGGCATATTCTTTCAGCATGGTCCGGCCAAGCAACCGAAACAGGAAGAGGAACAATCAATGGCCGAGCTTCTGGAAAAATATTTTTCTGTAAAAAAGAAATCCTACGTTATTGCGATAATTGCGGCTGTCATCGTAGCTGTTTTGGTAAAATTGATATTAAAACCCTTATCCTGGGGAAATTATATTGATGATCTGTTGTTTTTTGAGCCATTTGTTCTGTTATTTATTATCTGGCAATGTCAATTGAATCTCAGTGAAAAAAAACAAGCTGTGATTCGTGAAACAGCCAAGCAGGTGGCTCAAGAATTTGAAATGCAATGCAAGGATCCCGGATTGTGGGATGAGAAACAGTGCAAGGCATCTTTGCTCTTTAAGCCGAGTGTTGAGGCTTTTTATCTGGATCGTGATATTCCACATCAAATTTTCACCTTGGAAAAACAAGGCGTGATTTTGCAGTGCAGTCATGTGAGTTACGGGACAGTAAGTTCAAAAGTTAAAAAAGTTGGGAAGCGCTATGTGGTGCACGGCAGAAGTGTAAACTTTTACATTATGTCTACAGGACTTTTATTTCGTTGTTATTTTCCGTGCTATTTTTCTGACAGTTGGCTGCTTTTACCTAAAGAGTGGGGAAAACATCTTCAAAAAATAACTCCAGTGAGATTTTTTCTGGCAGATCTTGCCAAGACTCCATTGCCTTCGAATTTCAGTTTGTTCAAGAATGAAAATGATGCGCTCTGGATCTACTCTACCGCAGGTTCGGCGCAGGAGGCAGGCGCCGCGACACTGGAAGAGGGAGCGTTTGCGGAAAAATGTTATGCTCCATTGCGTGAAAAACCTTACAGCTTGATGAGTTTCACCGGAAAAAACATGTATGTTTACATCCCGTTCGAATGGAAGATGCGTTCCGAAGAGGAGCTGGAGGCGTGTGTCGCGGAATATAAAGCTGATATTGAACTTGTGAGAAAAATTGTTTTTGATGACGTCATGCCAAAATGTTATGAGAAACAGTTCGCCGCAATGAACGGCGAACAGATGTGACCGTTTCGGCGAAAGAAAATTTCCTCAATTCATCGGAGAGCAGGGGACGAATGGAAACCATTTGTGAACGCGCGTCACTGATAAAAAAGACTCTGTACATCTATGGCTGGCTCTTCCTTACGTGGCTTCTCTTTCTCATTCTGTACGGCGGATACGAAGTTGCGGAGAAGGGGGCGGCAATCAACAAGGCTGTCGTGCTGGTGATATTAAACTTGTTCGCAATTCCGTTCTTCGGTCTGCTGCCGATTGGTGCATCATTTTTCTATGCTCATATTCTTGACCGCGAGACGAGGAAGGGAAATATTTTTGCTGCGTGGGTGATGTCGTTCGCGGTGATCCCCGTGACCATCGCCGGATTCTGTTGCACCAGCATCGCTTCGCGTGAGCCCTTGTATGGCATTCTCGGCGGATTTTTGGGAATTGCCATCATTTCAAGTTTATTTCGGATGAAGATGAAGGATATATTCACTCTTTTCGTTATCTACATTTTGTATTTTGCCGAGATGTTTGTCCTGGTCAATGTATTGTAAAACATATCCCGGATGCGGAAACAGCAGGAGGAGGGATGATGAAAAAACGCTTGTTGACGAAAATTCTTGTCATGCTTCTGACACTGGAGGCGGCGGCAGGTGGCATCCCTTACGATGAACTGGATGGATTGTATGAATGGAAATGGACGCCGCTGCAGCTTTCTCTGGGGCCCGGAAAGGCGCTGTTCACTTCCGGGACGCCGGTTTATGGCGTGTCTCTCGGGTACAGCTTTGCAGTTCAGGATCAGGTGGCAGGATTGAATTTCGCGCCGGCAACCATAACAAGATGGACGGCGGGAGTGACGCTTGCCTTGCTCTGTAATATTTATGAGGAGAATTACGGAGTTGCCGTGAGTCTGGTGAATCTGGCTGTACATGATTACGCCGGAGTTCAACTCGGACTCTGGAATATGAATTCATCATTGGATGCGGGCGGCTGGCAGTTCGGGGTGGTGAATGTAGCCCGACGCGGCTGGCTGTTCGGGCTGGTGAATATGGCCGGGTGCGGCTGGCAGTTCGGGCTGGTCAACATCAATTCCAATCCGGACGCCCTGCTGCCGTGGTCGCTCATTTTCAATTACAGTCCGGAGAGCGGGAAGACGGATTGAACGGCCCCGTCGTTCCGCGGACGTTGAGCAATACCGGCACCTTGGGCGCGTTGTCCGGCGGCGCTTCCCCCTTGAATCGCAATGCCAGCTGCTGAAAGGCCCGTTCCGCCATGCCGGCATAATCGAAATCGAGCGTGGTATGCGGCGGCGTCAGATTTTCCGAGAGCCGGGGCAGTTCATAGGTGACGAGCGACACCTCCTCCGGCACCCGCCATCCGGTCAGCGCCAATGCCCGCGTCGCCGGTATGGCCAGATATTGATGGATCACGTAAAACGCCCGGAACCCGCGCGTTAAAAGGGCGGTGAAAAATTCCGGCGTGAGCGGCCCCGGCGTGTCGATGTTCTCCGTGTCCGGCAGCAGTTCCAGCTGCCGGGCCGCTTCCAGAAATTCCGCCGAACCGCGATGATAGGCGTGTTCCGGAGCCTCGACGTGAATGCGGGCGATGCGGCGGTGTCCAAGGGACTTCAAATGTTCCAGAACCAGCATCGCCTCCGCGAAGGGATCCGGGTCGATCGAAAGAATGTGGTCGGGACGGAAGCCGTAACTATTGAGCGTCACCAGCGGCAGATTGCGCAGTTCCCCCCAGTGACGCGGCCACGCCTGATCGAACAAGGCGGATATCGCGCCGTCGAAATGATATTCATTCAACCGCGCACATTGCCGGGAGTCGATGATCATGCAGCCCCAGTTCCGCCGGGCCGCCTCCTCGAGACACGCTTCGGCGAGCGACATGTTGTAATGATCTAACTTCATCGGCAGCACCAGTGCGATGTTCGGAGTGTGGTTGCGCGCCAGATTGCGGTAATGGAGGCGCGCCGCAAGTTCCCGGACGCGCGCCCGGATTTCCGGCGCGACGTTTTCGCGCCCGTTCAACGCGCGGGAGACCTGCGACTTGGAACAGCCCGCTTCGCGCGCCAGATATTCCATCGTGATTTTACGGGTCATCTGCACACCCCCTTAAATGATGCTGTACAGGAAAATATCACGCTTTTCAATAAAATGCAAGATGGTTGCAGTTTGTTTCAGTCTCTTTCGCCCCGGGACTCTTGTCATTCAGAAAAACTTGCGGTATACTTTAAATAGGAAATTTCCCATGCAGGCAACAAAAAAGAAAGGACATCCACAAATGAAACGCGTTTCTCAATTCACATTGATCGAATTGCTGGTTGTTATTGCGATCATCGCGATTCTGGCTGCCATGCTTCTGCCCGCGTTGGGCAAGGCGCGGGAACGGGCGCGTTCGTCTTCCTGCCAGAATAATTTGAAGCAAATGGGGCTGGCGTACAGCAGCTACGCCAACGACAACCGGGAATCTCTGCCGCCGTTTTCGGCATACGCGCACGGCACCGAGGCGTACAGCGACCGACGCAACGTAAGCAACTGGAGTGTGGCGGTTTCCTATGGGAAACTTGCGGTCAACGGTTATCTGCCGTATCCACAGCAGGGAAGCTGGGATCTGACCGGAAAAATGATCGGTCCGGAACGCAGTCCGTTGTTCCGCTGTCCCGGTGGCGTGATTTCGCCATTCGCCTTTGACTACGACATGACCTTCGGTGACTATCAGGTGGACGACGGCACGCGCAACAACGGCGGACGAAAACTTGGACAGATCAACAATCGCTACTGGCTGCTGATGGATTTCATCGCCACCGGCAGCAACGGAAAATGGGATTACATCAAGCCGCACGGCGAAAGCGCCAATGTGTTGTTTCCGGACGGCCGCGTCCGCAACGTGCAGCAGGCGGTTTATTACGATACGCCGTATTCGGTGGAAGCATGGGAAGCGATTTAATCTATGAGAGCAAGGACAGGGAAGACGGAGAGGCGCGATATGCGACTGAGACTGAGTGTGATCTTTGCGATCGTTGCGGGGGTGTTGTTTTTCACGCCGGAAAATCTGCCGGGCGCGGAATATCTGATGGATGATCTGCGAAACGGCGCTCCGCTCTGGTCGTTCGATCCGGGGCGGGACTTTCCCGGTGCGACAGGGGCGCTTGAAAAACGCGACGATGGAATTCTCGTGCTGAAGGCCGATTTCGAAAAAGGCGGACAATTTGTCGGAGCGCAGCGGCTGCTGGAGGAACCGCTCGATTTTTCGGCGGTGCGGTTTCAAATCCGGACGCCGGCGAAGAAGATCGGGTTCCGGGTGTTCGATGCGAGCGGTCAGAGCCATCAGCATTATCTGGAGTTGTCGGGAAATCCGGAGGAGTTCCAGACCGTTACCGTGGAAAAATTCGCGGGGACGGCGGAGGAAAAATTCTTTTTCTGGGGCGGTGCGGCAGACGGGAAGCTCGTTCTTCCGATAAAGGCGTTCGCATTGCTGGTGAGCGAATGGGATGTGCCCGGTTCGAAACGTTCGGAAACTGAAATTCGCGAAGTTGGTTTCCTCACCTCCGAACGGCTCATCAATTTGAATACGCGCCACCCGGAGACGCTCTTTTTCGCGCCGGGAAGCCGGGCGGAATTGACGGTCGATCTGCAATATTTCCCGGGCACGCCCACAGCTGAAGAACTCGAATACCGGCTGCTCGATTTCGACGGTCAAGAGCTCGGTTCCGGGGTGGGACGTTTCCGGGATGGTGTGCTGAGCGTCGATGCGCCGGAGGGACGGGGATTTTTTGAATATGATTTCCCGCATCTCGGATTGCGTTTCGGAGCGGTGGCGCTGCCGGATTTTGAGGACGAACGGGATCGGTTCTTCGGAATGGATGCGGTTTTTTCCGGATTCACGGTGTATCAGGACGAAATCCATTACCGGGGGTATCTTGAAATTCTCCGGCGCGGCGGAATTTCCAGCGCCCGCGACCGGATGTACTGGTGGGCGCTCGAACCCAATCCCGGCATCGACTGGAACGGCGCCTATGCGAAAATGGCGGAACGAAAACGGCAGCTTGCCTCCGAATACGGAATCGCCGTTCTCGAATTGTTTCACGACACGCCGCCATACGTTCTGAATGAAGATTTTGTGACGGGAAAATACCCGGTTGATCTGCAGCAGTCCAGCCGTTCATGGCGGGAGATATCCGCCCGCTGGGGGCGTTACTGGCAGGCGTTGGAGGTGTGGAATGAACCCGATCACGGGTTTCTGCCCGGCGATCAGCAGACGGCATTTCAGAAGGCGATCTCATACGCCGCGCACGAGGGGAATTCCGGAGTGAAACTGGTCGGAGGGGTATTCTCCGGCGGCAATACGTCTCCTGAGATGATCGGCGTCTACGTCCGCAATGGTTTGCTCGAAGTGAGCGATGCGGTAAGTTTCCATAATTATGATCCTGCCGGACAGTTGGAGAGCCGTATTGCCGCATTCCGCCGCGCGTTCGGCAATTCGCCGCGCGCCGGCATTCCGCTGGAATTGACCGAATGCGGCTGGCCGTGGCCGAGCGGTTCGGCGCGGGCGGATGCCGCCTCCGACCGGAAGAGCGCGATTTATATTGCGATGAAGGCGGTCGAGGCGCGCTGCTGCGGGGTGGCGGCCTACCATCCCTTCGTTCTGGGATATTATGATGAAGGGGTCAATAATTTTGCGATGATCGACCGCAACTCCACGCCGATGCGCTCCATTGCCGCGTACTGGCAGTGCGTGCGGATGCTGGCAAATAAAGAATATATCGGCGACTGGAGGAATTCCGGCAATGAGCGCGCCCGGGTGTTCCGCGCGGAGAACGGTTCTTCCGAGGGCGAATGGCTGCTGGTTCTCTACAATTCGCCGGATAAAAATCTTCGACCGGCGCTGCCGGAAGCGTCGTCGATCCGGACGATTTACCGGACGGACGGTTCGGAAATTGCTCCGGAGGCGGTTTCGGAAAAAGACGCTCTGCTCTATTTGGTGCTCAACGCCGATTCGGTGGCGATCGATTCGGAGACGACCGCGATGGGGCTCCTGCGCCAGGCGGAAGCGTATCAGGCGTCGGAGAATCCGCGTTCGACGTCACCGGTGGTGTTGCAGGGGTTCTTTGCGCCGGACAACATCACTTCGACGGTCAACGGATATTTTCCGATTCAACCGGAACGGCTCCGGGTTGATTTCCGCGTCAACAATCTCGGAAACGAAAATTGCCGCGTCCCGCTGGAACTTGTTCTTCCTGCCGGAACGCGTTTGCTCGCAGGAAACGTCCCCGACGTGCTGGAACTTGACGGCGGCGAAACGGAGGAGTTTTCCATCACGCTGGATTTGAGCGACGCGCTTGAGGAGGGGAAATATGTGGATCTGGTACTGCAGTCAACCGACGAATCGATTCTGCCGCTCGTTCTGCCGCTGACACTGGCGCGACGGCTGACCGCCAATGCGAAATGCCGGATCGACGAAAATGCGCCGTACAGCAGAATCAATCCGGACGGCGGCTGGTTTTACTGGGGGGAACCGGTTCAGAATCATAGGATTGAAGGGGAATTTCGCTGGTTCTACAATCCGCCCGGCGAACTCATTCTCGATGTCCGCGTAACGGATCGCACCTACAATCAGCCGTTCGAACTGCATGAGGCGTGGAAGGGCGACAGCGTGCAGCTTGCCATTCAACCGCTCGGACCCGGCGGCCGGGCAACGGAGTCCATCACAGAAATCGTTGCCGCAGATGTGCGTGGGAAACCGGGGATTTTCCGCTACTCCTCCTGCCGCGGAAATGCGGCGCCGGAAGCGTTGAAGAAATCGCGTCTCGAATTCCGGCGCGACGGAGATCAGCAGCATTACCGGTTGATCCTCGACATCGATGAACTCGGTCTTGACTCACTCTCACTGCCGAAAACCTTCGGCGCCTCACTGCTCATCAACAGCAACGACGGCACCGGCCGGGTGGGGTATCTGCAATGGGGCGGCGGCATCGGTGCCGGGAAAAACCCGAATGAATTCAATCGTCTCAAACTCATTCCCTGAGGTAATTAAAAATGAATCAATTCAAACGTTATGCGAAAAATCCGATCCTGACCGTTCATGATCTTCCGGAGGAGGCCGGATATTACATTCTCAATCCCGGAGCGGTGAAATACAACGGCGAATATCTTCTGCTTGTGGACGTATTCCATCGGGAAGGGGGAATCGTGCTCTGGCTTGCGCGGAGCAGGAACGGGGTCGACTTCACCTTCGATCCGGAACCGGTGAAATGGCCTGCTCCGGACGGTTCCGACGGCGGCTGGGTGGAAAACGGCGCATACGATCCGCGCATCACCCGGATCGGCGACGACTTCATCATTCTTTACGGCAGTCACAACAACCGCCTCGGAACCAGAATCGGGATTGTGAAGACACGTGATTTTATTCATTTTGAGCATGTTGCGACGGCGTCGGAAATCAACAACCGCAACGGTGCGCTGTTTCCGGATCTTTTTGACGGCCGTTACTGCCGCCTGGAACGCCCGTTCGGCGGCGGCGAACAATCGCCATGCGACATGTGGATGAGTTTCTCCCGCGATCTGGTTTACTGGGGTGAGGGGCGGCCCTTCATGGATGCGCGCCCGGGGCACTGGGACGGGTTGAAACTTGGCGCGGGCGCTCCGCCGATCCGGATTGCGGAAGGATATCTGGAAATTTATCATGGCGTAAGCTGTTCCTGCGACGGATCGATTTATGCGTTGTTCGCCTGCATCGTGGACGCGAAGGAGCCGTGGCGGATTCTCGCCCGGAGCAAGGCGCCGCTGTTGTTTCCCGAAATGCCGTACGAGAAGGACGGGCGCGTCGCCAACGTGGTTTTCACCTGTAACGCCATTCTGGAGGAGGACGATACGGTCAGGATTTATTATGGAGCGGCCGACAGCTGCATCGGATTTGCGGAGATGCCGCTTGCGCGGATCATCGCCGCCTGCCGGGAGGAATATCGCTACATGCCGAACTGCAGCAGGTAGGAGAATCATGGATTACAGGGAACAAGTACTCGGTTGTTTTCTCGGGAAAACCATCGGCGGCACACTCGGTGCCCGTTACGAGGGGCGCAACGGTTATCTGCATTTAACCGGATACGATCCCGTCCCCTCCGGCGCCGTGCCGAACGACGATCTGGATCTGCAGCTGGTCTGGCTGGCCATGCTGAAGGAAACCGGGTTGAAATTCGGTTATCGGGAATTGAGCCGCGGCTGGCTCGAACATATCGATTTCCACGCCGACGAATACGGCGTCGCCATCGCCAATTTGAAGAAGGGAATCCAGCCGCCGTACAGCGGGTTGCACAATAATTTCTTCATCAACGGCATCGGCGGAGCGATCCGCACGGAGATCTGGAGCTGTGTGGCTGCCGGGGAACCGGCGGTGGCGGCGGCGTGGGCGGAACTTGATTCAAGTGTCGATCACTATGGAGACGGCGTGACGGGGGCGGTGTTTTTTGCGTTGCTGGAGTCGCATCTTTTTCAATCCGGTTCGCTGCGCGAATCGATTGATTTCGCCCGGCGCAATCTGCCGGAGTGTAAATTCCGTCGGATGGTCGAGGATGCCGTGATCTGTTTTGATTCCGGGCGAAGTTACGAAAGCGCGCGCGACTTTCTTGCCGGGAAATACCGCAGCGCCAACTTCACCGACGTCAACCTCAACGGCAGCTTCATCATGCTGGGATTGCTTTACGGGGAGGGGAACTTCAAACGAAGTGTGCTTTATGCGGTCAACTGCGGGCAGGATACCGACTGCACCGGAGCAACCGTGGGTGCGATCATGGGCATTCTGCTCGGCGCGGGCGGAATCGACCCGGAACTTGCCGCGCCGGTAGGCGACCGGATCGTGGTCGGCGATTACATCCGTCATCTGAAATATCCGGAAACGCTTCCGGATCTTGTGCGGGAGATTGCCGAGCTCCACGAACTTCTGCCGTCCGGGGAGGCCGCCGTCATGGAACTGCCTTACCGTCCGGAGACGATAACGGATCTTTCCGAGGAAATACCGTGGCGTTTGAACGGAGTTCCCCGAAAATTGCCGGGAACGATTCTCAATTTGCGGGAATTGTCGCGTGACCCGTATCAGGAAATTTCGCTGGAGACCACGGTGTGTTCCACTTCCGGGATCGACGCATATTTTCTGTTGTGTGCGCGGGGATTGAATTCCATTTACCTGGATGGGCGCAAGATTGCGCAGTTCGGAAATTATGGCGAAATGATTCCGGGATTTCACCGCGCCGCCGGCGGGGTGCTGGTTCCGGTGTCCCTGGGCAAAGGAATTCCGCATCAGTTGAAACTGAACATCTTTACCCACAATCTCGAAGTCGAACCGCACGCCTATTACGGGTTTTGTGATTCCTCCTTCCGGCATTGCGCGGAGTTGAAGTTCGCCTGAGGCCGTCTGAACCATCGTTGCTTTCGCCGCCGTTACATCCTCCGGCGGCGTTTTTTTTTTGCGGAAAATCGTCTCTTGGATAATTTGCGTTTTTTCGGAAACGGGGGGTTGATTTCCATTGAATATGTATTATAATACATATATAAAAAGGAGTTTTCATGTCATCCATTTTTCATATCAGCGAGGCTGCGGCAATCGGCATTCATGCCGCATTGCTGATGGCGCGTACGCCGGATCGATCGTGGAGCGCGCGGCGGACGGCGGAGACATTGCAAATTTCCTACGATCACTGCGTCCGGGTGCTGCATCGGTTGAAGCGCGGCGGGCTGCTGCGGAGCGTGCGGGGAGCGGAAGGGGGATTTCAGCTGGCGAAATCGCCCGAAACGATAAGCGTTCTGGAAATTTATGAAATGCTGGAGGGGCCGCTGACCGATCGGCGCTGCCTCTTTCATACGGCAAAATGTGCCGGGAAGTGTCCGCTTTTCGGCGGGTTGATGGATTCAGTCAATCGTCAGGTTCGGGAGAGCTTCACGAAAACCACGCTGGCGGAACTGGCAGGAGGGGAATATGAAACGAATTCGGAAAATGATTGAAATTGACGAGTCGAAATGCGACGGCTGCGGCCGTTGTATCAATGGCTGTCGGGAAAATGCGCTGGCTCTGGTTGATGGAAAAGCGAAACTGATCGGAGAGTCTTTATGCGACGGCTTGGGGGCGTGCATCGGCGAGTGTCCGCGCGGGGCATTGAAGATCGTCGAACGCGAGGCGGAAGAATTCATTCCGGAGGTTCCTGAAGCTACGTCGCATTCGGCTGAAGGCGGCGGCTTCGTCTGTCCCGGGAAACTGGCGCGCGTGATCGGAAACTCCGGAAAGAACGGCGTTTCCGGAGGCGCGGCGCAAGGAGAATTGCGCCAGTGGCCGATTCAATTGCGTCTGGTGCCGGAGAAGGCGCCGTTCTGGGACGATGCGGAGCTGCTCGTGGCGGCGGATTGCACCATGGCCGCGTATCCGGAATTCCAACGGGAATTGTTGCGGAACCGGCGGCTGGTGATCGCCTGTCCGAAACTTGATGACCGGAATGGATATCTTGAGAAATTAACGGCAATTCTGCGGGAGAATCGAGTGGCGGGCGTCTGTGTGGCTTACATGGAAGTGCCGTGTTGCGGAGGATTGCTGAGATTGGTGCATGAAGCGGTGGCGGCATGCGGGAAAGAGCTGCCGATTGAAGAAGTGAAGATTTCGCTCGAAGGCGGGCGGATTTGATTTGTTCCGAACTGAAAAATCAGGAGGAGGGCTTGAAAATGGAGGAGAAGATGTTTTGCTTTCAATGTGAACAAACCGCTTGCGGCACCGGATGCACCCGGGGAGGCGTCTGCGGAAAAACCCCGGAATGCGCAGCGTATCAGGATCTTCTGCTCGAACTGGTCAAGGAACTGGCCACGCGGCCGGATGCCTCGGCGGAACTGCTCGCTGATGGATTGTTCACGACCGTGACCAACGTCAACTTCGACGCCGGAT
>CALXNS010000085.1 GCA_944389815.1 uncultured Victivallis sp. | reverse complement strand
TGGCGGTGTTCTGCACGCCGGGCAACAACGACCGGGAATCCCGGGACCCGCGGGAAAACGGCCTGCGCGCCTACAAGGGGGTGTTCGGGCAGTCCGGCTACTGGTTCGCCTGGGGGGATACGCTGTTCGTCTCGCTGGATACTTCTGCGGAACATCTTGCCGAAGGGGAGCTGGAGCGTCTGGAGGAGGTGCTGAAAGCGGAAAGGGCACATTTCCGACGATTGGTGGTATTCACCCATGTCCCGCCGCTCGACCTGCGCGGGAACGGGCGGGAGGAGTGCCTCTCGCCCGCGGAAGCGCGTCGTCTGGAAACTCTGCTTCGGGAGTACCGGATTTCGCTGTTTGTCGCGGGGCATCAGCATGCGGAAGCACGCTGGGAATTTGCCGGAGCGCCGCTTCTGGTTGCGCCGACTTCCGGTCAGCAAGGGGAGGGGGAAGATCCACGTTACGGCTACTGGTTGGTGAAACTTCTGCCGGATGGCGGCATTGCGGCAGAGTGCCGGAGAGTGGAGGCCGGTGACGGCACAGACTCGGTGGAATACTTTCTCGCCAGCCGCATGAATCAGACCGGATGGCTTTTCCGGGCGGGAATCCTGCTGTTTCTGCTCGGTTGCGGCCTGGTGTGCTTTCTGCGGATCCCTGACAGAAATCAGAACGTTGCCTGAAAAATCCCGGGGCGGGATATTGCAGAATCCGCTTCCGGTGAGCCATCCGGAGAGCGTTTCGCATGGGCTTTGTAGAAATGCACAGTAATCCCCTGCCTTCGGACACTCCACGTCGGTCCCCCGGTTTCTTATCTGCCCAAATTTTGCTACAAAAACGGGGGGAAAACGGTATCGGAATATTTTTCAAAAGAGATGAAGATATTTATAAGTAAATGGCGGAGAGAGAGGGATTCGAACCCTCGGTGACTTGCGCCACGGCGGTTTTCAAGACCGCTGCCTTAAACCACTCGACCATCTCTCCGGACGAAATTCGTGAAAAATAAATATCGTGCCTGAACTTCATTTTTTCAAGCACGATATCATTTTTTTTTGCACTTATTTTTTGATTCCGGTCAACAGCAGCCGGGTTATCTGACGCGCAAATTCCGCCGGATCCGGAATCGGACTGCCTTCCATCAGCAGCGCCTGATCGAACAATACTTTAACATATGCCGTCAATTCCGGCGCCGTTTCATCCTTGTTGCAGCATTCGAAAAGCGCTTCCACCAGCGGATGGTTCGGGTTCAACTCCAGAATCCGCTTGCTTGCCGGAATCTCCTGGTTCATCGCCTTGAAAAGCCGTTCGAGATGCGGACTCAAACCGTTGTTTTCGGTGATCAGACAGCAGGGACTGTCGGTCAAACGAACCGAGAACCGCACGTCACTGACCTTGTCGGCCAAGGTTTTCTTCAAAAAATCCACCAGACGTGCAAACTTTTCCGTCGCCTTCTTCACCGTTTCTTCAGCCGCACTCTTGTCCGCTTCATCGGCTTCGAAATCGCCTTTGGCCACGGATTTGAAATGTTTCTTGCGATATTGCAGCATCGACTGCATGATCCAGTCGTCGACCGGATCGGTCATGAAAAGCACGTCGTATCCTTTCGAACGGTAATATTCCAGCGCGGGCGACGACGCGACCGCTTCACGTTTATCTCCGGAAATGTAATAGATCTCCTTCTGACTTTCCGGCATCGCATCCACATAATTGGCCAGCGTAATCATTTTTCCCGGTTCGGTGTTCATCGACTCGTACATGACCAGATCCTTGAGTTTCTCCTGGTTTTCACGGTCGGTGTGGATGCCCTCCTTGAGAATCCGGCCGAATTCGCGGAAAAAGGCCGCATAGGTTTCCGGATCGCTTTCCAGAAGTTTCTTCAATTCACTCAACACCTTGCTGGTCACCGCCTTGTTGATCCGGTGCAGCTGCGGATTCTCCTGAAGGATTTCCCGCGACACGTTGAGCGGCAGATCACTGGAATCGACCACGCCGCAGATGAATCGCAGATAATCCGGGATCAGTTCCTTGCACTCGTCAGTGATGAAGACCCGCTTGACGTAGAGCTGAAGCCCTTTCTTCTGGATGTCCGGCATCAGAAGATTGAATGGCGCCTGTTTCGGAATGAAGAGCAGCGCCTTGAATTCGCTCATCCCTTCCGCCGTCAGGTGAATCGCCTTCAAATATTCCGTGCCGCCGAAATTCGCCAGATGCGAATAGAAACTCTTGTACTCTTCCGGAGTGATTTCGTCGGGTTTGCGCAACCAGATCGCCTTCTGGGAGTTGAGGGTGCGGTCGGTGACGGTTTCGGTTTTGTCGCTGTTCACCTTGCGTTCCGGCATGACGATCGGATAGGCGATGAAGTCGGAATACCGACTGACGATGTCGCTGATCTTCCAGCTCTCCAGATAGATTTCCGCATCCGGTTTGAGGTAGAGGGTGATCTCCGTGCCGGGTTCGGATTTTTCAATTTCGCTGTCAAGTTCATATTCGCCTTCGCCTCTGCTGGTCCAGCTGACCGCCGGAGCGTCGGAATCGGCTTTCTTCGTGCGGAGTTCCACCTTTTCGGCGACCATGAACGCAGAATAAAAACCGACGCCGAACTGACCGATCAATTCAGGCAGGTTTTCCTTGCCGGCTCCCTTTTCCTCCAGCATCTGCAGGAATGCGCGCGTCCCGCTTTTGGCGATGGTGCCGATATTCTCCACGACTTCTTCGGCGGTCATGCCGATGCCGTTGTCGGAGATTCGGAGAGTTTTCTTCTCCTTGTCCGGTTCGATGCGGATCTGCCACTCGCGGGCCATTTCCGGATGGGTCAGGCTCTCGAAGCGCGCCTTGTCGATCGCATCGGCGGCGTTGGCAATCAATTCGCGCAGGAAGATATCCCGGTTGGAATAGAGCGAATGGATCATCAAATTGAGCAGTTGCTTGACTTCAGTCTTGAATTGTTTTGTCTCAGCCATAGAGATAACTCCGTTTCTTCGAAAGGCCGCAAAAGGCGGCCATGGTTTTGATTGTATTGGTGGAATATTCTGAATATAATTTTTTTTATCGAAAAATCAAGCTTGATCCCGGCTCGACGTTGGAAAAAAATAAAAAAGGGGTTATAATTTATCAACTGCGTCGTTTCGGGCGCAGTTGATGAGGAAGGAAAACGGCATTGCCGTACGGATAACAATCCGACGGCGCGGTTCCGCGGAACGGAGCCGCCGCCGCCGCGACAAACAATCGGAGAGCGCGAAGATGAATGAACAACACGAACTCAATCCGCATGACCGGGGAGCGGGAAATATTTCCGAACAGCTTAAGGAACTGCTGCACCGTCGCGAGGAGGTGTGTTTGAAACTGGAAGCCCTGCCGCGACAGTTGCCCGGGGATTATTCCGAGGCGATCGCCGCGCTGGAGGAGGAGTTCCGTTCCGCGCCGGAGGTGCCGCCGGAATATGCCGAAATTCTCGATCATCGTTTCAATGCCGCGCTTCAGGCGGCTCGTGCCGCCGCGGGCGAGGCCGAGGCGTACCGGGCGCAGGTCGCCGCGAAGATCGCCGAGGCGGCGACGCTGCGGACGGAACTGGAACGGCTGGAGGCGGGAGTCGATCTGGGCGTTCTGCCTTCGGAGCTTGACGCATTGGAGAAGCGCTGGGCGGAGTGCCGGGCGGTCGCAGGCGCCGAGGCGCTGGAGGACGCCGCATTTCAGGAGCGGTTTGCCGTGCTGCGCGAAAAAGTGGAGAAGGAAGCCGCTGCGGAGGCGGAAAAGTCCGCTGCCGCGCTCCGGCTGGCGGAGGAACTCGGCACGTTGACCGCCGGGGAGGATATGAATCTTCTTCACGACCGCAAGGCGGCCATTGAAGCGGAATATGCCGCGCTCGGCACGGTGCCGCGGGCGGCGGCGGAGCGTTATCAGGACGCCCACCGGAAGGCGGGGGCGAAGTTGGCGCTGCATTATGAGACGCTCGACCTGGCAAGATGGGAAAGTTATACGCATAAGCTCGACCTCTGCGCCGAACTGGAAAAACTGCAGTGCGTTCCGGATGCGGAACTGCCGAAGGCGGCGAAGAAGTTGCAGGAGCTGCGGGAAAAATGGAAAGCGCTCGGCGCGGTTCCGAAGGTCAAGGCCGACGAAATCAATCCGCGTTATCTGAATGCCACGCGTTTGCTCCAGCATCGGGTCGATGAATATTTCGCACAGCTGCGCCAGACGCAGAAGGCTGCGGCGCTTCGGAAGCAGGAACTCTGCGACAAGGCGGCCGCGCTGGCGGACTCCACTGAATGGAATGCGACGACCGAAGCGTTCAAGGCGCTTCAGGCGGAATGGAAAACGATTCCGGGAGCAGGGGCGGCGGAGAAGAAATTATTCACGGCGTTCCGGGCGTCGGCCGATCGTTTTTTTGCGGCGCGCAACGTCTATTTCACCGAACGCAATCGACGGTTCGATGCGCTGGCCGCCCGGAAACGGGAGTTGATTGCCGCGGCGGAAGCGCTGCAGGACGGGGCGCCCGACGCCGTTCGCCGGGCGCGGGAATTGCGGTCGGAATTTCAGTCGACGGCGCCCGCCGGGCGGGCGGAACCGGAATTGCAGCGCCAGTTCAATGCGGCGCTGGACCGTTTCTTCTCCGGGCGGCGGGAGGCGTTCGCGGAGAAGGAGAACCGCAGCCGCGCGCTGATCGCCGAACTCGAAACGATTGCCGCAGCCTTCGGGGCTGAATCGGAGAGCCGGATCCGGGCGATCCGGTCTGAATTGCGCGAACTCGGATGTCGTAACACGTTTGATGCGGAGAAGAAGGCGTTCGAAAAGTGTGAACGTGCGCTGGCGGCGTTCCGCAGCCGGACGCTGACGGATAAGCTTGCATTGTTGCACGCCGTCGGAAGTGCGGCCGCGAAGTTGTACGACCGCATCCGGAATGGGGAGGAAGTCGAAGACGGCGCGTTTGAAATCGAATATCTCGATCGCTTCCCCCGGCTTCACAACGCGGTTGCCTTGATGAAGAGCGCCCGTTCCGGGGATGCGAAGGCGCTTGAAAAACTGGGACGCCAGGTCGAAAACGCCCGGCTCGAACATGAGAGGGTCATTGCCGAACTGGAGAAAATCGTCGGCATTTCCAGTTCGTCGCAGACCGCTTCCGCGCCGGTCGACGATGCGGCCGCGCTGGCGGCGGAACTTGCGGCGGCAATCGCCGGGAATTTTGCGTCAGGGAGCGTGAAGGCGGTTTCCTCGCGGCCTTCGGATCCGAAACAGCTGCTGTCGGAATATCTCGCGGCGGGGCTGTTACCGGAGGAGGAATTCGCCGCTTCCATCGCCCGTTTCGAAGCCGCTTACGGGAAGGTGCGGTGACGATGTTTTTTCGCGGCGGAAAGCGGCAACCTCTTTTCGCAGTGGAAAGCAGGTGACGGGAGGTTCGTTGTGAGAGAGTTTGAGCATTGCGAATTCCGCCAGATCGGAACCGATTACAGTTCGACCGGAGAGGTCGCCTCCTACGATCGGCGGATGCGGCGTTTCCGCGACATCGATGCGGAAAATGAATTGCTCTGTTCATTGATCCCATTGCGCCCGGAAAGCGAAGTGCTGGAGATCGGCACCGGCACCGGAGCCTTCGCGCGCCGGGCGGCCGGCCGCTGCCGCCGGGTGACGGCGCTGGATATTTCCGAAACGATGATCGAATATGCCGCCTCCCGGGCACGGACGGAAAATTTGACGAACATCGCCTTCCGGAAGGCCGGGTTTCTCAGTTTTCAAGCGCCGCCGGAATCGTTTGACGCGGTCGTGAGCGGCCTGGCGCTGCACCATCTCTCCGATGTCTGGAAGGCGGTGGCGCTGCGGAACATTTTTCGCTGGCTCCGGCCGGGCGGAGTGTTTCTGCTGATCGATGTGGTGTTCGATTGGCGGGGGGAAGCGCCGGAGGAGTATTTCGAACGCATTCTCGATGCGGCGCCCGGCAGCCGGGAAAATTTCGCCCGGCATATCGCCGATGAATTCAGCACGGAGACGTGGATCATGAACGGGTTGCTCGAACGGGCCGGATTCCGGATCGATCTGGATCGCTGCGACAATGAATTCCTGCATCTCTACCGGTGCGTGAAGCCGTGAACGCCCCCGCGGGGGGATGATGGAAGATTTTCGTGTGAACCGGTTGCCGGGAGCGTTTCGGCGTGATATATTATTATACGCTTAGAGAAATGCAACCATCACCACGGGAATTTTCCAGATGACGCGCCGAAGTCTTGCACAGATGCAGCTGTCGCTGTTGACCGCGATACATTTTACTGTCGACATGATTTCCGGGCTGCTGCCCGGAATTCTGCCGGTGCTGCTGGTTCGTTTTGATCTCTCCATCGGAGCCGGCGTGTGGCTGGTGGCTCTCTGTTCCTTCAGTTCCAATGGATTGCAGATTGTCGCCGGTCGTCTCTGCTCGAATTCGGCACGCCCGCTGCTGATTCCGCTCGGAATCGCCTTAAGTTGCGCAATCTGTCTGGTGGGATTGGTTCCGCCGACGTGGCCGTGGGTGCTTTCCGGATTGATTTTGATATTGGGAGCCGGGGTGGCGCTGGTCCACCCGGAGGGATTGCGCGGAGTGTGCGCGATCGATCCGCGTTCGGTTTTGCCGACGATGGCGACGCCGGTCTTCATGTTGGCCGGATTCCTCGGGTACGCCTGCGGACCGCTGATCGGCGGAGTGCTGGTGGAATATGCTGGTCTGATGGGATTGTTCTGGCTGATTTTACCTGCGGCGCTCCTGATCTGGGCACTGAGACCGGCCCGGATTCGTCTTGCCGTGGAGAAGCCGGGGAGGGAAAATTCCGGCCGGGCGACGCTGCCTGAATCGCCCTTTACATTCTGGCAGATCTTCTTTCTCGCATCGCTGCTCAATACCGGCTGTGCGATCATGCAGGGGCTGCTGCCGAGCTTTCTCAATACGCTGGGGTATTCGCTGGTGGTCGGGGGATTCGGCGCGATGCTTTTCGGTCTGGGCGCCGGAATCGGAGCGCTGTACACAGGAAAATTGATTCGAAAATATCCGGTGGTCGGCTGTATTCAGGCGGAGATGGCAGTCGGTCTGCCGCTTCTGATTTTGTTTTTGATGCTGGCGGAAGCCGGCTGGTCGCTCCTCCTGGTACCGTTGACCGGCGCGCTGGTCGGGGCTGGGTTCCCGCAACTGGTGGTGCTGGCGCGGACGGCGCCGGGCGGTCCGTCGCTCGGCGCACGGATGGGATTGATCGTCGGAGGATCCTGGGGAGTTGCCGGCGTGCTGCTGCTGGCGGTGGGGCGCGCCGCGGATCTCTGGGGATTGGATAAGGCGATGTTCCTTGCGCCGCTGGCGTTCGGCGGGATGTTGCTTGCATGCCGGTTGCTGCAGCCGGCGGCGAAGAAGGAGAAGTTGAAATGAATTTATTGTTTATCGGCGACGTGGTCGGCAAAGGCGGCCGCGAGGCGGTGAAAAAGCTCGTGCCCGAATTGCGGCGCGAATTCAATTGCCAGTTTGTCGTGGTCAACGCGGAAAATTCAGCGGCCGGTTCGGGGGTGACCGCCGGGTGTGCGCGGGAGCTGTTGAGCGTGGCGGATGTATTGACCACGGGCGACCACGTCTGGGATCAACGCGGTTTCGATGCGGATATCGCGCATCTTGACCGGGTGCTGCGACCGGCGAATTTGTCGAACCGGCAGCCGGGGCGCGGCTGGGGAGTCTTCCGCAATCCGGCCGGCGGGGAAGTGGCGGTCATCAATCTTCTCGGCAAGGTTTTCATGCGGGAGTCGGCGTATTGCCCGTTTGAGACGGTCGAACGGATTCTCGACGAACTGCCTCCGTCGGTTAAGACGATTCTGGTGGATTTTCACGCCGAGGCGACCAGCGAAAAGCTGGCGATGGGGTATCTGCTTGAGGGACGGGCAACGGCGGTGTTGGGCACGCATACCCATGTTCCGACCGCCGATGCGCTGGTGCTGCCCGGTGGAACCGCGCGTCAAACCGATGTCGGCATGGCCGGAGCGGCGCGAAGCGTGCTTGGACGGGATGTGGAATCGGTGCTCTTCAAGTTCCGCACCGGAATGCCGAACCGGTTGGCGGTGGTGGAAACGGGAGCGATCCGGGTGGATTTCGCGGTAGTCGGTTACGATCACGTCGGCGGGCGTGCGACATCGATCCATTCCGAATCGCGCGAAGTGACGATTTAATCAGGAGGCGAGGGACGTTTCATGGAATACGAATTCAACACGATAGAAGAGCTTGTCGAAGAGATCCGGCAGGGGCGGATGATCATCATCACCGATGATGAAAACCGTGAAAACGAAGGCGATCTGGTGGTCGCCGCGGCACATGCCACTCCGGAAGCGATTGCATTCATGGCCACGCATGGTTGCGGTTTGATCTGTGCTCCGCTGACGGCGGAGCGGGCGGGCGAATTGAATCTTTCGACGCCGGCGTCGTTGACGGATCCGTTTGGGACGGCGTTCACGCAGAGCGTCGATGCGCGGAAGGGGACGACGACCGGGATCAGCGCATTCGACCGGGCGACGACGGTGCGTGCACTGATTGATCCGGCGTCATCGCCTGGGGATTTCGTGTCACCGGGGCATTTGTTTCCGTTGATTGCGCGTCCGGGCGGCGTGTTGCGCCGGGCGGGACACACGGAAGCGGCGGTGGATCTGGCGCGGCTGGCCGGACTGACTGCGGCCGGGGTGATTTGCGAAATCATGAAACCGGACGGGCGGATGGCGCGGTTGCCGGATTTGAATGAATTCCGGAAGAAACACGGTCTCAAGTGGGGGACGGTCGCGGATCTGATCGCCTACCGCCGCCGGCATGAACATTTGATCATCCGCGGCGCGAGTGCGCGGCTGCCGACGGTATTCGGAGAGTTTCAGGTGACGCCTTATCGAACGAAAGTGGATTCGTTTGAACATCTTGCGCTGGTTTACGGCGATGTGGAAAATCAGGAGAATGTGCTCGTGCGTGTGCACAGCGAATGTCTGACCGGTGATGTTTTCGGTTCGAACCGCTGCGACTGCGGCGAACAGCTTCACGCCGCGATGCGGCAGATTGTGGCGAATGGTTCCGGGGTTCTGGTCTATCTGCGCCAGGAAGGGCGCGGAATCGGCATTTTCAATAAAATTCACGCCTATCAGCTTCAGGATCAGGGCTGTGACACGGTCGACGCCAATTTGAAGCTCGGATTCGCACCGGATCTACGCGAATACGGCATCGGCGTTCAGATTCTGCTCGATCTCGGGGTGAAGTCGGTGCGGCTGCTGACCAACAACCCGAAGAAACTGGTCGGACTTTCCGGATACGGGTTGGAAGTGACCGAGCGTGTGCCGCTGGTGATCGATCCCTGCAAGGAGAATGAGTTCTATCTGCGGACCAAAAAGGAGCGCATGGGGCATCTTCTTTGAGTTTGAGTGTTGCTGCCGCAATCGTGATGAAAACGGTTGCGGTGATTGTGAATCGTCCCTGGTATTGCGAAGAGTCCTGGAACCAACCGAAGCTAATTGGTTGATGCAGTGGAAATGAGGCGAATTCTGGTGATCGGCTGCAGCGGTGCCGGCAAAAGCGTATTGGCCCGGGCGCTCGGGAAAAAACTGGATCTTCCGGTGGTGCATCTGGATCAACTGCTGTTCCTTCCCGGGTGGTGTGAACGTTCGCACGAGGAGTTTGACGCACTGCTGGAGGCGGAGCTTGCACGCGACTGCTGGGTCATGGACGGGAATTTCTGCCGGACGCTGGCGCGGCGACTGGAATTTGCCGACACGGTCATCTTTCTGCACACGTCGCGTCTGATCTGTCTGGCCGGGGTGTTGCAGCGCTGGATTCGTTATCATGGCAGGAGTCGTCCTGATCTGGCAGTCGGATGTCCGGAGAAGATCGATCCGGCGTTTCTGCGTTACGTCTGGAACTATGAGAAAGTGACGCTCCCGCGGGTGGAGGAACTTCTCTCGTCCCGTCCGGAACGTTGCCGTCTGATCCGGCTGGAGTCCCGGAGCGAGGCGGAAAATTTTCTGAGCGCACTGTGAGGTTGCATCCGCCGCTGTCGTACGGTGAATCGTCCGGCTTCCGGAAACGACGTTTTCCCCCTCCCGGCGTGGCGCGTTTGAAGAAATTTCCATGTTGCACACAATAATTCCAGTTTTCGTTACGTTAAACAGTTAAATTATCATGCTTCCGTGAGTAGTGTGTACTTCCCTGATTCGGATGTCCGGCTCGCGGTGAGATTTCAGTCATTTTGTTTAGTATCTAAATAATATTGATGCTAAATGAATAAATTGATAAAACGGGGGAAATATGGTGAAGACGGAGATCTGGAAAAAACTTTTTCACCTCACGGATATCATCCGTGAACTTCACGACCGGCGGAGCCGGGAGCGTCAGCCGCTGAATTCGACGTTGGCGGAGTTGAAGGTGATGGGATGCGTTTTGTTCAAAAAGGAGGGTTGTTCGGTCAAGGAGATCGCCGAACGGCTCGGAATCACCTGCGGCGCAGTTTCGCAGGTTGTTGAACGGCTGGTTCAGAAGGGACCGTTGATCCGCGTACCGGATCCGGATGATCGCCGTTCGGTGCGGATTACGCTCTCCCGGGAGGGATTGGAACGGCATGAACGGCTCAATACATCTTTTGAAACGTTGCTTCAGGAGATGTTGCAGGGGGTTCCTCCCGAAAAGGTCAAAATTTTCGAGGAGGTACTCGATCATTTGATTGCGGCGAAAGAGAAGATTTCATATTGAAACGCGGAAAAAGGAAAGTGAAGGAAAAACGGCGATGAAAGGATTTTTTCGGAAAAAATTGCATTGTTCTCGGGCGTTACCGGTTGCTGTTTGTTCTTCGGAGCCGTCGGCATGGCGGCCCCCGGCCCGGGCGGAGGTGCGGCCGATGGCGGTGACGAGGCGGCTCTGGCGGTGGTCGGGGTGGAACGTGTCACGGAGGCGGAGGATTTTGAAACGCGCCATTATACCGGGCAGGTGGTTTCCCGTTCGGTGGTGAATATCGTGCCGCGGGTTTCTGGCGAAATTCTTGAAGTTGGGTTCAAGGATGGTGGCGTCGTGCGCAAGGGGCAGATGCTTTACCGTCTCGATTCGGTTCAATACGAGGCGGCGGTGAAGGGAGTGGAGGCGGATATCGAAAAATACAAGGCGGAACTCGATTACGCGCAGAGCAACTTCAACCGTCTCGATCTGCTTTATCAGCAGAACGCCACCAGTCTCGATACCGTCGAAAACGCCAAGGCCACGCTGGGCGCGGCGAAAGCGGCGCTGCTCGCCGCCGAAGCAGATCTCATCACCGCAAAGGATAATCTGAAAAATACCGTCATTACCGCGCCGCAGGAGGGGATTGTCGGTGTGAGCGCCTACACGCCGGGCAATTACATCACGCCCAGCTCCGGAACATTGCTGACGATCATCCAGAATCAGCCGATCCGGGTGCGTTTTTCCATCAGCGTGGCGGATCTCTGGCGATGTTCGGCAGCCACGAGGAACTGATGGCCGATGGACTGGTCGAAATCAAACTGGCCAACGGAACCGTCTTTCCGGAACAGGGCGAAATCGAACTTCTGAATAATGAGGCCAACGCCAAAACCGATACCGTCCAGATTTATGCGATGTTTCCCAATGCGGACCGAAAACTCATCATCGGTAATACGCTTTCCGTAAGCCTTTCTCGACGGAACGGAACCCGTCTTCCAGCGGTTTCTCCGTCAGCGTTGATGCATGATGCCGACGGCTCTTTCGTCTATGTTCTGGACGAGGAGAACATAGTTGAAAAACGCTATGTGACGCTCGGCAGCGCCACGCCACGCCTTCAACTGATCCGTGACGGCCTCACCCCGGGCGAAATAATCGTCTGCAAAGGTACTCTCAAAGCCATCCCCGGCATGAAAGTGGAGCCGGAATTCGAATCGGAAAACGGAAACGCGATACAGGAGAAATGAACTCATGTTTTCCCGAATCTTCATCGAGCGTCCCCGGCTGGCGGTCGTGGTCAGCGTGGTCATGGCACTGGCCGGGGTGATTTCGCTTTATAAACTTCCGGTTGCGGAATATCCGGAAATTACACCGCCGACGCTGTTTGTCTCCGCCTCTTACCCCGGTGCCAGCGCGGAGGTCATTACACAGACCGTCGCCATGCCGATCGAGGACGAAATCAACGGCGTGGACGATCTGCTCTATTTTTCTTCGACGAGCGACAACTCCGGCAGTTATTCTTGTCAGGTGACGTTTCAGAGTGGAACGGATACCGATATTGCAATGGTCAATTTACAAAATGCCGTCAAACGGGCGGAGGTCAAGCAGCCGTCCGATGTGACCAAAAACGGAATCAATGTGCAGAAGCGAGGCGGAGATATTCTGGCGATGTTCGCGTTTTTGACTGACGGTACGCACATGACTCAGATGGAATTGAACAACTACGTCGACTCCAACATCAAAGATGCGGTCAGCCGGATCGACGGAGTCTCCTCCGCGGAGGTGATGTCGTCCCAGGAGTATTCGATGCGCATCTGGCTGGATCCGATCCGGATGGCCGGTCTTGAAATCTCCGCTTCGGATATCACCGCGGCGGTGGAGTCGCAGAATATCCAGGCTGCCGCCGGTTCGATCGGCACTGAACACTCCAACGAATTCGTTAATTACAAACTCAACGTTAAAGGCCGCCTGACTACGGCGGAGGAGTTCGGCAATATCATCATCCGACACGATTCCGACGGCAGCATCGTCCGGCTCCGGGATGTGGCGACGGTCGAAATCGGTTCGAGTTCCTATGAGGGAACGAGTCTCTTTGACGGACGGGAATCAGTTGGACTGGGGGTGTACCGTGCGCCGGACGCCAACGCGCTTTCGACCGTGAACCGAGTTAAGGAAGAACTGGCAAAATGGGAGACACTGCTTCCGGAAGGCGTGAGCTGTTCGGTGGCGTATGACCCGACTGAATTCATCAAAGTGTCGATGAAGGAGATCGTCACGACATTGGTGACCGCATTGCTTCTGGTGGTGTTGATTACGTGGATTTTCCTGCAGGACTGGCGGGCCACGTTGATTCCCTCGATTGCGATTCCGGTTGCGCTGCTCGGGACGTTTCCCTTTCTGTACGCGCTCGATTACAG
>CALXNS010000084.1 GCA_944389815.1 uncultured Victivallis sp. | reverse complement strand
ATAACTGGAAGAGCGTCGGCACCGGGTTTGACCGGAACTGGACGCTGCTTGGCACCGGTGATTTCGATGGTAACGGAAAGGATGAAATTCTCTTTGAATATGAAGAAGCCTTCTACACGACGGACGTGGACGGCAAATTCAATTCGCTTGGGAGTTTCGGATCAGGCTGGGATGTTCGAGCGATCGGCGATTTCTCGGGTGACGGGCAAGATGATCTGGTGCTCTTCCATGAGACGACGGGCTCGGTGGTGAAGCTCTCCAACGGGAACGCCTCCTCGTGGAGTTCGCTTGGTCAGCTTGACGCGCAGGACTGGTTCATCGTCGGCGCCGGAGATTACAACGGCGACGGGACGGATGATCTTCTGGTGCGTCAATATTCGACGGGAATGCTCGGTTACTACGCCGATGCGGACTTGACGAAGTGGAACGAAATGGGTCGCGGTGTTGACATGAACTGGACGGTCATCGCGTAAAAAGCAATGTTTCCGGCGGTGGCCTGAAAATGGTCGCCGCCGGAAAGTGTCATCGAAGAACGGAAGAGAAAGAATGTATCAGATTTCCCCGGGGTTTTGCTGGAAACAGAGTTTGAACCCGCTTACACCGATACGGAAGGTTTTCACGCAAAGACCCCTGTTCGGATTGTTGTTCCGCAATGATTTGACGGCGAAGTTCCGACACAGTTTGCTGGGCGTGTGCTGGCTGTTTATTCCCCCGCTGAGCATTTTGCTCATTTATGTATATATGTTCAGCGTAATATTTCAATTGCGCTGGCCGGAGGCGGAACTCTCCTCCCGCTGGGGATTCGGTCTGGCAATTTACGCCGGAATTACGGTGTTTTCGGCATTCAGCGACAGCGTGATGGGAAGTTTAAATTTGCTGGTGTCACGCTCCGGCTCGCTCAAACGGGTGCCGTTCCCCTGGGAATTGTTGCCGATGAGTCTGGTTTGCGCGAATATGTTGATTGCCGCAGTGGTGCTGTTGTTGCTTTTCGTGTTGTCGCTGCTGACCGGCGGAAGCGGTTCCTGGATGTCGCTGGTGTGGTTTCCAGTGATATTTCTCCCTTTTCTGCTGCTGACGGTGGGCTGCTGCTGGTTCGCGGCGGCCCTGGGACTCTTCTTTCGAGATTTGGGGAATTTGTTTGGAATCATACTGCTGCTGTTGTTTTTTTCCACTCCGATTTTCTACAGTGTCCGCATGGTGCCGGAAAGTTTTCATGTGATTCTCGAATTGAATCCGTTAACTCCGACCGTAATCAATATCCGAAATATCCTTTTGCAGAATTCGCCGCCGTCCGGCGGGCATGTTCTTTCATCAATTCTGGTGGGAATTGTCTTTTTCCAGGCGGGATTTTGTTTCTTTGAAAAAATGAGGAGACGTTTCGCCGATGTCGTCTGAATTTGCACTTAAACTGGAACAAGTTTCGAAAAGCTACCCCTGTTACACCACCCGCAGAGAATTGTTCCGGCATTTGTTGTTTCCGTTTCGTTTCCGCAATCGCCTTTTCCCGGCGCTGCAGCCGTTGTCTCTTGAAATTGCCCATGGCGAGCGAGTGGGGATCATGGGCGTAAACGGCAGCGGCAAGAGTACGCTCCTTGAGTTGATCGCGGGAACGGTTTCGCCGAGCGGCGGAACCATTCACGCCTCGGGACGGATTGCGCCGCTGCTGGAACTCGGCAGCTGGATCAACGCATCGGATACCGGACGCGAAAATATTTATACGGCCGGTTATCTGCGCGGCTTTGACCGGCGCAGGATTGAAGAACAACTTCCCGGCATCATCGATTTCGCGGAGATAGGCGAATTCATCGATCAGCCCGTTTCCACATATTCAACCGGCATGGTCATGCGTCTGGCGTTTGCCAGCTGCATCTATCTGGAGGCGGAAATTCTTCTGCTGGATGAGATTTTTGCGGTTGGCGATGCCCGTTTCGCCCAGAAATGCATCTCCTTTCTGCGCGACCGGGTCCGGGAGAAAACCGTGCTCCTCGCCAGTCACGACGTGAATGTCATTACCATGCTCTGTACCCGGGCGATTCTGCTCGATCATGGGCGGCTGGTTGCGGATGGTTCGCCGCGGATGGTGACGGAGCGCTACCTCGAACTTTGCTACGGGGAAAAACAACCGCTGAATATTTCCGAAGCGAAAGCCCCGTCGATGGTGGAGGATTTCCGTCCCGGTGGAGAAATTCACATTCTCCCGTTTCCCAGCGATGCCGGACGGCGTTTCGGCGCAGGTGGTGCCGAGTTGACGGCGGTGGAATTCACCACGGCCACCGGAGCGGCGTTGAGTGCGGTTCGCGGCGGAGAGGCGGTCCGGCTGCGGATCGAGGCGCGCGCGTTGCGGGAACTGGAACAGCCTGCCGCCGGATTTGTGGTGCGAACCCCGGATGGACAATATCTCTTCGGCGACACGGCTCCGGCCGGCGGCATTGAACGTTTGTCCGCCGGTGCAAGGTTCGAGACTGAGTTCTGCTTTGTCCTGCCGCGGCTGAGCAACGGCGTATATTCGATCGGGGCAGCAATTTCGACCGGGGCTCTGGAGTCACATCATATTCAGGTGTGGAACCATGACGCATTGACATTTCAGGTGAATTCCGGGTACCCGTTGCAGGGGGCGCTGCTGGGATTGCCGATGAAATCGATTACATGTAGAGAGATCAAATAAAAATGGCAGTGGATGAGAAGGAATTATTGAAATTGTATCTTCAGGCGCTTCTGCCTGATACGGAGGAGCATGAGGCGCCTCCATTTGAAGTTCCATTATCGGATGCGGATTTTTTCCAGCCGATTGCGGAAGGCGAGTTGCAGAATTATTACAGCGGAATGGAGCGAAACTTAATCCTGCTTCAGGAGAAAATCAATCAACTTAAAGCTCAGGCCGCACATGCCGATGCCGAAAAAAATCGACTGGAAAACGAGTGCGCCGCGTTGCGCTGGCAGCTGGAATATGACCGGAAGCTGCTGCACGAAATCCATTCTTCGAAATCCTGGCGGATTGCGCGGCTGCTGCATTATTTCTATGGGATCGTGCGTTGCAACCGGGCGATCTGGGATGAATCCCGGGGGAGTTTCGATGCGCTGCTTCTGCGTCAATGCGGAAGTTCTTCGGTGATCGTGCGCAAAAATGCTCAATTGTTGCGCCGTATGCTGCATGGCACGGCGACGGCGGTGAAGCGGATCGCCCCCACGGGTGCGGAAGGGGGATTCCTGCCGCCGGAAGAATCGCAGAGGAAAGATTTTGAAAAAATAACTTATCGATCTGTATATCAGGATGATGAATTATTTCGAAATCCGGTTCCGGAAGTGCGTGCGATTGCATTTTACCTGCCGCAGTTCCACACCTTCCCGGAGAACGATCAATGGTGGGGAAAAGGGTTTACCGAATGGGTGAACACCCGGAAGGCGAAGCCGCGTTTTCCCGGGCATTATCAACCGCGCACGCCGCATCGCGACATCGGTTATTACGATCTTTCCCGGATCGAGACGATGAAAAGGCAAGCCGAGCTGGCCCGGGCGCATGGAATCGAGGGGTTCTGCCTCTATTATTACTGGTTCGATGGGAAGAAACTCATGGAGAAGCCATTGGAACTTCTGCTTGCTCATCCGGAAATTCCCCTGACGTTCTGCCTCTGCTGGGCGAATGAAAACTGGACCAGAACCTGGGACGGGCAGGAAAAAGCCGTGCTGATTCAGCAGAATTATTCCGATGAAAACGATCTGCGGTTCATCGCCGATCTGAAAAAATATCTTCTCGATCCGCGTTATCTCCGGGTCAACGGCCGACCGGTCGTGCTGGTGTATCACGTCAAAATACTGCCGCACCCGGATAAGACCTTCGCTACATGGCGTCAATGGTGCCGGGAAAACGGCGTCGGTGAAATTCAGATCTGGTCGTGCCGCACCTTCATCAAAAACAATGAATTCCGGAAGCCTCTCGAAGTGGATCGCGAGGTTGAATTCCCCCCGCACATGGTTGCCGGTCTGGAACTTATGCCGCCATCACGTTTTCACGCCTACCGGGATGACGGCTATTATTTCAATTACAATCGCATCATCGATGATGTCCGGACCGCGCGGACGATGGCCGACCGCGCGCCGTATCCGGTGCACCGTTGCGCGATGCTGGGATGGGACAACTCCTGCCGCCGGGCGGAGGGGTATTCGATCTGGCAATATTTCTCGCTGGAGTCATATCACTTCTGGATGCGGAGAAATATTGAATACACCAGAAAACATTTCCATGGGGACGAACAGTTGATTTTCATCAACGCCTGGAATGAGTGGGCGGAAGGTACTTATCTGGAACCGGATGAGCGTTATGGTTACGCGGCCGTCAATACGACGACTCGGGCGTTGTGCAATCTTCCGGCGCTGCCGGAATATCAGGTTCTGACTCCGGTCGCGGAAGAGGGCGGCGCAGCTCCCGCCGGGATTGCACCACAGGAATTCCCGGGGAAAATCCTGATACATCTTCATGTCTTCTATGTCGATCTTCTGGAAGAGTTTATTGCGGCTTTCAACCGGATGCCGTTCGCCTACGACTGCGTAATGACCACCGATACCCGGAAGAAGGCCGCCGAAATAAAAAAGCTGCTGCACGCCAATCCGCTTTCCCGCTGCGGGAAATTTCATCTTCAGGTCACATCGAACCGTGGCCGGGATGTGGCGCCGTTTTTCACCGCCTGCGCCGGGAAAATCGAAGATTACGATTTCATCGGCCATTTTCACACCAAGAAATCCCTGACCGTCGACTGGGGAGAGGAGTGGCGCCGCTATCTGATCGAACAGCTTCTCGGAACCACCGAAGGGATCCGGGCAATCTTCCGGCGTTTCGAACGCGACGGGTCGCTGGGGTTGTATTTCCCCGCGCCTTATCCGGCGATGCGGGATTACATGCACTGGGAAAAAAATCTTGAGCGGTGCCGCAAGTTGCTGAAAGAGATGAAATTGAATGTTGATTTGCCGGAGAAGCCGCTCTTCCCCGTCGGTCAGATGTTCTGGGCGCGGCGGGAAGCGGTGGCGCCGTTGTTTGCGCCGGGAATCATCCGGGAGTCGTCATTCGAACCGGAGGAGGCGCAGGTTTCCAACACGCTGGCGCACGCGATCGAACGTCTCTGGAAATATGTTGCCGAAGGTGCGAAATACACGACGCTGGCAGGAACGCTGCCGCCTTCACCGCAACTCTTTCCGGCTCCGGCGGCGGGGAAAAATTCCGCGAGACCGGCCGGGCAGGGGAAAATTCGACGGCTGGCGATTTTCGTGCATTATCAGAAGGAGCGGAAAGTGTCCCCGGAAGATCTTTATCTGCTTGGAGAGTTGAGAAAGTCAGCGGAAATCTGCCTGGTGAGCAACAGCGGTCTCGATGCGGAAAGCCGAAGAGTCGTTTCGCCGCTCGTGCGCAATATATTGAGCCGCAAGAATGAGGGGTACGATTTCGGCGCGTGGCGCGACGCGCTCAACGCAATTGAAGATTTGAACTCCTTCGATGAATTGATTCTCTTGAACAACAGTGTGATCGGGCCGTTTTATCCGTTTGAAACGATCTTCAAACGCATGGGCGGCAGTGAGGCGGATTTCTGGGGGATGACCGCGTTTCCCGAAACGCACAATCCCCAGAGAGAAGAGGCGAAGGCACTGCCCGGCGGAGTGATTCCGCACCACATTCAAAGTTATTTCATGGTGTTCAAGCGAAAGGTTTTCGAATCGGAATGCTTCCGGAATTTCTGGCGGAATGTCAAGAATGAAACCTCTCTGCCGGAAGTTGTTGCACGCTATGAGACGCAGTTGAGCGGTCTTCTGGAAGAGGCCGGTTTCCGGTCGGAAGTATATTTGCGCACGGCGGCGCGTCTGCAGGAGGTTGACAAGGTGACACCGGAATACAATGCCGTTTACTGCCGGCCGCGGGATTTCCTGATTCTCGGATTTCCGTTTCTGAAGAAGAACATTTGTTATTATCTTCCGCAGGAGGAGATCAATGAAACCCTCCATCTGATTGCGGAAATTTCCCCGTATCCCATTGAAAATGTAAAAATCACAGCCAGAATGAGGTGAATGATGAGCGATATCGAAAAGGATAGAAAAAGAGACGTGATCCGCCGGAGAATTTTCATGAAAAACGTGCCGGAATTTGCGGATTTATCCGGTCTGGAGATCGGCGCGTTGTGTTCGCCGCTGTTGCAGAAAAGCGAGGCGAACATCAAATATTACGACATTTTCCCGAAGGAAACGCTGATCGAACATTTTCAGGAATTTTATCCGGGCCGGACATTTGTCGATGTCGACTTCGTCGCGCGGACGCGTTCGCTGTCGGAGGTGCTGGGGGAGCGGAAATTCGATTATTTCATCGCCAATCACGTCATTGAGCACATTCCGGATTTCATCGGATTCTTCAAGGCGGTGGCGGAACATTTGAACCCCGGCGGAAAATTCTTCCTGGCGATTCCGGATCGCCGTTTCACCTTTGACATCAATCGTCCGGAGACCTCGGCGGGGCACCTGATCGTCGATCACGAGGACAACGGCAGCGTGGATGCGGCCGAACATATCCTGGATGCGCTGATTTATCATCAGGAAAAATTGAACATCTACTGGAGTGACGTCGAAAATCAGCGTTACAATTTCGTCCATCACCATCACGTGTTCAACTACGAGAATTTCCTGGATCGAATTATCCGTCCGTTGATCCGGCTGCGTTACTTTCATTTTTCCGTGTTCGATTATCATTATGAACCGGATCTCGATAATGAGTTCAACATTGTTCTGGAAAAGCCCGCGGATCCGGAAGAAATTCATGTTCTCGGCGAGAAGGCCGAACTTCAACCGCTCAAGGAAATCCCGGCGGTGAATATCTATGATTACCGATTGCAGATGTCGCAGATCATGAAGTCCGGCTGGTTCGATCCGATGTGGTATCTGGCCAATTATCCGACGGTTCGGATCAGCGGCTTGAATCCGTTGAAGCACTATTATTTCTGGGGGGCGTATCACGGGTTCAACCCGTCGGAGCGTTTTGATTCGAACTATTATCTGACGGCGAATCCGGATGTGCGGCAATCGGGTTTGAATCCGTTGTGGCATTATCTGCATAACGGCATTCAGGAAGGACGCCGCCCGCTGCCGGAAATTCCGCCGGCAGCACCGGAGGCGTAACGGAAAATATGGCTGAGCCGGGGATCGTCATTCTGCTTTCCGTATATGGAGAAGCGCCGTTTTTAAAGGAATTTCTCGCTTCGCTCAAAGAGCAGAGTTGTCGAAATTTTCGTTTGCGTTACCGTTTCGACGACGATGGAAAGGATGCGGAATATAAGGAAATTCTGGCACATTTCCCCCGGGCGGAAACCTCCGGGCGGAACGGGCATGTCGGTGTGGCGTTGTCGTATCAGAAATTATTGCAGGAAGCCGGTGACGCGGCGTATCTGATGTTTGCCGATCAGGATGACGTCTGGCATCCGGAGAAAGTGGAGAAGAGTTATGCGTGCATGAAACAGTCCGAGGCGCGTTTCGGCCGTGAAACCCCCTTGCTGGTGCATTCGGATTTGCGCGTCTGCGATCAGAATCTCCGGGAGATTGCTCCATCTTTTTTCCGTTATCAGGCGCTGAATCCGGAACGGCAGACATTGCGCGACTTGATGATTCAGAACAATGTGACCGGCTGCACGATGATGATCAATCGCGCGCTGGCTGATCAGGCGGCGATTCCGGCGGAGGCGATCTGTCACGATTGGTATCTGGCATTGACGGCGGCGACATTCGGTCGAATCGTCTGTTTGCAGAAGGTTTTGACGGATTATCGACAGCATTCCGGCAACGTGTACGGGGCGGTTCCCCGGCGGCGGATGCTGCCGGAACTCTTTCACAAAGAGGAACTTCATCGTCGTTTGATGTTAACTCAGCATCAGGCGGCGGCGTTTCTGCACCAGTACGCGGGTTGTTTGCAGGAACCTCAGAGAACGCTTCTGGAAGCGTGGAGCGGCATGTCGTCGGAACCCTCATGGCTCCGGCGACTCGGAATTGCGTGGAAATATCGTTTCACGAAAAATGATTTTCTGCGCACATTGGGATTGTGGTGGGCATTATGAAGACGGCGATCGTCATTCCGACCCGGAACGCGGCGACGGGAAACAATTGGGAAAACGTCCTGCATTCCATTGATATGCAGAGTGTAACCGTAGATCTGAAATGGATCGTCGACAGCGATTCAACCGATCAGACATGCGCCGTTGCTTCCGCTCATAAGTGGCGTTGCATTCGAATCCGTAGAGAACGTTTCAATCATGGATCAACCCGGGCGAAAGTGGTGACGCTGCTGGCGAAAAAAGGGTTTGATATTGTGGTGTTTTTATCTCAGGATGTGGAACTTGCCACCCCTGATACGCTGGCGGCTCTGCTCGATTTCCTGCTGAACAATGACGTCGCCGGCTGTTACGGCAGACAAATCGGATGCAATGAGAAAACGTTTGATTTTCAACAGCGGCAGTGGTTGTATCCGCCCCGCTCCGAGGTGAGATGCCTGACGGCGTTCTCCGAAAACGGATTGCCGAACATCGGTTTTTTCTCCAACGCCTTCGCCGCCTGGAAAATTCCGGCGGTGCTGGAATACGGCAACTTCGAGCCGGCATCATTCGGCGAGGATACCTTGCTGGCGAATCGGATTCTGAAGGCCGGCGGGCGGATCGGTTATTGTGCGGAAGCGGTTTGCCGGCATGAACATGCAAGTTCACCAGGGGCGCTTTTCCTGCGGGGTTTTCAAGTCGGAAGACTGCATGCCGGGCATCCGGAACTGGCTGCGAATTCCTTTCGTGGCGGGAGGATGAGGCAATTCAGACGAATAATGATTCCCCGGCAGGCGATGATTCCCGCTGCAATGAAAGCTGCGGGGTATCTTATCGGACGCCATCTGGAAAAGGCGACGCCGGTTCTGATTTTTGTATTGATCTGGATTCTGCTGTTGCCTGCGCTGTTGTTTTCGGAGCTGCCGAAACGCGATGTCGCATCTCGTTATGCGCCGATGGCGGAGGCGTTTGCCGCGGGGGAATGGGAATTTGCCTTCCATCCGCGGGTGACGCCGCTGCTGCCGATGGTCGCGGGAGGGATCGTAAGAGGAACAGGATGCGGAGGATTTCTCGCCTGCCAACTTGCCGCGATTTTGTTACTGGCAATCGGTGTGTTCCCGCTTTATGCCGGCACCAGACGCGTGTATGGATTTCGGAATGCAGCCATCGCCGCATTGTTGTTTGCCGGATGTTCCTATCTGCTGCGGCTGGGGTATTACGGGGTGCGGGAAACGGGAAGCGTACTGGGCATGCTCGTGTTGTTTCATGCGGCAGCGATGCTTCGGGATGCGCCGGGAAAATATCGCGCTTATCTCTGGAGTGGAGTCGGAATGGTGATTCTGCTTATGAGTCGTGGAGACGTGGCGGTTTTCGTGTTGCCGGCGTCTCTGGCGCTGTTCCTGTGGGATTGCGTTCGAAATCGTTACCCGTTCCGGAGTGTGAGCGCGGGAATTTTTGCTCTGATTTTGTTGTCGCCATTGCTTCATTACAATTACCGGATGATCGGTTATCCGGTTCCGGAGGTGCGCCATGCGGTGATTTTTCGCAAGTTATGCCGAAAATTTCCGATTCTCGCATCATTGCGGAATCCCGCCCCCAGAATGACGCTGGATATTGAAATGGCTGGAGGCGAATCGGCCCCCGGTTCACTTCCGCCGGAATCTCCACAGAAAAGGGAGAGGAAATGATGAGTGACTTTCTGGTCAGCGCCTTGAAGGGAATGTATCCGGCCTATTTGCTGCTGGCGCTTTGGGGAATTGGGGCGCGGATGCGGCACGGTGAATGGAAATGGTTGGGATTTGACACCCTGCTTTTGGGGATGTTTCTGTTGTTTGAAGCGTTGATGCTGTTTCTGCCGTGGTTCTTCTACGGAGAACTGACCACCTCCCGCCGCTATCTTCTGATCGGTGTGCCGCTCTATTTTCCGTTTGCGGCGCAGGGGGTGAGAGAATTGTGGAAAATCTGCGGAAACAGACGGGCGATTCTTTTATTGGTCGGGTGGAGTGTTTTTCTGCTTTATGACATTTATTCCCCGTTGATCAAGGAATATACTTCAGCAAAGAAAAGCCGGGAAAGACAATTGTCGCGCGCAGCCGCGGCCTGGATTCGCGATGATTGGCGCCGGAACACCGGCGCCGAATGCGCCATCGGAAAAATTGCGGTTCTTCGGTGCGATCAATACCGTTCCGGCAGACGCCCTCTGGTGGAGTCGCCATTCGAACGGATCGGATATCTCTGCGGAGGAGAGGAGTATGCCGCGTTTCTGCGCCCGGAAGGAGTGGAGCCGGATTACATCGTGATTGAGGAACCCCGGCCTGATTTTGACGGTGAGTGGATTCCGGTTCATACAATCCATCATTGTTTCGGCGTGCTTTATATCTATCGACAGACGGGCGTTTTCGATGAAGAATGAAATGTTTCGCGAGCTTCTGGAGCGGGGAATCGCAATCGTAATTCTGACGGTTGCGCTGCCGTTGATGCTTTTGATTGCAATGATATTGTATTGTACAGCCGGAGCGCCGGTGTTTTACCAGGAACGGCGTCTGGGGCGGAGGGAAAAGGAGTTCGTGATATTCAAGTTTCGTACCATGGTTTCCGGGATTGATTCATCCGGCCGGTCATTTCCGCGGCCGGATGCGTGCGGAAAGGAGAAAAATGATCCCCGCATCACCGGTTGTGGTCGGATTCTTCGTCGCTTCAGCCTGGATGAATTGCCGCAGTTGTGGAATGTCGCGCGGGGGGAAATGGCGCTGGTCGGACCGCGGCCGATCATCGCAGGAGAAAAGACGATTTACGAGAAATACCACGTGGCGATTCATGAGATCAAGCCGGGGCTTACCGGACTCTGGCAGGTTTCCGGACGGAATCTTACTACGTATCGACGGAGAGTGGCGATCGATCGTTATTATTTGAATCATCGATCGTTATGTCTTGATTTGCGGATCTTGTTCCGGACGATCGACGCGGTATGCGGAGGACGTGGCGCTTTTTGAGGCGCGATCGTCTCGCTGTTGTGACGGAACGGCGCGCGGGCGGGGGAAATGAAGAAATCAGTGGGAATGAAACAATAGTAATAGAGCGGACATTATGGATGAAAAAATGGAAAATGACATTTCGAATCGAATCAGCCTTAGCGGATTACAGTGTATGCACTCACTGTTCGCCCATTACCGGCGGACGGTGAATTTCGCGGCATTGGTGACCCGGCAGATTCAGCAGGAATATCAAATCTCCCCCCTGGAGACATTGGTAAAACTGGCCGAAGCCCAGGAACTTCGGCCGGAAAAGATCGTCTCGCCGGAGCTGATGGAAAGTTGTTCCGGACCGCTGCTGATGTGTTTGAAGTCGGGACAGTGGATTCTGGTACTGGAGAGTGCTCAGTTGCGAGCAGGGGATCGCGTGGCGATCATCGATCCGGAAACGGGAGGGAACCGGATTCTGGAAGTTCCCGCTGCCCAGGTGAAGGAACGTTTTGGAAATGAGGGGATCCGGTTTCAGAATCTACGGGATATCGACCTCTCGAGCCAAACCCGCCTGACCTGTTTTGCGACCATCGCTCAGCATCACAATGTACAGGCGGATATCCGGGAGATTCTGCATGAGTATGCCGTGGGAGAGGACGAGATAAGTGAAGCGTTGTTTTTTCAGATCGCTTCCGACTATCAATTCCGGAGCCGGCGGGCGAAGCTCAGCTGGGAAGTTCTCGCGGAAAGCGATTCGATATTTCCCTGCGTTGCCGTCAAGAAGAACGGGAAATTCAGCGTATTATGCGGAATGCGTCGGAATGGCGAGGAAGACTTTGAAGCGGTGCTGCTCGATCCTGAGTCCGAACGCTACAATACGCCGGAACGTTTTCTCTTTCTGTCACGCGAAATGTTTGAGGCGGAGTATTCCGGACGATTCATTCTGCTTAAGAAGATCTACAAACTTTCAGACGAGACGCAACCATTCTGTCTGCGCTGGTTCATTCCGGAATTTCTGAAGAACCGGGCGGTTTTCGGAGAAATTGCGCTGATGGTTGCAATGCTGACGGTATTTTCCCTGGTGGTGCCGCTGTTCTTTCAGATCGTGGTGGACAAGGTTCTGGTCAATCAGGCCAGGAATACGCTCAATGTGGTGGGCGTGGGCATTCTGCTGGCGATATTGTTCAATGCGGTGGTCAGTTACGTGCGCGGCTACCTTCTGCTTTTTGCGACGAATAAGATCGATATCGCCACCGCGAGCAGAACCTTCGCCCATTTGATGAGATTGCCGGTGGATTTTTTCGAACGGGTTCCGTCCGGCGTGTTGCTCAAGCACATGCAGCAGACCGAAAAGATCCGCGGTTTTTTGTCGGGCAGTTTGTTCTTCACGATATTGGATCTTTGTTCCTTGTTCATTTTCATACCGTTTCTGTTGTTTTACAGTGTCACGCTCACGCTGATCGTACTCGGCTTTGCCGCCTTGATGGCATTGGTGGTCGCCTGTCTGATCAAGCCCTTTCAGCGTCGGCTCGATGAATTGTATCAGGCGGAGGGAAAACGTCAGAGCATGCTGGTGGAATCGATTCACGGAATCCGGACGGTCAAGGCTCTGGCTTTGGAGCCGGTGGAGCGGAAGTTGTGGGACGACTCCAGCGCATATGCGATCCGTTCCTATTTCCGGGTTGGAAAAATTTCAATGACCGCCCAGAGCATCAGTCAGATGCTGGAACTGATGATGACCGTGTGCACAATCTGGGTCGGCACGTATCTGGTTGATGGACACGTGATGTCGATTGGAGCGTTGATTGCCTTTCAGATGCTGGCGAACCGGGTGACCGGGCCGCTGGTGAAACTGGTCGGTTTGATCCATGAATATCAGCAGATCGCGCTTTCGGTGCGCATGCTGGGGGTTGTGATGAATACTTCGGCGGAACCGGTCGGCGGCGGTGTCCGGAATCCATTGAAAGGCGGAATTGAATTCGAGCATGTCTCCTTCCGTTACCAGCCGGATCTGCCGCTGGTCATCCGGGATTTTTCTCTGGAAATCAAGCCGGGCATGACGGTGGGGTTTGTCGGACGTTCCGGTTCGGGGAAGACGACGCTGACCAAGCTGCTGCAGAGTTTGTATCCGGTTTCCCGGGGGATCATCCGGATTGACGGCATCGACATTCGTGAGATCGACAAGACGCATTTGCGGCGGAATATCGGCGTTGTGCTGCAGGAGAATTACTTCTTCGGCGGAACCGTCCGTGAGAACATCTCCCTGCCGAAACAGAATGCGTCTCTGGAAGAAATTATTTACGCCGCCAAGCTTGCCGGAGCAGATGAATTCATTCAAAAGCTGCCGCGTGGTTATGACACGCTGCTGGAGGAGAACGCCTCCAACCTTTCCGGCGGTCAGAAACAGCGTCTGGCGATTGCCCGCGCATTGTTGACCAATCCGCCGATTCTGATTTTCGATGAAGCGACCAGCGCGTTGGATCCGGAAAGCGAGGAAGTGATTCGCCGCAATCTCAAAGCGATTGCCCGGGGGCGTACCGTACTGATTGTCTCACACCGTCTGAGTATCGTCGGGCACGCTGACCGGATTGTTGTGATAGACCATGGAGAGCAGACCGCGGCAGGGACACATCGGGAGCTCCTGGAGCACCCCGGGATATATCGTGAATTCTGGAACCAGCAAATGAAGCTTGAGGCGTGAGGAGGATTGACGATGAAAAAACAACTTCCAAAAGAGGTAATCGAATGTCAGCCCGATGCCTTGTCCATACGGAATGAACGTCTTCCTGTATGCATCCGGTGCTGTGTATGGTTGCCGTTTCTGGTGTTGGTCACTGCGATTGTCTGGGCGTGTCTGGCGCAGGTTGACGTGGTGGTGCAGGGGGGCGGTAAACTGGTCACGGATCGTCCGACGATTGTCATGAAGCCATTGGAGCGTTCGGTTATCCAGAAGATCGAAGTCCGAATTGGAGATGTGGTGGAAAAAGATCAAGTTCTGATTACATTCGATCCGGCGTTCAACACGGCGGAGGCGGAGCGGCTGAAGAACGAAATGGAGGCGCTGACCGCGCAGCGTCGTCGTCTTGAAGCGGAATTCCGTCGTGAACCGTATCGTGGCGGGGAGAACCAATTCGAACGCTGGCAGAAGGCGATTCACGATCAGCGCGAGGAGTATTATCGGGAACGGATGAACTATTTTTCCGAGACGCTTTCCCAGATTGACGCATCAGCCAAGAGCCGTTCGGATACGCTGATCAAGCAGCGTGAACGCTTGACGGCGGTGCTTCGCCTTGAACAGATGTTTTCCGAGCTCTATGAAAAAAGTGCCGCTTCGCTGAAGGAGTTGATTCAAATGTCGCTCACGCGCATGGAGATGGAGGCGGCGGTCGATCAGTTGGAAAACGAACTGCTCGAACTTCAACATCAACGTGGTACGACCTGTGCCGATCGGAATGCCTTCATTCAGGAGTGGCGCAATCAGATTTCCGAGGAGATGGTAACCGTCGATCGGAATCTTACGGCGACGACCAAGGAGTATGAAAAGGTACGGCAGCTCATAGAGTATGTTTCACTCCGGTCTCCATGCGATGCGGTCGTACATGAAATCGCGGCATTTTCGCCCGGATCGGCGGTTCAGGAAGCGGAAGCGCTCATTACGTTGATTCCGCTGGATGGAAACATCGAACTGGAGGCGGAAATCCGGCCGCAGGACATCGGAAAAATTGCGCCCGGCGCGGAAGCCCGGATTAAATTGACCGCCTATCCGTTCCAGAGGTACGGCACGCTGCACGGCGTGGTGCGCAACATCTCGGAAAACACCTTGCAGAAAGAGGTCGGAGGGATGGATGTGGCTTATTATCGGGCGCGGGTGAGTGTTGACGGCACTCTCTCCGGGACGCCGGAAAATTTCCGGTTGATTCCGGGGATGGAGACGCAATGTGAAATCAAAACGGGACGACGGCGAGTGATTGAATATCTTCTATATCCATTGATCAAGGCGTTTGACGAAGCGGCGCGGGAACCGTAATTTTTTCCTTCGTTGATTTTCCCGCGGAGAAGGTGACTCAATCGGTCTCCGCCGGAACGCTCGCTGCCGTGGCAAGGCAGGCGGGGCGCGATTCGTGTCGCTTCCGGAAAAATACTCATATCGGGGTTGCATTCGGGGAAACGGAATGTTATATTAATTGGATAATTAAACTATTGGATTAAAAACGGGGGGATTCGTCGATGCCGCGCCGTAAAGATGGTGCAGAAACACGCGATGCGATATTGGAGAGTGCCGCATCGCAGTTTGCCCGGAAGGGGTTTCGCAATACGACCAACGCCGACATCGCCGAAGCGTGCGGCGGAGTGAATTCGGCGTTGATCAGTTATTATTTCGGCGACAAGGCGACGCTCTATCAGGAGGCGTGGGAGTTCGCCTACCGGCGTGCGGTGGAAAAATATCCTCCGACCGGGGGTGTTGCGCCGGAGGCGCCGGCGGCGGAGCGGTTGTTCGGGGTGATCGAAGCGGATATTCTGCGGAGGAGCGACAACGAGAGTGCGTTGAACGGTATCATGTATGGAGAGATCGCGTCTCCGACTGGATTGCTCGAACAGCTCTACGAGGATTCTCTGGCGTCGCTGCGCGGTGTGCTGCGTCCGATCGTCGATGAATTGCTGGGGGATGCCGTTGCCGTTGAGGAGAAGCGTCTGGCGGTGCTGTCGATTTTTTCAATGTGCATCGTTCCGGTGGAACAAATTCAGACGCTGGAAAAGAATCCGCAATATGCTTATGATCCGGAAATCCGCGCCCGGCATGTCTGGCATTTCGCATTGGCCGGACTGCGGGAGATCGTGGAACGTTCGAACAGGAAAAAACAGGATGATGAAATGAAGGAAAATTTGTGATAATGAGTCGAGCCATGCAAATTATCATTGCGCCGGAAGAGTGCAAGGGATGCGGTCGTTGCGTCGTCAACTGCCCGCGTCAGGTTTTCGCGCTCGGCCGGACGCTCAACGGTCGCGGCAACGTGACTGCGGAAGTGGTCAACCCGGAATCGTGCATCGGCTGCCGGTTCTGTTATTACAGCTGCCCGGAACCCGGGGCGATCACGCTGATCGAAAAGGTTGATGAGGAAAAAGTATCATGAGCGAACGAATTCTGCTCGGCGGCAACGAAGCCGCCGTTTACGGCGCGATATTGGCGCATTGCGATGCGTTTTTCGGGTATCCGATCACGCCGGCAAGTGAGATCATTCATTGTGCGGCGGCGAAGTTTCCGCAGCTGAACCGGACGTTTCTGCAGGCGGAGAGCGAGATCGGCGCCATCAACATGGTCATGGGCGCCGCCGCCGCCGGCAAACGTGCGATGACCGGATCGTCGGGACTCGGCATCAGTCTGATGCAGGAGAGCGTCTCGTATCTTGCCGGAAGCGAACTGCCGTGCGTCATTCTCGACATCATGCGCGGCGGTCCCGGCCTCGGGAACATCGCCCCCGAACAGGCCGATTACAATCAGGTGGTAAAAGGTGGCGGACACGGTAGTTACAACGTCATCGTCCTCGCGCCTGATTCGGTGCAGGAGATGTGCGACATGACCTATCGTGCGTTTGATCTTGCCGAACGTTACGCCACACCGGTTTATGTTCTGGCCGACGGGATCATCGGCCAGATGAAGGAGTGCATCACGTTGCCGCCGAACATCGAAACGCGCCCGACGCCGCCGAAGGCGCTGGCGCCGGGAAATCCGAGAAGCAACTATTTTACCTCCATTTACATGAGCCCTGAGGTGCTGGAAGAACACAATCGGCGTCTTCAGGCGAAATACGAACGCATCCGGCGGGCCGAATGCGGCAGTGAAAGTTATCTGGCAGAAGACGCCGACGTGCTTCTGGTCGCCTACGGCATCTGCGCGCGGCTGGCGCGGAAGGCGGTCGATGAATTGCGTGAAACCGGCGTCCGGGCCGGATTGTTCCGTCCGACGACGCTCTTTCCGTTCCCCGTCGCGGCGTGCCGGGAGGCTGCGGAGCGGGTTCGGAAGATCATCGTTGTTGAAATGAGCGCGGGGCAGTTGATCGATGACGTCCGGCTGGCCGTCGAATGCCGCGTGCCGGTCGAACTGCTCAACCGCATGGGCGGCAATCTGCCCACGGTAAGAGAAATTGTCGAAAGGAGCCGGAAATAAAATGGAACGGATACTTGGCAGAAGCGGCGGTTTTCTTCCGCAGTTCGATCGCGGCGCCGGGACGCGTTTCAACATGCATTACTGTCCGGGCTGCGGGCACGGTGTGCTTCATAAATTGATCGCCGAAGCGATTGAGGAGTTCGGGATCAAAGATCGGACGATTCTGATTTCGCCGGTCGGTTGTGCGGTATTCGCGTATTGTTATTTTGACTGTTTCGGCATCAGCGTGCCGCACGGCCGGGCTCCGGCGGTCGGTACCGGATTGTCGCGGTCGAATCCGGAGAGCGTGGTCATCTCGTATCAGGGTGACGGCGATCTCGGCGCGATCGGTTTCAATGAATTGATTCACGCGGCCAACCGCGGCGAGAATATGACGGTTCTCTTCGTCAACAATGCCATTTACGGAATGACCGGCGGCCAGATGGCGCCGACGACGCTGACCGGAAGCAGGACGATGACTTCGCCGACCGGGCGGACGATCGCCCACGACGGGTATCCTTTGAAGGTGGCGGAACTGGTGGCGGAGCTTCCGGCGCCGGTTTATGTGGAACGGGTCGCGTTGAGTACGGGGCCGCGCATTCTCGCGGCGCGGAAGGCATTGCGCAAGGCGATTCGCAACACGATGGAGCGAAAGGGATTCTCTCTGGTTGAATTCCTGTCCGGGTGTCCGGTGAACATGAAGCTTGACGCGGCGGGAATGATCGATTATCTGGAAACGAAAATGACCGGATATTTTCCGCTCGGCTGTTTGAAGGATGTTTCCGCAAGTACGCCGTCCGCGGCGGCACTCCCGGCACCGGAATATGGTTCGGCGGCGGTGATGGAGACGTTGATCGGAGGAAACGACGTTCTGCGCACGCGTAAGACGAATTTTCGTAATTTGTCGGCCTTTTTCGATAAGGAACGGCGGCTCAAGATCGCCGGTGCCGGCGGGCAGGGGGTGCTTTCCTTCGGCATGGTGCTGGCGGCGATGGCCGGGCTGCGGAATTTCAACGTCACCTATCTGCCCGCTTACGGTCCGGAGATGCGCGGTGGAACCGCGGGGTGTTCGGTGGTGTTCAGTCGGGAGCGGATCGCGTCGCCGGTGGCGGATTCCAATTGCAATTTGCTGGTCGCATTGAATCAGCCCTCGCTGGAGCGTTATCTGCCGGAACTCAAACCGACCGGGATTCTCGTATTCGACAGTTCGGTGGTGAAACCTCCGCCGCTGGGGAAGCGGCAGCGCGGTTACAGCGTTAACGCTGCGGAACTTGCGCTGGAGCTGGGCGAGCCGCGCTGTGCGAATTCCATTCTGCTCGGCGCGCTCGGAAAAGTGATGAATGAACTTTTCCTCGAAGGTGAAGACCGGGCGGATTTTCAGCGGGTGGTCGAAGAGGCGGTGAAACTCTGCTTCGCCGGAAAACCCCGCGTCGCCGAACTTAATTTGAAAGCATATCAGCTTGGATTGGAGCACGCGGTCAGTCGGCGTTGAGACTGCGCACCGGGATCCTTTGAATGCGATGAAAAACGGCAGGGCGGGGAGTCAATTTCGACTCTCCGCTCTGTTTTTTTCATCATCGTCGTCGACTTCAACCGCGACAGTGTCGATGACGGCCTGACTCGGGGGGATGTCCGAGTGTTGCTGTGAGGCTTGATACTCCGCGGTTCCGCGCGCATTCTCGCCGCGGCTCTGCGAATTCGGGCGTTCGTACCGGCGGCGGCCGCCGCGTCCGAAAGTTACTTTGCGATAATGGATGAGGTTCGCGCCGAAAAAAATTCGTGCGAGGATCGCCGCCACAACAATCACCACCAGCACCGGCAGGAAAAAGAAAAATAAACTTATCGCAACTCCTGCGGCCAGAAGGAGCAATGCGATTCGAAGCAGTAATTCAAACATGGTAGTCCGATCCTTTCTGTCAATTCATTCGATTCTGACGCATCGCTTCGTAGAGTACGATGCTTGCGGCGTTGGCCAGATTCAGACTGCGGTGAAATTTTCCCGGCATCGGAATCTGGAAGAGTTTTTTCCTGTAACGCTCGTAAAATTCCGGCGGCAGCCCGCTCGATTCCCGGCCGAACACCAGCCAGGCGCCGGGCGGGAAGGCGCACTCCCAGAAGCAGCGCTCTCCATGGGTGGAGAGAAAGAAAAGTTCCGCATCGGGATTGCGTTCAAGAAACTCCTCCCAGTTTTCGTAAAGAGACAAATCCAGATGACACCAGTAATCCATTCCGGCGCGGCGGAGATGTTTGTCGTCGATCAAAAAGCCGAGCGGTTTAATGAGATGCAGCCGGGTGTCGGTGGAGACGCAGAGTCGGCCGATCGTGCCGGTATTCTGCGGAATTTCCGGGGCGAAGAGAACGATGTTGAAGGGAACCGTTGTCATGAGTGTCGCTCCTTTCCCTCCGGACTTTTGCTGTCGTTTCCGCGGCGCATCCGGGCGACGAACATCGAATCGCAATCGCCTTCGAAGCTGTAAATCTGCAGGAGGCCGCCGGTCGGATTTCCGTTCAGCGGATGCGGGAAATCTTCCGGTTCGAAATCCCGGTTCGCGGCGAGAAAGGAACGCACCACCTCGCCATTCTCCTCCGGAAAGATCGAACAGGTGGCGTAAATGAGTACGCCTCCCGGCCGCACCGCCTTCGCGCCGCGTTCGAGAATTTGCCGTTGAAGCGTTGCATGTTCGGCGATCTCCTCCTCCTTCAACGTCCAGCGTCCGTCCGGATTGCGCCTCCAGACGCCGGAACAGCTGCACGGCGCATCGACGAGCACGCCGTCATAACGCCGTTCCGGCTTGAGTTTGAAGTCGTTGCCGTCCCATGCGGCGGTGTCGATGTTCGGGAATCCCGCCCGGCGGGCGCGGAGCCGCAAATCATCGAGTTTGTAGGAGCGCACATCACAGGCGGTTATTTTTCCGGTGCGTCTCATCAGCTCGGCCAGCTGCAGTGTTTTCCCTCCGGCGCCGGCGCAGCAGTCCAGCCAGCGTTCTCCCGGTTTGGGCGCGGCGGTCAGTCCGATGCACTGGCTGGCGAGATCCTGCACTTCAAATTCGCCGCTCCGGAAGGAGTCGAGCGTGTAAAGATTCACATGAGGCGCGATTACCGCGAGCGCGGATTGGAGCCGGTCATGCCGGTGCACGTCGAGTCCGTTTGAGCGCAGCTCGGCGATTAAACGGTCTGGATCATGGCACTGCATGCGCAGCCACATCGGCGGCCGTCGTTCGAGATCCGCGAGAAACGCCGCCCGAGGGAACGCCTCTCCCAGATGCGTCAAGACCCACTCCGGCACGAGATCCTCCGGAGCGAAGGTGAGCGTCTTCAACCCGAAGAATCCGGCAAGTTCCGCCGCTCGCGCATAGATGGAATCCTCTGCTGTTTTGCGCGATTGATTTTTCGGCCCGGCGAGCATGAGATCGCGCACGATCAATTCAACGGCCGCCGGTTGACGCTTTTCCAGATAAAACGCCGCAAGGAAGAGCGCCTTCAACTCCTGCGAACCGAGCCGGATTCGGCCGGATTCGATTTCCGCGAGCCGTTCTGAAGGCAGGAATTTCCGCAGCAATCCCCAGTAACGGAGCAGCGCGTAAACCGCTTCGCCGATAAAATGGCGGTCGCGCGATCCGCAGTGGCGGTTTTCGCGCAGCCAGCCGGAGAGCGCCCGGTCGGCCGGTCGGCCGGCGCTGAAAATGTGTTCGAGAACATGCCGCGCCGCGTCGTCGGCGGAACGCAGCTGCGAGCGGAGTTTATTTTCATTCAGCTCCAGATTCACCTGATTGCTTCTCCTTCAAAAAGCGTATATTGACTGTTGTTTCATTAAAATAGCTCCGATTCTCACTTTTTGATAGTTCCATCTGAATTTTTAACGGGAAAAATTGGTGTTAAACCATTTTCTTCCGTGATAAATTAACCGAGAGAAAATCCAATTGACATGCCGTCACGTCACAGTGGTGTGTCTGCGTGTCTACACCGGCATTTGCAAATCGTGGCCGCGCTTTGAAGAGAGAACTGATTTCCGCCGCCGGTGCCCGGACTCGATGACGGCGGAAAGGGAGACTTCGGCGCCGATGGCGCAGATGCGATGATCGGAGGCGGAATCGGTTCGAGTTGATTGCGGATATTTTCGCACCGGAGTCGTATTTTGTTGAGGAAGGAGTGTTTCGGAAGAAAAACAATTGAAAAATTCTGGACAAATGTGGAAAGTGGAGTTATTTTAATACATTCGTGTTGAATATTCCCGAAAAGGGGGACTCAGGATAATCGACCGGCGGTGGCGGATCCGATGCAGGCTGGATTCGGATGCCGCCGTTTTTCTGGAGAAAAGGGACGATCATGTTGACGGAAGGACTGGTTCGGCTTTTTGTCCGCGACTGGCGGAATACCGCCTCTCATAAGGTACGGCTCGCCTACGGTACGTTGGCCGGTGTGACGGGAGTCTGTTGCAACGTGCTGCTCTGTGCGGTCAAATTGAGTGTCGGAATTCTGTCCGGCAGTATCGCCATCATGGCCGACGCGGTGAACAACCTCTCCGACGCCGGTTCATCGGTGGTGACGCTGCTCGGATTCAAAATGGCGGCGAAACCGGCCGACGACGAACACCCGTTCGGACACGGACGGCTGGAATACGTCGCGGGACTGGCGGTGGCGATCGTGATTCTGGCTGTGGGGTTGAATTTTTTAAAGGAGTCGTGCGTGCGGATTTTCTCGCCGCGCGAACTGGAGCTCGGCAACGGAATTCTGTGGTTTTTCGCGTTGACGATTCCGGTGAAACTGTGGATGTTTTTCTTCAACCGTTCGCTGGGAAAACGCCTGGATTCACCGGTGCTGCTGGCGACGGCGTTCGACAGCTTGAGTGATATTCTCACCTCGCTGGTCGTGCTTATTTCCCTGGTTGTCATGCGGACCACCGGCTGGCGGATTGATGGTTACGCCGGATTCATCGTCGCGCTGTTCGTAATTGTCGGCGGCATCCGGGTCGTGCGGGATACGGTCAATCCGCTGCTCGGCGAATGTCCGGATCAGGAACTGGTCAACGGTGTGGAGCAGACCATTCTGGAGAATACCGATATCTGCGGCGTCCATGACCTCATCATGCATAACTACGGGCCGGGACGTTATTTCGCCTCCGCGCACGCCGAAGTGCATTCCGATTGCGATCCGGTGAAGATACACGACTCGCTGGAAGCGACCGAGGTGTTGGTGTCGCGCCGTTATCCGGTTCAGTTGACGTTGCACTGCGATCCCTTCAATCAGGATGATCCGGAATATAAATTCTGGCGTCTCAAGACGGTTGCGGCGGCGGAAGCGATGAATGCGGAATTCAAGGTTTACGACTTCCGGATGACGATGCTGCGCAATCGGCACGTCTTCTTCAATTTGCTTGTGCCGCGCAATTGTCCGGTTTCCCACCAGGAACTGACGGCGGAAATCCAGCGGCGTCTGCGGGAATTCGATCCGAATGTGACCGTGGCGATCAAAGTTGAAAACGCTTACGTCTGAAATAATTTCTGTTGCAGAGACTGCGTCCGGCGCGAAGTCGATTTCGCCTCGGCAACCCAGTCCGGAGGCGGCCGAGGCCGGGAGCGATTTATTCGAAAAAGAGTTCGCTGATTTCGAATTCCGCTTCCGTGCGCGGGAAACCGCCGAGTCGGTTGCGTCCGTTGAAGAACGTGACTTCCGGACGCAGTTCCGACAGAGGCAATGCCGAGGAGCAGTTCTCTTTGAGAAAATCGTTCTCCAGGTTGAGTTTTAACGTAACCCATTTACCGCCGGAACGTTCCAGGTCGATCGTATGCGTAAGCGTTTTTCGCCAGTCGGCGGCGGGGAGTACCAGATCCACCCGGCCGCTTCCGCTGCTGCGGAACTGGAGAATGAGGGATTCGCAGGCGGTGCCGGAACGGTACTTCTTCTGATCCTGAGCAGAAATGAATACGCATGGAATTGCCGCTGAATCCGTCGCCGGCAGCCGTACTTGAAGCGTATTGTCGTTGCTGAGCGAAATCGTTCCCTTTGCGCCTGATTCCGGTGCGGTGGAGTTTCCGCTGAATGCCCGGTGCGGTGACTGTGAGGAGAAAACGGTTACGCGTTCTCCGATGAATTCTTCCCCGGTTGCCGCCACCAGAACCGGAACCGCTTCGGTGGCGTCGGCGAAATCGTATTGTTCACCGCGCCGGGCTTCGAGACTGAGAAAATCCATCGAGACGATCGTTTTTTCGGGATGGGGATTTTCCCATCGCGCGACAAAGCAGCAAATCTGACTGCCAGACTGGCGTTCCACGCAGATTCCGGGACGTGCTTCCGGCAGGGTTGCCGGAGCCCACCAGTCACCGATGTTGACCGAGGCGATGATGGGGTAATCGATGTGGCTGCCGTCGTCGTAATGGATCCGGTACCAGCCGACTCCGCCGCGGTTCGCCCAGCCGGCGGTGTGGAGAAAATAAATCCTTCTGAGTTTCGCTCCAATTGGAATGCCGGTTGCCTGAAGCGGGAAATGGGGACGGCGACCACCGCGAACGGCGATGCAGGAGTTTCCGTCGTTCCGGGCCGGATCGATGATGTCGAATGGAATTCCGGCGGCAAGCTGCACTCCGGTCGGCATGTCGCGGAAGTCGTTGGTTCCCTGATCGAGCCAGCCGCCCAGCCCATCGTCTTCGACCTCATCGGAAAAACCGCGATTGGCGTGTTGTTTTAAATCGATGAAGAAATGACGTCCTTCAGGAATTGACCATACGTTCCGGCGGGGTTGAACGTTGCGCGCCGGATATTTTTCTCCGGGGGATACGGTGTATTCGATCAAATTGCGCAGGTAACGGCTCGCCCCGCCGTTTCGTCCCCATAAATTCTCATCGGCGCAACTGTCGATCAGAAGATGCCCCTGGCCGACGACGGCTTCGGCGGCGATCATGCCGGTGTTGCGTTTTCCGAGGAATAATCCAGTTGCGCCGAGCATGGTGGGATCAGCCGGCGACGGAGTGGTTTCCGTGACGAATCCATATGGATTTTCCGCCCATAAATCGAAATCCTTCTGCGACAGATTCCGGAAAAGCGGGTGATCGACGACCACGAATTCAGCAATGCAGGTTCGGTTGAGCGTGAATTGATATTCAGGGAATCCGTCCGGCGTTCCCGGACGCTGTGCGAACATCAGCAGCCGGTTGCCGCGTTCGACCCAGCGCCGGAGGGCGGCGCCGTCGTAACTGCCGGGAACGGTATTCCAGGGAAGAATGGCACAGGTGAATTGATTGATATTTGTTTCGGTATCCAGAAGTTTGAATTCGACCTTGAGCTCCCGGAGAATGGTCTGCAATGTCTCCGACGGGGCGATCAGCAGAACTTGTTCCGCGTTCTGCAACGGTTTGCGGATGGCGTCGAAATTGTGCAGCGTAATTTGATAACCGTTGCGGCCGATCTCCCGCTTCCCATCGAAAGCGGTAACGCAGATCTCCGCGTCAGGATTATCCGGCAGAGACGGAAGCTGCAACCGGAAGTTGACCGCTTTTATCTGATTCGGTTCGACGGTGCCGAGAACGACGTCGGCGAGGTGAAGTTTTTCAGCGCCACCATTATCGAGTTCGACCCGCACGCGGCAATCGGCGATTTTTTCTCCGCCGTTGGCGACAAAAGCTTCCAATTCGGTTTCGCTCGGAGCGAGGAGTTGACGGTACATGAGTTTGGCGCGGGCGTCGTTCCGCAGCCCCGGCATGACCGGCTGTGACCAGCGGCTCGAATCGGCGATCCCCGGAAATACGATCCAGGGGGCGAAACCGGAGAGCCGGGACTCCTGACGCAAAAGTTCGCACAGGCGCGTGGCGAGGTAGTTTTGCATGTAACCGGTGCCGCGTGCCGCATCCAGAATTGGTTCAAGTCCGGCAACGCCAGAATATCCGGCGCCGTGCGGTTCCGTCGGAGTGAACGGAACATTCAATTGTTTGAGAAAACGGTCAACGTCGCCGTATTTGAAATCCTTGACGTAATATGGCCCCCAGCCGCCGCCGACGCATTCCCAGAGGATCAGCGGTTTTTTCAATTCGCCGTTTTCGCCGTAGATTTTGACGATCTCCTTCCAGAAGGGTTCGAAGGCCCGGTCCCATTCGGTCCATGGTCCGACAATTCCCTGATAATGATGGAGATCGATGACATCGGTGTCGAGCTTCTCCCGGCCGTAATTATTGAAGTCTGCCACTCCGGAAAAGGTGCAGATCGGCCGTTTCTGCGGGTCGATCCGGCGCATTAACGTGGTCTGTTTGTTGAGCTGGCGCGCTACGGCAGGGTCGCTCTTATGGGAATTTTCATTGCCGAGCGACCACATGACTACCGACGGATGATTGGTGTCGCGATAGAACCACCGGGTAAATTCTTCGAGGTTGTTTTTTTCGAATGCTGCTTCGTCGAGATTGTGAATGAACGTGAAGCTCCATTCATCGTAGACGCACATGCCCAGTTCGTCAGCGCTGTCGAGCGCTTCTTTTGCGATCGGCATGTGGGCGGTGCGGAGCATGTTGACGTAACGGGAGCGATGCGCCGCGACGAATTGATCGGTTTTGGCCTTCACGTCTTCGTCGGGGCCGCGTCCGCCGAATGCATTGGAGTGGAAACTCTCTCCAGCGGGGTAAAACGGTTTTCCGTTCAAGGAGAAATGTCGTCCGTTCACCTTGAATTCACGGAATCCGAAACGTTCCATGGCGGCGCCGGCAACCCGTCCATCGTTTTCCCAGAAGAGCGTGGCGAAATACAAATTCGGATCATCCGGACTCCACAAACGCGGTGATTCGGCCTTCGCCTTTCCGCGAATGAGCGTTTCACCGGGAGGAAGTTCCAACGCGCCGAGATCCGTAATTTCACAAGACGGCAGCAGCGCGTCAGCGGAATGAACCGCAAATTTCGCCGGAATTAAGCAGGCGGAAGCATCCCGGTTGTGGAACAACGCCTCGAATTCGACCGAACCGTCGATACGAGGATTGAGCACCATTCGTTCGACGGTGAGCGCCGGTCCGATTTTCATCCTGACCGGTCCCCAGATACCGCCCCGGATCGACCCGACATCCCAGCGACAACCGTAGGTACGGGTAAAGCGGTGTCCTTTTTGTTGATAGGCGAAATCGCTGTCGACGCACAGCATGATCGCATTTTTTCCGGGACGGACGAACGGGGTGATGTCCGCGCGAAAGGGAACGAAATCGCCATGATGTTTTCCGGCGGGTTTGCCGTTGATGAACAACGTTCCCGCATAACCGATGGCATCGAACTCCAGAACGACACTGCCGAAAGTCGCCGGCAGTTCGAATTCTCTGGCGTACCAGCCGCGAAAGTATAGGTTGCCATTGGTGAGGACTTCTTCGTATTTGGAACCGGGATGATAATAGAAGCTCTTGGGCACTGGAATTGTTTTCCAATTTCTCGCCAGGTTCATATCCGGCGGCTCTCCTACCGGAGGAAACGGTTGCGGTGAACCGGAGAGTCCGGAAAAATACCATTCGCCGTCAAGAGGAATGCTGCGGACGATTTCCGCCGGACGGAACGTACCGATTCCGGGGGCGGTTACCGTTGCTTCCGCTGCCGGGATCCATTGGCGTTGAACCGGAGGGCGCAGCGCGGGGATGTGATTGCCCGGAAGCGGAAACGCTCCGAGCAGAAGCAGCATTTCGGCGGCAGTGAAAAGAAGTTTGCGCTTGCGCATTTTATCTTACCTCGCCATTGAAGTCGGTCCACAACATCGGTGACGAGAGGCGCAGTTCCGTTGAACTCATCTGTTCGACATGGCCATCCCAGAACGAGAGGTTGGCGTTGCCGGAATGACGTCCGGCGGCCATCGTGTAATTGCCTTCGCCGAATTCCGGTATGGTTTGCTCGTTGTAGATCCAGCGATTAGCAATAAACGTATGATAATAACTTACCTGCCAATAATATGAATCGACGAACGCCATGCGTCGGGATGGAAGATAAATTTTTCCAAGTTTGAACACCAGGCAATTGTAGATACTGCTGCGCAGATATGCACTGAAATCTCCGGCCGTGGTAATGACATTTCCCTGCTGTTCGGAACTTACGCCGTAACTGTAGGTGATTTTAGGTTTTCCGTCGTACAATTCGTTGTTGAGCGCATAGGTTGCCGCCGGACAGATCAGCGAGGCACTGATGGTGTCTTTTGCAAGGGTTCCGGCTGCGATAATTTCATCTTCCTGACCGCCGCCGAGAATATTTCGATAGGCACTGTTTCGCATCCAGGGAATTTCCCGGGCGGAGGTGGTTGCCTTGGTATAGGGAACGACCCAGCCGGAGTAACTGTCTGCGTAGGTGATTCCGGCAAGGATGTAACTTTTCAAGTTGCTGGTACAGGCGATTTGATGCGCATTGGCACGTGCCCGGTTCAACGCCGGCAGCAGCATCGAGGCGAGAATGGCGATGATCGCAATAACAATAAGTAATTCAATCAAAGTAAAATTGTTGAATTCCCGGCGACGCGGCGTGGTGAATGCGGTCAGAATTGTGTTCATTGCCATATCCTTTATTTTAAGGTTGATGCGACCAGCTTCCCGAATTATGAATGATTTTCATCTCCACGGAATCAAAACCGGGGAAATTTTATAAATGGGTTCGTCCGGATAGTTTCCGGAGAAAAAATTCAACATTGTTTCAACGCAGAGTCGTGCAAGTTCGTCGAATGGGTGGGCGATGGAGGCGTGATATGGTTCATTTTCCGTCGTTTCCGGAAGGCCGTCAACGCCGCAGGAGCGGTAGTAACCGGGGGAGCGCGGTGCGACTTCTTCGAATGTCTTCCGGATGGCGATTGCAACGCTGTCCTGCGGATGCCAGATGGTGTCGATCTGCGGATATTTCTTCAGGAGTTCCGCCACCTGACCGGAAAATTCCGGAGAATCAACAGCTCCATCCCCTCCCGGGGCGAGCACGAACGGCACCCGCCGTGCCGACAGCCCGTCGATGATGCCGCGGTTGCGCATATTGAAGGCGGGGTAGAAGTCGGCGGCGTTGCTGAGAAACAACACCGGGCACCGGCGTTGTTCCGCTGCAAGATATTCCCCCATCATCACGCCGCCCTGATAACCGTTGGTACAGATCGTAAATGCAGCGGGCGAGGAGCCGATATCGTCGATTTCAATCACGTTCCGCAACGCCTGCAGCCTCGTGGCAAGTTCAGCACGGACGTACTGGGTACGGATTCCCGCCAGCAGGAAGCCGTCGAATGAATCGAACATGCGCAGGATGTTCAATTCGTCGCGTTCCATGCGAAACGGCAGGAATGACAGATGACAGTCGGTTCGCAATAAATGACTTAATGTACGCGAATAGGTTTCGAAGTAAACCGGGTTCATCTGTTCGAAAGCACTTCGTCCGATCCAGCCGATGTGCAGGGGGCGTCTTTCCCCCCGCAGTGCAGCGGCGTTGACCACGCTGCGGCGGCCCTGCTGTTTGAGGATGATATTTCGATCACAGAGCTGTTTGAGGCCTTCACGCACGGAGGTGACGCTGACTCCGAGTTCATCGGCCAGAACCCTCTCCGATGGAATTTTCGACTGATCCGGATACAATCCCAGACGGATTCCGCGGATGAGATGGTTTATGACTGCATCGTATTTTAAATCGCTTTGAGTAATACTTGCCATGATATCTTTGATATAACTTTGATATAAGTTCGATATAAGTTTGTATTAATTATACCTGAAACCGATGCGGATGTCAAGACCCTGCCGGGAAATTTTACCGACAAAATTTTTCTATTGCGGCAACAAAAAAGCGGACACGGAAAACCGCGCCCGCAGGAACTGAAAATTTTGAATGGATCCGGAGTTTCGTCCGGGAATCCTCAATATTTCTGATCGGCGTAACTGACCCAGCCGCCCGCCTTGACCAGTTCCAGATCGAATTCTCCGACCGAGAAGGGGTAGGTCTTCGAGACGCTGCCGTTGGTGACAGTGAAGGTTTTCGCGTCGAGGTCAGTCGTCAGTTCGGCGTCGGTGTTCGCGAACGTCCGGAAGAGATCGTCGATCTCCTCCGCCGGAAGCGAAATGGCCATCAATCCGCAATTGAACATGTTCTGGCGGAAAATGCGCGCGAAATTCTCGGCGATCACCAGATTGATGTTGTTGCATTCGAGCACCCACGGCGCGTGTTCGCGCGAGGAGCCGCAGCCGAAATTGCGGCGCGTGACGATGACGCTTTTCCCGGCGATGTCGCGTTTCGGATCGAATCCGGGCAGCGAAAGATCTTCCAGGCAGTAGGGTTTCAGCGCCGCTTTGGTCAGTTCGGTCAGGTATTTGGCCGGAATGATTTCGTCGGTGTTGATGTCCGAGCGGTCAAGAAAAAGAATTTTTCCGTTGAAGTTTTTCATTTTCCACAGTTTCCCTTATTTCACAAACAACGGAGAGTTGGTGATCACTCCGGCGAGCGCCGTCGCCGCCGCCGTGGCCGGGCTCATCAGGTGAACCATTCCGCCTTTGCCCATGCGGCCGTTGAAGTTACGGTTGGTGGTAGACGCGCAGGATTCCCCGGAGGCCAGCACGCCGTTGCTCATGCCGAGGCAGGCGCCGCAGGTCGGATTGGTCACGCAGAAACCCGCATCCATGAAGATGTCGATCAATCCTTCGGCAAGCGCTTCCCGATAAATCTTCGGCGTCGCCGGCGAAACGATCGCCCGGACTTTCGGGCTGATCTTATGGCCTTTGAGAATTCCGGCGGCGATCCGCAGATCTTCGAGGCGGCCGTTGGTGCAGCTTCCGATGTAGATCTGATTGACCGGAGTTCCCTCCAGTTCCCGCACGGTTTTGACCTGATCGGGTTTGTAACCGACCGTCGCGACCGGTTCGACCGTGGAAACATCAAGCGTGTATTCCCCCGCGTATTCGGCGTCGTCGTCGGGCAGGAATTTCGAATACGCCGCCAGCGCCGACTGCTTGTCGGGGAATTCATCCTGAATGAACGGCCAGAGATAATCCACCGTCACCATGTCCGGATAACAGATTCCGCAGGTGCCGCCGGCTTCGATCGCCATGTTGCAGAGCGTCATGCGCGCATCCATGCCCATGTCGGCGACCGCCGGTCCGGCGAATTCGATCACCTTGTCGGTCGCGCCGTTGACGGTGAGCATTTTGATGACGGTTAAAATCACATCCTTGGCGAAGACGCCCGGACGGAGTTTCCCGGTGAGCGTCACCTTGATCGTCTCCGGGTCGCGCATCGTGCAGACCCCCTTCAAAATTCCCACCTCAAGATCGGTCGTGCCCACCCCCGCGGCGAACGCGCCGAATGCGCCGTGCGTGCAGGTGTGCGAATCGCCCATGATGACCGTGAAGCCCGGACGGACGAATCCCTTCTCCGGGAAAATCGCGTGACAGACGCCGTTCCGACCGATGTCGAAAAAGTCGCGGATTCCATGCCGGGCGGCCCATTCGCGCATGGTCTTGCCCTGTTCGGCGGTTTTGGAATCCTTGGCGGGGGTCACGTGGTCGATGACCGCCTTGATCTTATCCGGATCGAAGACCCGGTCCTTGCCGATGGCCACGAGATCGTTGATCGCAATCGGCGTGGTGATTTCATGGCAGAACACCCGGTCGAGCGAAAGCACCCGGACGCCGGGAGCCGGGCGGTCGACGGTGTGGGTGTCGAAAATTTTCTGTGCTACAGTTTTGCCCATTTTGCGGTTCCTTCACATTTCTGGAAAACGGTGAATGTATAATCCAAACCTTTAATATATCACTTCTGCCGCGGAATGCAATGGGAAGTCCCGGAAAAACACCGTTGAATCATACTGAAAACCGCAACCGGGAAGATTCGGTTTGAAATCATCCAATGACACGCGTATATTAAAATCAATATAAAGATAAAAACATCAATAATGTGCAGAACATGAATTCCGGGAAGTTTTCCGCAGTTCTTCCACTCGGTTGAATGCGGGGGAGTTTGCGGGATGGAAAATGAGGATGGTTGCTTATGATGCGTTGCAGAAAAATGCGGCGGCTGCTGCTCGGCGCCGCGGGGTGTTCAACGGTTCTGGCGTCGGCGCAGTGGCAGGGCGGCAATCTCGCCGCCGGCGCCATGGAACAGGGTTGGGGAAAGTTGCGCTATGATTCATCGGTGGACGGGAATCCATTGACGATCGGCGGCGTGAAATATGTCGCGGGACTGGGAAGTCATGCGCCGGGCGGATTTACGTTGCAGCTTTTCCGGCAGGCAACCCGGCTTTCCGGTGGTGTCGGAATCGATGACGAGGTCGGAACCGCCGGGAATGGCGCCCTGGTGCGGATTCTCGGCGGCGTCAACGGCGTTGAAAAGGAACTGTGGAATTCCGGCTTGATACGTGCGGGGGAGCCGGCGCGCATGTTCGACGTGGATCTTGCCGGACTCGATCAACTCCGGTTCGAGATGCTTGACAACGGCAACCGCGACTTCGACCATGTTGATTTCGTCAATTTGAAGATCGATTATGAAAATCGTGCTCCCCGTCCGGTGTTTCCCGCCGGGACGATTGCGACGGACAACATCTGCTGGCTGCTGCGCGCGGAACAGGGGAAGCCTTTAACGCAGTGCGGGTTCGGTTCGTTCAAGACGATGACCGAATCGATTTCCGCTCTGCTGCAGTATCCGGTGCGCGGGGAGGCGGGGTTCCTGCTGGACGAATCGATCCGCGTCATTCAGAGCGACGGTTCGCACAACATCGCGCTGGTTCTGGACCGCATGGAGGAGGATATGAGCGCGCCGGGAATTCGTGAAAGTCGGTTCTTCCTGGTGGACAAGGAGTATCCTGTGCGTGCGGTTCTGAAAGTTACCGCGTATGAGAAGGAGGATGTCATCACTTCTCAACTGGAACTGATCAACGACGGCGACGCCCCGGTCGAAGTGCTCAACCGGGACGCGGCGTTTGTTGCGCTGCCGTATTCGGATCAGGCGTATCTTACGAGTTTCTACGGCGAATGGGCGCATGAGATGACCGGCATTCAGGAAGACCGGATTCCCAATGGCGTGCTGAAGCATCAGCATCGCGGGGTGATTCGGACCGCGTGGCCGGATTGGCCGGGGTGTTTCCTGAGTTTGGACGGTCCGGCGCAGGAGGAGAGCGGGGAGGTGTTCGCCGCCGCGCTGGCGTGGTCGGGATCGTGGCAGTACAAGGTTTCGAAAATTCCGGTGGTGTTTCGTCTTCAGAACGGAATCTTCTTCAGCGCCGGGGCGCAGGAGGATCCGGTGAGGCTCGCGCCGAAGGGAAGTTATGTTTCTCCGGAAGTGGTCATGACCTGGAGCGATCACGGCAAGGGGCAGGCGTCGCGCAATTTCCATAAATACATGGATCGCGTCGGTTTGTACAATCCCGACGCCGTGCGCCGGATTGTGCTGAACAGCTGGGAGGGGGTCTACTTCGACTTCGACGAGGAGAAGATCATTGCGATGATGGACGGCGCCGCCGATCTCGGCGTTGAGATGTTCGTGCTCGACGACGGCTGGTTCGCGAACGGCGAATTCGCCCGCGACGGGGACACCGCCGGACTGGGCGACTGGCAGATCAACGTCCGGAAGCTGCCGAACGGTTTGAACAAGCTCATCGACGCGGCCGAGGCGCGCAATCTGGAATTCGGTTTGTGGGTCGAGCCGGAGATGGTCAATCCGAAGAGCCGGCTGTTTGAGGAACATCCGGACTGGGCGATGGAAGTTCCGAACCGGGAACGCCTCACAGCGCGCAACCAGTATGTGCTCGACTTGAGCAAACCGGAGGTCGAGGAGTTCATCTACCGGACGGTCAGCGGCATTCTGGACGAATATCCCCGGATTCATTACATCAAGTGGGATCACAACTGCATCGGTTTGAATGTGGGCAGCGCCACGCTCGGCGACAATCAGGGGGCGCTCTCCGATCTGCACACTGAAGCGTATTACCGGATCATGCGCAAACTGCGGAAAAATTATCCGGCGGTGACCTTTCAGCTCTGCGCTTCCGGCGGCGGCCGGGCGGATTTCGGCGCGGTGCGGAACAACGAGGAGTTCTGGGCGAGCGACGAAACCAACGGCATCAAACGCATCATCATTCAGTGGGGATGGAGTCACTTCTATCCATCGAAGGCGATTGCGTCGCACATCGGCCGTTACGATGAAGGGGACTTCAAACTGCGTGCGGACGTCTCGATGACCGGGCGGCTCGGAGTGGAATTGACGCCTTCGGCGATCAGCGAGGAGAATCGCGCGGTCGTCCGGCAGGGAATCGCGGCGTACAAGAAGTTGCGCGGTGTGCTGCACCGTGCGGAACTTTTCCGCGGGCGGTCGCCCCACGTTTCGATGGAGACGGAGTTGACCTTCGTGCTGCCGGATAAATCCGAAGCGGTGTTTTTCGCCTTCCAGCGCGGCAGTGAAGCGCAGCGCGTGAAAATGAAGATGTCCGGACTCGATCCCGAGGCGCAATACGTCGTGACCGAAGCCAATCCGGATGTCGAACCGCGGTTCGTCCCCGGCACCTTCTCCGGCCGTGAACTCATGGAGAACGGGCTGGAAATCGCGTTTCCGGCCAAACCCGCGAGCGCGGTGGCGCACCTGATCCGTCGTTGAGGAGGTGTGGCATTCCCTCATCAGCCGGGATGCGGTTGCTGTCGTGCCGCCGGATCAACGAACGGAGAAGGTGGCGTGGCGCCGAAGGTTGAGTTGAGAGACGATCCGATCCGACGCGGGGGAGGGAGCGTAATCATGCCTCCCCGGCGCCGGAGCGGAACCGGAAAGGAAATACTCCGGCGCGAAACGAAATGGGAAGGGAAAAGAGGATGGAAACAAAACCGAAAATCAAATTGTTTCGTCAGGTCTGGTTTTATCTGCTTCTCTGTTGTTTCGTGGGATTCTTCATGAAAGTTTTCCTTGTGTGCGGCGCTTTCGCGCTGGATGCGGGCTTGAAAAACATGGTCTCTGCGGCGACGTTTGCGAATTGTGAGGAAAGGTGGCTTTCGGTAAGCGATGACCTTTTGGCACTGGGGGTGTTCTATCTTCCGCTTGCGGCGTTCGTGGTGAGTTTGTTCTGCACGGTTGGCGCGCTGCTGAATCGGCATGCGTCGTGGCGTCTCCGGTGGCTTTCCGCCGGAAGATATCTTCTGCTGGGATTCATCCTGATCGTTGGAATTCTGATGGAGCCGCCTCCCAGGCGCGAGGGAACGAGGCGGTTGTGGTGTTCAACGAACCTGAAGCAGATTTATATCTGCCTGGAACAATACCGGGAAACGGAGGGGGCATTCCCGCCGGATTGGGCGACCTTCATCGCGTGGGAGAGAGATGATTTCATTCGAGAGCTTCTGATTTGCCCTTCCCATGAAGGCGAGTCGCCGCGGGAGGGGGATTATCTCTATTTTCCGCCGACGGAAAAAGAGTGTGGCGAAACCGGGACGAAGGTGGTTCCATTGCTGATGGATGCTCCGGGCAATCATCCCGGCAATTTCCGCAACGTGCTTTACTCCTCCGGCATTGTGGCTGGAGAAAAGGCTTTCCCATAGGATAGGTTCAGGGCAGGGGAGTGAACCCGCATCCGGATCGGGGATCGATTGCGGAACAATGTGCCGCTGGGAAAATTTGAATTGCCATGCAGAAAAATTCCGCCCGGAAACGCTTGAAAAATGAACCGCGTTTCCGGGTGGAAAAGTATTCCACTTTGCTGCAACTCTCTCTCTTCCGGGAATTTTGTTCCACGGTGAAAAACAGCCGGACAGGGAGGACTCCTCCCGGAGAGCTTGCCCCCCCAGAGAGCTTGCCCCCAGAGAGCCTTGCCCCCCGGGGGCGAAATCGGAAATCCGGCAGGATCAGATCAGGCGTTGATCTTCTCCTCCAGATAAGCGCGCAACTGATCGATGCCGACGCGTTCCTGCGCCATCGTGTCGCGGTCGCGGATGGTTACCGCGTTGTCCGAACCGGATTCGAAGTCGTAGGTGATGCAGAATGGAGTGCCGATCTCATCCTGGCGGCGATAGCGTTTCCCGATGCTGCCGGTGACGTCCGTTTCGCAGCGGAAATAGCGATTGAGGTCACGATAGAGCGCCTCGGCGTTTTCGTTGAGTTTTTTCGAGAGCGGCAGCACTGCGACCTGAACCGGCGCCACCAGTGCGGGCAGATGCATGACAATGCGCACATCTTCCTCCATCCCCTCCTTGGCAGTGGCGGCGGTGTCTTCATCGTAGGCGCGGCAGAGCAGCGCCAGCATGGTGCGGTCGAGTCCGACGCTGGTCTCGATGACGGTGGGCATGATTTTGCGGCCGTTGTCGTGATCCATGTATTGGAGGTCTTCGCCGGAGAATTCGCTGTGGCGCGAGAGATCCCAGGTGCCGCGGTGATGGACGCCTTCGAGTTCGCCCCAGCCGAAGGGGAACTTCACTTCGATGTCGATTGCGGCCTTGGCGTAGTGGGCGAGTTTCTCGTGGACGTAAATGCGGAAGAAATCGTCGCTGAACTTGAGCTTCTTCCGGTAATATTCGATCCGCTGCTCCTTCCAGTATTCGAACCACTTCATGCCCTCTTCGCCGTCGCAGAAGAACTCCATCTCCATCTGGGTGAATTCGCGGCTGCGGAAGGTGAAGTTGCGCGGATTGATCTCGTTGCGGAACGCCTTGCCGATCTGAGCGATGCCGAAGGGGAGCTTCTGGCGGGTGGCGATCCGGACGCTGTGGAAGTCCACGAAGATCGGCTGGCAGGTTTCGGCGCGCAGATAGGCGACGTGCTC
>CALXNS010000083.1 GCA_944389815.1 uncultured Victivallis sp. | reverse complement strand
ATGACGTATCCCTCTGCGGCGGCGGCGGTGCCTCGCCGGAAAAGGCGGCCAGTTATCAGCATCACTCCGAGGGAATCAATCTGCTGCTGCTCGACGGACACGCAAACCGCGCCACGGATCCGGAACTTTTCAATCTGAAGTATTACTGGAAACCGACTTCCCTCCGGTAAAAATGCACCACTACCATCAGTCAAGGAAATCAACAATGCAGTTATCTCGTTTTATCCTTTCACTCTCATGTGCCGCGCTCATCAGCACCACCCTTTCCCTCTTCGGGGCGGAACGCGACGCCGAAACGCTTCCCCATGCGCTCCCCGACCGGGAGTCCGCCATCTACGCGCCGGACGAAACGATCCGCTTCAAAATCAGGAAACTGCCCGCGGAAACCACCCGCGCCACGTTCCGCGTCCTCGATCTCGAACGCCGTGAAACCCATTCCGGAGAGACGGCCATGCCGCAGGAAACGATTCTCCTTCCGGAACTTCCGCTCGGTTATTACGATTTCGAATTCCACCTCTTCAATGCCGACAATCAGGAACTCGCATCGGGGCGATACCCTTTTGCCGTCATCCCCCGCGTCGATCACAACCGCCCCGACTGGCGGAAGAATCAGTTCGGCGCAATGGTGATGCCGCACACCGCCTACCCGCTCGCCGACCGGCGACGCGACGCCGAATTCATGAATCGGATCGGCATCCGTTTCGTCCGGACGCAACGCCTCAACTGGGTGCAGATTCAACCCGACCCGAAGCGTTCGCCGGACTGGGAGACCGCCGATCGCGAAGTCGAAATTTATATGCAGAACCACCTCGACATCGTATCCAATACCGCCTGGCCGCTGCCGTCGTATGCATCGGAGGGGTTCGGAAAATCGAAACTCATCGTCGACAAAATGTATCCCGCCGCCGATCAGATCGAAACAATTCGCGACTTCTACGCCGAACTCGGACGCCGTTACAAGGGGAAGGTCGCTTACTGGGAAGTCGGCAATGAAGTCGATGCGGCGCTTTTCTGGACCGGCCGGCTCGAACACGCCGAATCCGGCGACAAGGATGCGATCATACAGGATTTCTGCGACTATTTCGTCCTGATCGCCCGCGCACTTAAATCGGGCGATCCCGCAGCTCAGGTCGGGCCGAACACCACCGGCCGGGCGCCGGACGGGCACACGTATCGCGACTGGCTGCGCAAATTCCTGTCGAACGACGCGGCGAAGCGGGAGATGAACTTCTTCTCCACGCATTACCGCGCCGATTTCGACGGTATAAAACGCGTCTTCCGCGAAAACGGCGTCCCGGAAAATACCGATGTAATCGTCACCGAAATCGGCGGCATGGGTTCGAAAATCGACTCCAGCCGCTCCGAATGGCAGCAGCTCAACGACAACATCCGCATCACCTACGTCCAGTGCGCGGCCGCGTTGACCGCGAATGCGAAGGCGCTCTGCAAATTTCTCCTCCGCGACATCCCGAATGTTTCCATCAATGAAATCGCCGGCATGCTGGAAGCGGATTTCCGGCTGCGGCCCGAATTCGTCGCCTACGCCACGATGATCCGCGAAATCGGGTTCAGTTCACCCGCAGGCGAACTGAACGTCGTTCATCACGCGAGCGACGGCTGGTTGAACTGCTGGGCGTTCGACGCGCCCGGCCGGCGGGTTAATCTCGTCGTGTTGAATGACGCGGAAAATGCCGATGTTACGTTCAACACCCCCGATTCCGAAGTGCGGCTGATCGATCCCATGGGGCGCGAACGCCGAATCCCGGCGCAATCGGGTAAAGTGAGTTTCCCGATCACTCGCGCGATGCCGCTCTTCGTCGACGGCAACGTCATTCCCGACCCCGGTCCGGCGCAATATCCACAGCCGGTCGTGGTCCGCACCGTCGATCTCACGGTCAACGGTAATTTCCAGGAACCCGCCGGAATCAGCCGCATCCCCGGATGGAAGGTGATCGCCGATGAAATCGGCGGCACCGCGGGCGACACCGGCACCTTCACCGTTTCGGTCGATCCCGAGGTGAAGACCGACGGTCGCCAGGCGCTCAAAATGCATGCCGACCGGAAAACCCAATGGTACGGCGTCATGCTGAATATCCCCGCAGCTCAACTTCCCCTCCCGGGAATCGGCGAAACGCTGGAATTGACCATCCGCTATCAGGTCAAAACCGCCGATGTGCGGGGAACCGGGACCGCCGTCACGATTTCGCAGCGCGACCGGAACGGACAACGGCTCGCATGGAAGGATTCCGCCTTCGAATGGGGAACGTTCGGCTGGGAGGAAAAGAATGCGAAGTTCGTCTTCGACCGCTTTCCGCCGGAACTCGGCAGCATTTCAGTGGAATTCTATCTCGGGCAGGCCACCGGAACCGTCTGGATCGACGAAGTCGAAGTGACCGCGACATTGTGGCGGCAGCCCGGGGCGGACACCCGCCGGGTCAATTGAATAAGCTTAAAAAGCGAATTTTTACGGAAACGATGAAATATTCCGTGAATTTTCGCTTTTATTTATGGGAATAAATATTGCAAACAAAAGATCGTTACGAACCCATTTCCCGCCGTACAGGATACATGCCCCGTCATCTCTCTTGCATTATTCACAGAACAATTCATCCGGCAAGAACGCCCGGCTTCTTCCCTCGTGCCGCGAATGCGGAAAAATCGGATGCGAAGGAGCACAACGGCTTGATTTTTTCCGAAATGACGGTAGATTATATGGTTTATATACATGAGGGTAAAAAAATCCAGATTTGAATTATTGGAAAACGATCATGAAAGAATCCGAAATCCGTCGCAAATATATCGAATTTTTCAAGAGCAAAGGCCATCAGGAAATCAAGAGCGCCTCGCTGATCCCGGAAAACGATCCGACCTGCCTCTTTACGACGGCGGGAATGCATCCGCTTGTCCCCTATCTTCAAGGGGCAAAACATCCCGCCGGCACCCGGCTGACCGATTATCAGAAATGCATCCGCACCGGCGACATCGATGAAGTCGGCGACGCGGTGCATCTCACGTTCTTCGAAATGCTCGGCAACTGGTCGCTCGGCGATTATTTCAAAAAAGAAGCGATCGACTTCAGTTTCGAATTCCTCACCGGCAGCGAAAACCTCAACATTCCGCTCGACATGCTTGCCGTCACCGTTTTCGCCGGCGACGAGGACTGCCCCTTCGACAGCGAAGCCTACGAACTCTGGCGCGCCCACGGCATCCCCGCCGAACGCATCGCGAAAATGGGCAAAAAGGACAACTGGTGGGGACCGGCCGGCGTCACCGGTCCGTGCGGTCCGGATACGGAGATGTTCTACTGGACCGGACCGCTGCCCGCGCCGAAGGAGTTCGATCCCGCCGACAAACGCTGGGTCGAAATCTGGAACGACGTCTTCATGCAGTACAACAAGAACGCCGAGGGCAAATTCGAACCGCTCGCCCAGCGCAACGTCGATACCGGCATGGGTCTGGAGCGCGTCACCGCCATTTTGCAGGGCAAAACCAGCTGCTATGAAACCGAAATTTTTGCACCGATCTTCGCCGCGCTCGACGCGGTGCGCAACGTCGCCCCCGCGGACGGCCCCCGAAGCAGTTCGGAGCGGATCATCGCCGACCATCTCCGCGCGGCGACCTTCATCCTCGCCGACGGTATCACGCCGGGCAAGGTCGACCAGCCCTACGTGCTGCGCCGGCTGATCCGCCGCGCCATCCGCGAAGGACGCAAACTCGGCATCACGGAAAATTTCACCGGCCGGATCGCCGATGCGGTCATCACCGAATTCGGCGACGTTTATCCGGAACTTGCGGAGAACCGCACACGCATTCTCGAAGAACTCGATCGCGAAGAGAAACAGTTTGCCGTCACGTTGGAGAAGGGAACCCACGAATTCCAGAAGCTGATCGACCGCGTGCCGCCGCACATCGCAAAGAAAGTGATCTCCGGCAAGAACGCCTTCAATCTCTACGAAACCTACGGCTTCCCGATTGAACTTACCATCGAGATGGCCCGGGAAAAAGGGTTTGAAGTCGATCGCGCCGGTTACGACGCCGCCTTCGTCCGGCATCAGGAGTTGTCCCGCGCCGGAGCCGAACAGAAGTTCAAGGGCGGACTCGCCGACAACTCGGAGGCGACCGCCGCACTCCACAGTGCGACGCACCTGCTGCAGGCGGCGTTGCGCAAAGTGCTCGGCACCCACGTCGAACAGCGCGGTTCGAACATCACCGCCGAACGGCTCCGGTTCGATTTTTCGCATGAGGAGAAGATGACTCCCGAACAGCTCGCCGAAGTCGAGGCGCTCGTCAACGACGCAATCCGGCGCGATCTGCCGATCGTCTGCGAGGAGATGGATATCGAAAGCGCCAAGGCTTCCGGAGCGATGGGATTATTTGAAAACAAATATGCCGAACGGGTCAAGGTGTACACGATGGGCGACGTCAGCAAGGAGATCTGCGGCGGCCCCCACGCCTCCCGTACCGGAGAACTTGGAACATTCAAAATTCTGAAGGAAGAGAGTTCCAGCCGCGGCGTCCGCCGGATCAAGGCGGTGCTGGTGAAATAATCACGGGATTTTTCCCGGAGCAATTAACGGAAGGACCAGATATCATGAAAGAATCCGATCTGCTCATTTCGCATCGGGACGGCGTTTATTCCGTAAAAGTGTCCGGTCGCGCGAATTTCGAATACGCCGTTCCGCTGCGGGAACTGGCGAAGACGCTCGACGCCAACTTCAAATGCGTCCGGCTCGATATGACCGATTGCACCGCGATGGACAGCACCTTCATGGGGGTGCTCTCGATGATCGCACTCAAGGCACGTAAGAACAATGCCACAGTTGAACTGCTCAATGCCGCCGATCACCTCAAGAAACTGCTGCGGGATCTCGGGGTATACAAGCTTTTCGTCTTCATCGCCGGCGACTCCGACACGAACGCCGCAACCCAGTGGAATGCTCCGGAAAAAAACAGCTCCCTCCTGGTCGCGGCGGAAACCGTCACCGAAGCGCATGAGGTTCTGGTGGAAGCCGACGAGGCGAACGCGGCGAAATTCGATGAGGTCATCAAATTTGCCCGCAAGGATGTTGAACGACTGAAACAAGATCAATAACTCCGCCCTTTTCAAACGGATTTCAATCATGCGCATTGCAAAACAGATAAAATCGGCTGTTTTCAGTGGAATGCCCATCTTCCTTCTCATGCTGGTGACGGGCGGCTGCGCCACACCGAGCATCACCAACACGGCGCGCGGCGTCACCGAACAGGTGCTGCTGGCCACTGTCTCGGAACGCGCCGTCAATCAGATGCGGCTCGACTCCTACCGGGAGAAAAAAGCCTTCATCGAATACGATTTCCTTGAACCACAGGTGGATAAAGCCAACGTCAAGGGGTTGCTGGAAATCCATTTCGCAAGTTTCGGCATCACGGTGGTCAGAGACGTCTCCGTGGCCGACATCATCATTCAACCGCTTTGCAGCGTGCTCGCAACCGATGACCGTCAGTTCCTGATCGGAACGCCGGAACTGCCGATCCCGCTGCCGAATACGGATCTGAGTTTCGCAATCCCGGAAATTGCGCTGTTCAAAAAGGTGGTGCGCCGTTCGTTCGCGCGATTCAGTTTGAATATTCTCCGCGCCACTGACCGCGCCCCTCTGGAAGCGATCCGCGGCTCCAATGCGGAAGCGGAGTTCATCAACTGGGTCATTCTGCTCGTGCCCTTTACGACTCATTCGATTCCGATGCTCAACAACGTCAACGAGGGCAGCACCGAGTATGAACTTTTCGAATGACCGCTCAGAATGACGAACCGGAGCCGTGCAGTTTCCGCCACTGCGAAGGCGCCATGCCGAAATGTTCCCGGAAAACGCGCGAAAAACGCCCGAGCGACGAAAAGCCGCAATTCTCCGCGATTTCAGAAACGGTGAAATTCCAGTTCAAAAGTTCGTATGCTGCGCGGCGAAGGCGCAGTTCGCGACAGTATTCGCCGGGCGCGACGCCGAAGTAACGCCGGAACAACGCCGCAAAGTGCGAACTGGAGTATCCGCTCATCCGGGCAAGTTCCTCGACTGACCACGGAATCGCCGCTGCCGCGTCGAGCCGGATTTTCAAATGCCGGAGCGTTTCCGGCACAAATCCGGCCGCGGGATGGCTGATTTCGCGTTTCAGTTCCCGCAGGAGAACTTCAAAAAGCGGCAGGACAATCCGATCCGATGCATCGCTCCGGGTCACTTCCCGGTAAATTTTTTCAAGCGAACGCTCCATCTCGCCGCTGTCGGAAAAGTGGAAAACCTCATCATCGACAATTCCGATCTCCCGAAGCAGCCGTTCCGCTTCGGTGCCGTGAAAATGCAGCCATGAATGCGTCCAGTTCTCATCGCTGTTTCCGTAAAAATGTCCGGCTCCGTCCGGCCAGAGCATCCCCGTCCCGGCCGGATAAGATTCCCACTCCCCCCGGCGAAACAGCTCAACCGGCGTGTGAAACAAAACCAGAAACCGGTCACGGGTCCCGGCGGGACGCTCGACCCGGCCGGGCGACATCGCCTCCCGGAGGCCGACTCCGGAAATCCGCAGCGGCGCCGCTTCCCGGACACCGGTGACGTAATGAAGATATTTCAGAGAAAACGATAAATTTTTCATGAAAAATACCCGGTTGATTCGATTGCATTTCAATTCATTTCAATATAATATAGCTGCAATGCGCCATCCGGCAATCATTGGAAAGGACAAATCATGAATCAATTTCTCGACTCGCTCATCCAGCCGCCGCGCGGCACTTCGCACTGCGCTTCCCCGGAAAATGTTTACGCCCGCCCCGGCGCCGCCGCGATGGACGTGCCGGGCGCTCCCGCCGGGTCGGACGTCGCGGCCATCGGGCAGATCGCGGATCTTCAGGAACCGCATCCCTCGCGGGAACTCGGACGCGGTTACAAGGTCCGGCCGTGGATCTATCTGGCGCCGAACTCCGAAACGGCGATTTTCGACGCGGATGGGCCGGGGATGATCCGCCATTTCTGGATCACGCTCAATGAAAAATATCTGCGGCGGGTCGTGCTGCGCATGTACTGGGACGGCGAATCCTCGCCGAGCGTCGAAACTCCGATCGGCGACTTCTTCTGCAATGCACCGGGATATTACGGCGAAATGCAGTCGGCGGCAATCTGCGTCAACCCGCACAACGCAATGAACTCCTACTGGCCGATGCCGTTCCGCAAACACGCCCGCATCACGCTCGAATCTCAGGAAAACGAAACCATTGCAGGCATCTATTACGCGATCAACTTCACCCGGGAACCGATCCCGGACGACGCGCTCTATCTGCACGCCTCCTTCCGCCGGACCAATCCCCTCCCCTATGGCGAGGATTTCGTCATCGCCGACGGCATCCGCGGCGTCGGGCGGTTCGCCGGGTGTTACCTCACCTGGCAGCAGAACAACACCACATGGTGGGGCGAAGGCGAAGTGAAAATGTTTCTCGACGGCGATCGGAAATTCCCCTCCATTTGCTCAACCGGAACGGAGGATTACTTCTGCGGCGCGTGGAACTTCGGCACCCGGACGTTTCATTCGCTCTACGCCGGATGCATCTGCATCGGACCGGAAAAAGCCGGTTCCCGGCACGCGCTCTACCGTTTCCACATCGCCGACCCGGTCTGGTTCCATCAGGAATTCAAGATGACCATCCAGGCGCTCGGCTGGCGGACGGAGGGGCGTTTCCTGCCGCTTCAGGACGATCTTTCCGCCGTTGCAATCTGGTATCAGAGCGATCCCCACGCGCCGCTGCCGCCGCTGCCGGACCGCAACGGGCTGGAGATCATCTGACCGAAGCAAGATTCCGCCGCGCCACCGGGGGGGGCGTCACCGTTTCGTCAGGAAACGGACGGCCTCCGGCAGTTCGCGGAAATCGTAGATGATGTAATCCGGCTCCGCGCCCATGTAACGCTGTTCGCCCTGATTGGACTTGAAAAACACGGTCTTGATCCCGAGACGGTTCGCCCCGAAGACGTCGCGAAACATGTCATTGCCGACGAAAATCACCTCGTCCGGTGTCATTGCCATTTCGTCAAGCATCATGCGGAACATGCGCGAATCCGGTTTCCGGAACCCCAGGTCGCTCGAAATAAGCACCTTCTGAAAATAACCCGCCAGTCCGACCGCGCGCAGTTCCGGCAGCGCCCAGATGCTCTGCCCGTCGGAGAGCGCGGCAAGCTGATACGAACTTCGCAGTTCGTCAAGCACATCAGGAACCCCCGGATAGAGTTGCAGTTTGAAACGCGACGCCGCCCGGAACAGTTCGGCGAGCAGCCGCGGCAGTTCCTTCCTGCGCGCCTTCGGCAGCGATTGCAGCGCAGCCTCCGGCATGTGTTCCTCAAGAATCTCCCGGAACAACGCGACGACATCGAACTCCGGATACTCTTCGGCACTGGTACGACGCTGACGCTTGTTGATGCGGAAGAAAAGTTCCTTCAATTCATCCGGAGTCGTTTCCAGTCCCTGATAATCCAGAAAATTCGACAGCACACGGTAGACGTCGGAATTGCCTTCGTCTGTAAGAATATCAGTGACGGTTCCATTGATGTCGAAAATTATTCCGCGTATCATCATCGCAATCCACTCCCAAGGCATAATTCCGCTTCCCGGATCAGAAGTTTCCGATACTCCCAGGCTAGCCAGCTGTTCCGGGCGATCCGCAGCAGCGTGCATCCCATATAGAAGGGCACCCGGCGCGAAATCGCCTGAAACGTCCGCTCCCGATCCGGAAAGTGGCAGCTGTACTCCCAGAGAAAATGACCGATAAAAGGTTCGGCAGCGTATTTATTTCCGGTCTCCATCAGAAAGAAATGTTTCAATTCCCCCGCCATGCGCCCGACATCGAACACTCGATCGGAACTGCGAAGCCGTTCCAGATCGTAGGAGATCACCCCCAGTCCGCCGCCGAACATGAAATTCTCCGGCGTCGCATCCCCGTGCACCAGCGTCCGGCAGTCGCTCCACATCTCCGGCCGCTCCCTCCAGCGCTCCCGAAGCCGACGCAGTTCATCTCCGCCGCCCCCGTCAATGCATCCGGAACGCTGCAACCGGGCGATCACGCTTTCCATATATTGGCAGCTCTCATCGAAATTCACCCGCGTTCCCGATTCCGCCGAACGGTTGTGAAAGGTCGCCAGAAAATATCCCAGCGCCGTCAGCTTCCCGAACAAAAGCCCGTCGTCCCGCGTCCGAATCGCGCGGTTGATCACACTGCTTAAAAGTTCGCCTTCACAATATTCCTCGACCAGAAGCTCATTGAGAAAACTGTTCCGTCCCAGCGGACGGACGACGTAATGCGGATAACCGGTGAAACCATATTGCCGCATCCGCACAAGATTGGAAAATTCCCGTTCGAGACGGCGGGCGGCCGCTTCGCGGTTCCGTTCCCGCGCATTGAGGAAAAATTTTCCGACCATCCGGGCGCGCGTATGTTTTTCCTCATAAAGATAAACTTCGTTCGATGCGTGGAGTCGGAACACCCGGTAGACGGTTCGACCCGGCACTGCGGCCAACTGAGGTTGAATCTCATATCTGAGATATTGATGCAAGGGGTCGCCTTCAGGCAGATGCCCCAGATATTGTCCGACCATTTCCCTCTCCTCTTCCTGCTCCGTCGTCAATGTACCCATATCACAGAGAAAAATGCCGCCCCGGTTACCGGAAAACGTAACCGTGAACACATCACTCCCGCGGTCGTTTCACGCCCTTCCACAGACAGAGCCGCTGCTCCCGATAGGTGAAATCCGCCGGAAGAAGATTGCTCCAGTCGCGATCCGGTTCGAGCGGAAATTCCGTCCCGACCAGATAAACCGCCTCCGGTTCCGACGGCAGTTCGCTCAATTCCTGAAGACGCTGCACGGGTATATTTGCATAATACAGCTCCGAGTAGAGATCCTGAATGTTGTTTTTATACAACACACGCGGCCGCTCCGGTTCGCGGGCAAGCACCTCGGCGATTCGCTGTCCCAGCTGCCGTTTCTCCTGCTCCTGCGCGCGATAGGGAGCTATCGTCGTCCAGTAGAAAATCGCGCTGATCACCATCGTGAGCAGCAGAATCAGCCAGATCGGCCGTACCTGCCGGATCCGCCGCAGATAAATTGCCATCAACAGAATCAACACCGCCATCACCGCCGCCCAAATCCGATGATATCCAGCATCCCGGAACGCCAGCGAAAGGCTCAACCGGAAAAACGGTTCCAGCCACGACTGCGGCGCAAGACAGAAAATCCCGAGCGCCGCCGCCGTCGCCAGCGCGAAATATTCCGCCAGAATCAGCAGCTTGCGGATCTTGAACCCGTACCGCCGCATCGCCAGATCGTAATTGATTCCCACCAGAATCGACAACGGCCCCAGAATGTAAATGATCTCCCGCGGATCCCGATCCGGCCCGAACCAGAGCAGCGCCCCGCCCGCAATCACCAGCGTCCGAAGATAACGGCTGAAAATCGGCGTCTCATCCAGCGCCTGAAGCGCCACGCAGAATGGAATCCAGGCTATAATCGTCCACGGCAGCAGACGAAACGGCAGTTCCACCGGAAAAACAAGCACATCGAGCAGATAATTATAAAAGGAACTCTCCTCCCAGCCGATATATTGCAACGGAATCCGGTGCGAGAGAATCCAGTACGGCCCCCACCACGCAATCACGGCTCCGGCCAGAATCGCCACGCCGATCGCAAATCCCGGCTTCCGGAATTTCGACTTGACCGACAACGGTCGCCGCAGGAAAAACAATGGAAAAAGAAAATAACACAGCAGCGTAAAACCACCGCAACAAAATCCCAGAGCCATCATCCCGAGCGAGAAAATCCATCCCAGATTCCAGTTGCTGCGCCGGAAGCCGAACTGAAAAAACAAAAGCTGCGCCAGCAGCAGCAGAAACGCCGAGGTCGTCGCCGGATACCCCTCCAGGCCCTTCTCGAACATCAGATTGGTGCTGATGTACATCGCCGCCGCCACCAGCCCCGCTCTTCCCGGCCGTTCGCTGGAACTGGCCACGTAGACCACCACCGCTCCAGCCGCCACCATCATCACCGAGATCAGCCGCAGCACGAAATCCATCGGCAACATGGTCCAACGCGCCGCCAGCGACGCAAGAGCCGGAAACAGCGGATACGCATTCTGAATCGCCGCTCCGTGCGCGGTAACCGTCGCGGAACTGAAATCGAACTCCGTCGCCTGGACGGCGTACAACCCCTCCATGCGCAGAAGTTCCTGCGTGCCGAGCCGCCACGGCTGGTACAATGCGCCGAAGGCCAGGATCAAAACCAGAATCCCGGCCCAGAGCGGCAATGTTTTTTCCTTGAAAATTCCCATTCGGATAATATAGACCGAAAGCGGAAAAATTACAACTTGATTTCCCGGATCGACATCGTCAACTGTCCGGAGCGCGGCGTCCTGCCGTTCCAGAGGTCGTCAAGCTGGCCGGCGAGCAGCGAAGCGATCTCCGCGATCGAGTGCTCCAGCAAGGTGCATTCGAAGGGGAAAATCACCGGATTTTCGCCTGTGGTGTGAACCGCCAGACGAAAATCCTCCGGGATCCGAAATCCCCAGCGGTATCCGGCCATCGCGATTCCGCCGACAAGGTCGTCGGAAAATGCCATCACTCCGGCGGGACGAGTTGGTGCGTTCCACAATCGGGTCATGGCGTGATACGCGAAGGTTTCGCTGTCGCCAGACGGAACATCTTCAAATTCGGTGAAAATCCATTCCGGGCGAAGTTCCACATTCTCCTCCTTCGCCGCCTGCCGGCATTTCTCCGTGAAATCCGCCGAAATTCCCGGCGCAAGCAACCCGATCCCGCGACAATCGGCCAGCGCCCGAACCATTTTCCGCGCCACTTCGGCGGAAAGGAAGGTCACCCGATTGGGAATCCGCATCGAGGAAAGCGCCGCGAACGGCACCGGAAGCCGTGAAAAAAATGGAAATTGCTCCGCCGTCAAACTGCGAACCACCACCGCCTGAATTCGCCGCGCGGAAGCCAGCTGGCGCAACTCATGCATTCCCGCGCCTCCGGGCGTATCGTAAATCACCCGACAGGCGATCCGGCGCGCGGCAAACTCCTTCTCGAGCATTTCGACCAGAAGCCGGGTAAAATTTTCACCGCGACGCAAATGAAACCAGTCCAGAAAAATCGCCACACTGCGCATCTCTCGCGCCGCTTCGCTCACGAACGTCCCCGCGCGCGGACGACGATTCACCAGCCCCTCCCGCGCCAACATCGCTATCGCCTGATGCACATTCGACTCGGCGGTATGCCATTCGGCGGCCAGCGTCCGGGCGGCGGGCAGCGCACTCCCCGGCGGAAGAACCCCGAGCCGGATCGCTGATCGGTAATGTTCGGCAATCCGGGCCCGCACACTCTGTAGATTCCTCATTGGCTCGATCGTCTCCTGATGATTGGTTTCGGACAATATAGCACGCCGGAATTTTTTTTCAAAATAATCACATTCATCTTTTTTTTGGAATTTGATTTTTCAGCATGATATGTTTATATTTATCCCGTAAGCGCGGCAACTGTCGCGCATAACAGCTGTAAATTGCGCAGAAGGAGGCGCCGGCCGGAGAGATGCTCCATTCACTGTTTGAATCATTTCAGAGTCTGCCTTTCTGGCACACTTCGCTTTTCGGCATCACGGCGATGGTGATCGTCGGCAGCAGCTGGTGTTTGACCGGACTGGTGATGGGCGATGCGCCGAAACGGGGAATTGAACCATGCCTGGTACAACTTTTCGGCAACGGCTTTTCGGTAACGGTCAGCATCATTGTATTGCTGATCTTCGGCGGCGCACCGGAGTGCTCATGGAAAACAACCACGCTGGTCTGCGCCATTTACGCCATCGCCGGCGCGATGAATTTCATCATGTTGCAGATCATGGCTTATGCGATGCAGCGCGGTCCCAACGGAATCATCTGGGCGATCATTCAGTCGGCGCTGGTTTTTCCGTTTCTCGGCGGAGTGCTCTTCTTCGGCGTGGAATTGACCTTCCTCCGGGGCATGGGAATCCTCTGCCTTCTTACGGCCCTGGTCCTTTTCGGCGCGGCACGGGAAAACCATGCGCACTCCGGCGGCGGCTGGCGCGGACTGGCCTTCATCTGCCTTGCGATCTGCGCCGTTCAGCAGAATATGATGACCGCACCGTCCTATTTTGCGGAAACCGCTTCGATCAACAGCGTCGTCCGTTCACTCGCAACCACCGGAGGCGGAATGGCGGGCGCACTCTGGTACACGTTGGCACGCTGGACTCCGGAACGGCGGCGGCAGTTCCGGAGCAACATCGTCAATTCGAGGTTATGGAAATACATCGCCGCGCTGCAGCTCTTCAATCTGATCTTCTCCTACACGCTCTTCTTCCCCGGCATGAATGCGATGGCCGAGGCCGGCCTGGGCGGAATGTGTTACCCGATGATGGTCGGTTCGTGCATTCTGTCCTTCACGCTTTCGAGCGTCTTCCTGCTCAAAGAAAAAATCAGGCCGCCCCAGTTGGCGGCGCTCGGAATTTGCATTGCAGGGCTGATTTTTATTTGTATTCCCCGCTGACGGGGTTGAAAAAGCGGAAAAACATGCTAAGTTATGACATATTAAGTGATTTAGCATTGTTATAACCCCGGGATTTCCGATCATGATTGATTTTTCTTCCGCGGCACGCTGGATTCGCCTGCCCGGCGCTGAAACAATGGTCAACGATCATGTCGATTTTCGTTGCGAATTCTCCGTTGAAAATCAATTGCCCGCACCGGCGCTGCTCATCGCCGCCGACAGCGATTTCGTCGCCATGCTCGACGGGGAGGAAGTCGGGCGCGGTCAGTATTCCGATTATCCCGACGCTCCGACCTGGTCGGAATTTCCGCTGAGGAAACTGAATGCGGGGCGTCATGTCCTTGCCGTGCTGTTCTTTTACCGGGGCGAGGATTTCTCCACCTACCGCACCGGACCGGCCGGACTGATCGCGGAAATTCCGGGTGCCGTAATCTCCGACGCCTCGTGGCGCTGCCGCCGTGATCCGGCCTTCCGTTCCGGTCCGATCGAACGCACGACCGGCCAGCTCGGTTTCGTTGCCGGATTCGATGCCCGGAAGAGCGATAACTGGTGCGATCCGGCGTATGACGCTTTCGCCTGGGAGCGTGTCGAATGCTTCGACCGGCCGGGCAGATTGTCACCGCGGCCGGTGCCGCCGCAGCGCATCGGCGCGCCGCTGCTGCCGGTGACGCTTCAGACGGAAGGATTCCTTTTCCGGCCGGAGAGCGCCCGGGACGCGGCCACTTACGCCGATGCGGTCCGGCAGGATCAATTCACCTTCGTTCCGCCGGGGCCGTTCTTCGGACTGCCGCAGGAATACGGCGACCATCTGCCGGTCATCGACGGAAAAACGGCATACCGCGTACCGGTTCCGGAAGCCCCGGCGAACGGAGCGTGGCTGATCGTCGATCTCGGCGGCGAACACGCCGGCTACCTGACGCTCGACTTCGATGCGCCTGCCGGAACGGTGCTGGACATTTCCCACGGCGAACACCTGACCGATGGGCGTGTCCGCAACAAAATCGGGCCGCGCTGCTTCACCGACCGTTACATCGCGCACGCCGGGCGGAATGTCTTCACGCTGCCGTTCCGACGGCTCGGCGGGCGTTATCTGCAGTTGAACATCACGGAATTTTCCGAACCGTTGACGCTCCGTTTTGTCACGCTTCTTCCGGCGGAACTTCCGCTGCCGGAACAGGCGCCGTTCGATTGCGGCGACGCGCTCGCAGATAAACTTCGCGCGACGGCGATCCGGACGCTCCGGCTCTGCATGCATGAACATTACGAGGACTGCCCGTGGCGGGAACAGTCGCTCTATGCCTATGATTCGCGCAATCAGGCGCTCTATGGTTACTACGTGTGGGGAAACTGGAAATTCGCCGAAGCGTGCTTCACTTTGCTCGGGAACGGGTTGAGAGCCGAGGACGGCTGGCTCGAATTGTGTGCCCCGGCACGTTGCGGCGTGACGATCCCCGTCTTCACGCTGACCTGGATGGTGGAGCTGGCCGAACACGGCCTCTACAGCGGAAGCGATGTTCTCTATCGGCGTTTTGCCGCTCAGCTCGACGCCATGCTTCGACGGATTCTGACGGCCCGGGAGCCGGAGACCGGTCTGGCGAGAGTCGTCCCCGGGAAGGCGGTCTGGAACTTCTATGAATGGGTTCCTGGATTGGACGGCACGACCCCCTTCGATCCCGCCGAGAGCTGGGCGCTGTACAATCTTTATTTGATCCTGGCGCTCCGCGCGGTTGCCGAAATGCGCCGCCGGGCCGGAGAGGACGCCGCGGAGTGGGAACGCGAAGCGGATCTCCTCGCCGCGGCAGTGGATCGCGCCTTCTGGGCTGAGGAGAGATCGTTTTATGCGACCAGCCGGAAAGACGGCACTCTCTCCGGTGCTCACGAACACACCCAGATCATGGCGCTGCTCTGCAGCATCGGCGACGAAACACGCCGCCGGGCGGTGGTCGGGAAACTGCTTGCAGATGAAGGGCTGGTTCGGGCAAGTTTCAGTTCGATGCCTCTTTTTGCGCAGGCGTTGATGCCGCAGTCGCCGGAGGCGCGGAAGTTCGTTTTCAAACGGATGGCACAATGTTATGAACCGCTGCTCTTCACCCGGAGCGACACGCTCTGGGAAACGCCGGCAGGCGAAGGAGACTTCGATGGAGCGGGCAGTCTCTGTCACGCCTGGAGCAGTCTTCCGGTGTACATTCAAAGCGCGTGGCAGCTCGGAATTCAACCGCTGGAGCCGGGGTTCCGCCGATTCCGGGTTGCCCCAGTGCCGGGCAACGCCTATCGGATGAGTGGAGAAGTACCAACTCCCCACGGCAATATTCGCGCCGCCTGGACGAAAACGCCGGAAGGGTTGGAACTGGAAGTGGAGGCGCCGGCGGAGTGTGAAGCGGTGTTCCAGGCGTGGCCGGAATCCCCCTTCCGGTCGGTGCGGTGGAATGGACACATAATTCAGGATTATTGAAAAATGAGCCGTTTGTGGTTTGTTCTTGAAGGAAAATCCAATGTAATCGGACCCTTTGATCCGGAAACACTGCGCAGCATGGCGCAGAACGGACGGTTGACGCCGACCACACAGGTCAGTCTGGGAGACGATCACCCCTGGGTGCAGGCCGGGGAAGTGCCGGTGCTGCGGGCGATTCTCGCGCTTCCCGCGGAACCGGCAGCATATGAAGAAAGTGCTCCGATGCCGACGACGGCGGCATCGGTTCCGAAGAAAAATTTCACACTGCGGAAAAAAATTTCCATGCCGGATGATTCCGAAGAGAGTTCGGACGCGCCGTTCAAGCAGATTCCGAAATTGAAACCCGCCAACACGCCAGCTCCGCCCCCCCGGCTGGTGTCCAAAATAAAGAAGGTCGCCGAACCGGATCTGAGCATCAAGGCTGCTCCCGTTAACTCTCCGCAACAAGCGCCGTCCACCCCCGCTCCCGCACGTCAGCCGGTCCCGGCACCTGCGAAACAGCCGGAAAACAGCGAACCGGATTTCTCGCTGGCGTCCGACTCCGCGCCGGAACTCGCACCGGGCGAACGCTGTGTGGTCTGTCCTCATTGCTGGTACCGTTTCGCTCTGGGGAAAATCCTGTTCGTCTCCCGGCATCACACGCTTCTGGGCGATCCGGTGCTCGGGCCGGAATATCAGCAGCGATTCCTGCCGGAGCGGTACAATGCCCTCGGCCATGCGATCGACGCCCGCGGCATGGAGTGCACCACCCTGGCCTGTCCTCGCTGTCATTTGGAAATACCCGACGCACTGATTGACGCGGATTCGCTGTTCTTTTCGATCGTCGGCGCGCCCGCCAGCGGAAAATCTTATTATTTGACCTCGCTGATCTGGCGGCTGCGCCAGGTGCTGCCGCAGCAGTTCGATTACAATTTCACCGATGCGGACGCGACGGCCAATGCCGTCATCAACCGTTACGAACAACTGCTCTTTCTCGATTACCGTTCCAGCCAGGTTGCGCTGCCGAAGACCGCGCTGCACGGCAACGACTTCACCAGTCAGGTCCGGTTGAACGGAACGAACATTGAACTTCCGCTGCCCTTCACCTTCACATTGACTCCGCTGCCGTCGCATCCGGATTTCGGAACGAATCCGGCCCTGGGACAATGCAACCTGGTCTTCTACGATAACGCGGGAGAACATTTCGAACCGGGACGCGATGCGCTGACCGGAATGGCGACTCAACATCTCAACCGGTCGAGCGGCATTGTTTTTCTGTTCGACCCGCTCAAGGATGCGCGCATGGTGACCCACTGCAACCCGGCCGATCCGCAGATCAGCCGTCTGCCGCAGTCGCGCAATCAGATAGCGCTGCTCAACGAAATGATCGCCCGCGTCCGTAAATTCCAGGGGTTGAAAACGATGGAAAAATATCACCATCCCCTGGTCGTGGTGATTCCGAAATACGACGTCTGGCGTGATGATTTCGAACTCGACCTGGAGGGGATCGATTACCTCTATTACAGTTCGCGGACAATGCGGTATTCGTTCGACGTCGGCAGCGTGCTCAACGTCTCCTACAATCTGCGGCGTCACCTGCTGCGGATTTCGCCGGAGATCGTCAGTACGGCGGAGGCGTTCGCCGAGACGGTCTATTTCGTGCCGGTGAGCGCGCTGGGCGAACTGCCCGGATTCGACGAACAGCAATCGATGATCACGGTTCAACCCGGCCACGTCAAACCGATCTGGGCGGAGGTGCCGCTGCTGATTTTGCTGTGGGAAGCCGGCATCCTGCCCGGAGTGGACGGAGTGAGCGGCAAGGCGGAGGAGGTGACGGAATATCGCTGGACGCCGCAGACGCTGATCTGTCAATTTCCCGGAGACAGGGAACGTCAGAATCTGCCGAGTATTTACTGGGGGCGCAATGTCTATGACACGGAGCACGAACGCTGGGTTACCCTTCCTCTGCCGCCGTCACGAAACCTCGCCTCCTCAAACAGCGGCGATGCAACGAAATCCGTGCAAAATAAGACTGACGACAGTGATTTCTGGAACAGCTGAACATAAGACAACCGATCGGGGATGAATCAAAAATGGCATTCGAACTGATTTACACCTCCGCGCCGGCCGGAATTGACCCGGGCTCCAGCGGATTCTGTACGGTAGCCGCAACCCGGGGGATTCCGCGATCATTGATCCGTCTGCTGGAGAGTCTTACCGCGTATAATCCGGTATTCGCCCATTATACGCCGGAAGCGGGGAAAAATCCGGTGGCAAACTTTCACTGTCTGATTGATTCGTATCATATCTTCGCCCGTTTGCATGGAGCCGGACTCGATTACACCGGACGGAGCAACAAATTCGCCGATTTTCTGATTTTCAGCGACGAAGAACTCCGCCGGGCGGATGTAACCGCTGCGGATGTGTTCCGAATCACGCCGTCGCCTTTTCGCAGTGAATGGAATCGACCTCCGGAACCGAATCTTCCGCAACCGCCGATACCCGTCGCCGACGTCAATCGGACCGATCCGGCATACGTCTGGCAGCAATGCTGCGGCGATGCGGCTTACGCCGCAGTTCCGGCCTATTATGCGCTGAGCAGCCCGAATACACCGATCCACATCCTCTTCGATCCGCTCCGGATGCCGACGGCGGAGTGTACCGGAAAACTGGCGGCGGAGTCCGTTGCGCTGCTGGAGGATGAAAATGCCCGGCGCGTGACGTTTCACAGTTGTTTCACCCAAAATGCGCCGCCGGGAATCACCTTCCAGTGGCGTTTCGTCCCGGTGCAGTCGGAGATGGCGTCGAAGGTGCGGAACAATTCGCGACTGATCGTTTTCGACCTCGCTCAAATGCAGACGCTTCTGCAGAATCCGGATCCCCGTTTCGCCCGACTGGTCGAACGCGCCCGCAGCGGCAAAATCGACATGCCGGTGCAGCCGCGCCCGCCGGCGGCTCCGCTCTGGAGCGAAGTTTCCGGAGCGAACGGCAAGCCGGTTCAGTTTGAATATGACGACGAAGCGCCGCTTTTTAAAATTCAACCGAAACGGCCGCGTCCGCCGGAGGCGGATGAAAAAACGGCGGCAATCGGGACGGCAGTGTCTGCGCGACGAGGCGGAATGGTTTTCTTCATCCTCGGTTTGATTGTTTTCATTACAGTGGTAATGGGAGCCGTGGTGCTGTTCAATACGCCGCGTGAGAATCTTCAGAAGATCTGGGATCCGTGGAAGCGCCTGGAATCCGCCGGCACCGCAGCTCAGGATATCGATCTGATCGAAGGAAAGCCTGACAACCCGGGAATTGCCACTCCGCAGGCAACCGAACCGCAACCTGGCCAGGGAGCGCCGCTTCCGGAGGCGGCGCAGGAGTCGGCCGTTCAACCTCAGGAAATGGAAAAAACAAAACCTCGCAGCCTGACGGCGGAAGTTTCCCCGGACATCCCCGGCGCTGCGGTTCGCAAAGCCGACGCCGCGCAGGTGGCGGCAGAAAAAGCCAACGACGGCGAGAAAATCAGTTACAGTGATCTGCTGGAAAAACTGAACTGGTTTTCCGCCGCCCTTGAGGGGAAGGACGGCACGGAAAAGCTGACTGTCTTGAACGAAGCGATTGCGTTTGCAACTCAGGCGCAATTTAAAGAGATATGGGCGCCGGAGGAGGAGGCGCTGCTCCGCAAATGGAACACGGAATATACGGAGCTGCGCGACATAACATTCCGGGGGATCGCCCAACGAGTGGCGCCTCAAGCTTTCAAGGATGTCGAAGAAGCGCAGCAGGCTCAGCAAACCCTCCAGGAACTTCAGGAGTTCGACCGAAAGTTCCCG
>CALXNS010000082.1 GCA_944389815.1 uncultured Victivallis sp. | reverse complement strand
TTCTATGGGTTGCGATTGGCGAATTGCAATACTATAGCACGGAGTTTCTTCTCTCGCCTTTAAGCTGAAGCTATTCGGCTACATACCGGCGCAGCCGGTAGTTTTTTTGCGCTTAAGCAATATAACGAAAAACGGCGACCGGAGAAACCCGATCGCCGTCCATTGTTCCATCCCTTTGCGGCGCGCCCGCATCGAATCAGGAAACAAGAATTCCGCAACGCTTCAGCGTCGCGGCGAGTTTCTCGCGATGTTCGGCGGAAAGCTCGCAGAGCGGCAGCCGATACTCTTCGGCAATCAGTCCGGTCATCGCCAGCGCCGCCTTGATCGGAACCGGGTTGGTTTCGATGAATTGATCGCGGAACAGCGCGTAATATTTCCGGTGATACTCCCGCGCACGGACGAAATCTCCCGCCAGCGCCGCTTCAACCATTTCGGTCATCTGCAGCGGAATGATGTTGCTCGACACGCTCACGACTCCGGACGCCCCCACCGCCATCATCGGCAACGTCAGCGAATCGTCCCCGCTCAGCACCGTCAGATCACACATATCCCGGATCGCGGAAACCCGGTCGACGCTTCCCGCCGCTTCCTTGATCGCCACGACCAGCGGATTCGCCGCCAGACGTGCCACCGTCGCTTCCGCGATTGGAACGCCGGTGCGGCCCGGCACGTTGTAGAGCACCACCGGAAGCCCCACTTCATCAGCCACGGTGGAGAAGTGGCGGTAAAGCCCCTCCTGCGTCGGCTTATTGTAATACGGGGTCACCTGAAGCGTCGCGTCCGCCCCGACCTCCCGGGCCTCCCGCGTAAGATGCACCGCCTCGGCGGTGGAATTCGCCCCGGTTCCGGCAACGATCAAACACCGGTGTGCGGCGACTTCCACCGCAAAGCGGATCACTTCGAGATGTTCCTCACAGCTGAGCGTCGGCGATTCGCCGGTCGTTCCGACCGGAACGATTCCGGCGACCCGTCCCCGGATCTGCTGTTCAATCAATTCACGCAGCGCATCCCAGTCGACGGCTCCGTTCCGGAACGGGGTGATGAGCGCGGTAAATACTCCCTGCAAACGAATCATTTTTCCTGACTCCAGACGTTGATATGATGGATTCGTATTATAAAATAATACTTCGATGCTGGAAAATCAATTGTTAATTCCGGTTTTGATTTGAAAAATCGCACGCGTCGCATTAAATTTAGGCATCGTTATTTTAACACAATCCAATTCCGGGGAGAAAATCGTGATGTCGAAAGATCTGCTGCGAGGCGTCCTTGCGCTGCCGTTGTTGCTGTTGTTGTCCGGCTGCATTTCGTTTGAATACGACGGGAGATCCGGCGGAGAACCGACCTCCGAGGTACAGCTTTACCGGAAGGCAGCCGACATCAAACGTCCCTTCGAAGTGCTCGGCACGGCAACCGTTTCCGCCGATTACACCGACGTCTCCCAGGACCGGATGATCGCGAAACTCAAAAACGAAGCCGCCGAATACGGCGCCGATGCCGTCCTCATCGTCGCCCAGCAGGTGATTCCTTATCAACAGCGCAACGCCGACCCGAGATTCAACACCACCAGCGATCTCGACAATGAAAGCAGCAGCTGGTCGCAGATTTACAAGGACGTCGATCTCACCTACGGCAGCATGCGCGGCACCCCGAACAACAATTCGACCGTGACCAGTTACAACCGGATCATCCGGGCGGAGTTCCTGAAATTCACCCCGGAAGGCGAAACATCTCAAACTCAGCAGCAGAAAACCGCCGAATCCGAGGCGGAAGCCATCTGAAGCAATCTCTCTTTAATTCAATATCAATTCAGTTTCATCACAAACGGGAACTGGTCGGAATCCTTGTTCCGCCCGATTCCCGGCGCAATGTGAATCCAGCCCTTGCGCCCTTCACCGTCGTTGTCGTTCACGAGCAGATTGAAACGGAATCCTTCCGCGGCCATCTCACCGGTCAGCCCCAGCGCCGCCATCGGAATTTCCGCCCGGTAACGGGTGAGCCGGCCGTCGCGTTTTGCATCAAGTTTCATCGCAGAAGCCAACTCGTTGCCGTTGAAGTTGCGCGGCGCCATCCAGACGAAACACTCGGGGGCGCCATTCTCAAGCAACGTCAAGCCGATCTCCCACATCCCCGACTGCCCCGGAAGCTGCATCGCAATCTGCACATTGTCTCCCTTCCAGACGTCGGCACCGGTCTCCATCTGCACATGCCGATCGTCGGTCACATCCACATCCAGCAGAAGTTTTCCGTTCCGGCAATCGAGCCGGGCCGCCGCGGAGAGATCGTCCGCATTGCGCCACACCATCGAAGTGCGCGTCGGATCCGCGTCGAAGAGCGACACCGTCTGAGATTTCTCCCGCAAAACAAATTGAGCCGGCAGCACCATTGCACCATGCAGCGGCAAAAGCTGCGTATCCTGATACGCACCGTCATTGAGCACATAGTCGATCTCCAGCGGAACCGCTTCCCCGAAGTCGGGCGTGAAATCATCATTCACTTCCAGTGCAAAGACGCACACCGCCTTTCCTCCCGGAGCAAGCCTCACCTCCCCTTCCTCCGGCACTTCCCGCAGCGATACGGCACGCGGCAGCCGCAACTCATAGGAAAAACGGCTCTCCTCCGGAAGCGGATTCTGAAACGTCACCTTCAACGGCACACTCCGGTTCGGCACCAGAAGCGCCGTCTCCTCCATCGTCAACAACGCGGGCTGAAGTTCCGGTGATTCGTCACGGTTGAGCACCACCA
>CALXNS010000081.1 GCA_944389815.1 uncultured Victivallis sp. | reverse complement strand
CCGACGATGTCGAACAAATAGATCGGCGACTCCGGATTGCGCACCCGGTCGGGACTGTGCGTGTAGGTGAAGCGGAACATGCCGTCCCAATCCTGCAACGCCGCGTATGCTCCGGCGAGAACCGCCCCTTCGGCGGCGAAGGGACTGGGGTTGACATGATCCCATTCGGTGATGGTGAAGGGTTTGCCGAAGATCCGACTGCCGGCGACGAACCCGAGCGAACCGGTGAAGGTGCGTACGGCGCTTTCGCCGGGAATCAGAGCAGGAAGCGTCCAGTCTTTGCCGAGAAATTCGGGATGCCCCCAGTAGAAGTGGTTGTCGACCATGTCGTAATCGTTGCGGGAAAGTCCGAGGGAGACCTGCGCCCAGTAATTCTGCGAATTGAGCGCGGCGCGGACGCCGAGACTGCGCAGAAACTCCTTCATTTCGGCATACACTCTGCGATGATTTTCATTGAGGAATTCCCGGAAGAGGAGCGGACGGTTTTCGGAGGCAAAGGGGAGATTTCTCGCCTTGCAGTACTCTTCAAACTTCATTTCGTAGAGCGCGGCGATTTTCGAATTGCGGTTCCAGACGGCAAACGAGGTGTCTTCGTTGACCAGCGAAATCGAAACCAGCGCCGGCTCCTCTTTCCACGCGACGCCGGTGTAGGGATTGACGTGATTGAGGAAATTGGCGGCGGCCTCCTTCCAGTTTTCGAGAGCGGCGGGCAGCACGTAGATGAGCTGTTTGAACTCCGCCAGCCCGAGCGGAGCGTCTTCAAATCCGGGAAGTTCCCCCGCGGGGAGTACGCGCCGGGTGTAAAGGTCGATCGTAAAATAGATGCCGCGCTTCTTCAACTCCCACGCGAGCCGGTCGAGCCGGTCGAGCGCCCGCGTCTCCAGTTCAGTGGAGTGCCCCCGGTCGCGGCGGTGAATGCGGTGGTCGAACTGATGAAACCGGGCGGCGTTGTATCCGTAACGGGCAAAATCGTCGGCCAACGCGGCCAGTTCCGCATCATTCATGAAGAGCGCCTCCTGGCAGATGTTGGCGCCCCAGAGCCGCAACCGGGAACCGTCCGGCAGAAAGAAGTGGCCGTCGCGGAATTCGACGAACCCCGCTTCACCGGCGGGAACCGCGTCGGGCTGAGAAAAATCAAGCGCGGTTCCGGCCTTCACTTTGCCGGGGTTGTCGATCACATGCCATGTTTCGTCGGGATGCAGCACAATGGATTGCTCTTCCGGGAGCGGAATGTCGTCGGGCGAAACCGTGGCGGCGACGACGATCCAGACGGCGTTGCCGGCGCTTCGGAGCGTGAAGGAGCGAACAGGTTTGTTTTCGAGGCTGAATTTCGCAAGATAGAGTCCGACCCGCGCACTGCGGTTCCTCCCCGTCCAGACCGGAGTGGCGTTTGCCCGCGGCAACGGATTCCAGAAATTGCCGACGTCCACGCCGGAGCGGAGCACAATGCGCTGTTCCGAACCGTCTTCATATACGGCGATGATTTCCCCGAGCGGCGTTCCCTCCGGTTTCTCCCAGGCGGCGGCGTGAAGCAAATAGAGATTGCGCACCGGTTCATTCCCGGCTCCCGGCAGCGTGAATTCGGCGGGAAAGCCCGGACGATCTTTGGAACCGAAGAGCAGACAGGAACGTCCCGAATTATCCTCCGGTTCGATCACGTTGCAGCGGATGCCGGAGAAATCGAACCCGCCGCCATGCATTTCAGCAAGATCGTTCGACGGCCCCTGATCGGTCCAGCCGCCTTTGCCGTCGTCGGCGACCGGATCGGCAAATCCCATGTTCGCCGCGGCGCGGAGATCAAGCGGGGTGCTCCGCCACGGCTGGAACCGGATCGAGAGCGCCAGCTCCGAGGCGGTCACATTGCCGGAATCCGGATCGGCCAGCAGCCACAGCGCCCAGTGGTCGAGTTTGAATTTGCGTTCATCCTGAAGGCGGAATCCGAAAGTGCCGCGCAGAATGAGCATTCCCGATTTCAATGGAATTTCCAGCGTCGTCTCCTGCCGGGCGTGAAGGATCGCCCACTTTTCCGGGTCGAACTCGGCATTGAACCCGACCGGGCGACCGTTGACGGATAATGCCCGATCCATCGGCAGATTGACGCTCAACGCCACCAGATTGGCCGGGATTGCCTGACCGGAATTGAGCGAAAATCTGTAATCGATCTGCGTTTCGCTCCGAAAACGGATCAGTTCTTTCAAGTTGAAAGCGGCATCAGGTGCGACATTGAATACGCCTTGCAATTCAAAAAGTTCGCTGGAACGCTTCGGAAATCCCGCTTCCGGCCGAACCGTCGCCGCACTCTGCATTCTGGAATTCCATTGTGCGTCGCGGTAGAGCAGTTGAAACCGGAGTCCGGCAATGGAAAATTCGCCGGTCGGGGCGATATTGACTGCGGCATTTTCCGCCGCATCCGACCGGGAACAGGCGAAAATGAGCGCAAAGGCGAAAATTGAAAGTGTAATGAATTTTTTCATGCAATGGTTCCGATGTGATAGTTGACCAGGTGCGTGAGATCGCGCACGCCGAAATTTTCCCCGGTGCGGACGGTCTGAAGGATGAGTTCGAATGCCGCCGCCGAAAAACGGGAGTAATCGACGCGGATCTCCAGCAGTCCGGGGACCGGATTTTCCGCGAGCGGGTGGTAGAGAAGCAAATTGACATCCTCCGGGATGTGCAGATGGAATTCATCGAGCACCTGCTGGATGCCGGCCACATCGACGCCGTCGATGAAGTGAAGCAGATCGGGACGGGCGCCCGAGGCGAAAAGATCGTGCACGGCCTTCTGCTGCCAGTGCTGATCGTTGACTTCGGTTTCGGGATCGAAACTCAACTCGGTTTCGATGAATTTCTTTCCGGCGGCGGCGGCGTGGCAGCGCAGCAGCGTGCGGTATTCGATCTCGTAATCGAGCATGTTGCCCGGAAAGGTGAAGTATGCCATCTCCCGATAGGAACTCTCGGCGAAGAACCGGCCGATGGCCAGCCCCTTGGGGGCGAACTGCTCGAAGATGCGGTTGGCGTCGAGACCGCTCACGTCGTGGTGATATTCGCCGAGAATGACGAACGGGATCTGCATCGCGCGGAGAATTTCAAGTTTTGGGCGGTCGACGTAGGTGCTGGCCAGAACGATGATGCCGGGACTGACCTGGCGGGCCTTGACCATTTCGTTCTCGAACGTCTGCAAGTTGAGCTCCTCCCAGCAGGCGTAACGGATCGTCACGTTGCAGTTGCGCATGTATTCGCGGTTGTGCTGGAGATCGAGCGCGGTCTCGACGTAGGAGGGCGTGGTTCCGCCGAAGGTGAAAATGTAGATTTCCGGCCGCCCGAGCGACAGAAGTTCGGGATTGACGTAGATCCCCTGCCGCGGACGGCGGACGATCAATTTGCGCGCCTCAAGCATGTCGAGCGCCGCCCGGACCACGTTCCGGTCGATGTCGAATTGTTCACTGAGGCTCCGGGTGCTCAATAATTTACTGCCGGGAGGCAGAATCCGGTTGCGGATCTCCGTCTCCAGACGGTCGGCGAGTTGCAGGCTTTGGGCCTCGTTGCGGGACAGGTTCATTTGCTTTCTCTTTCTTTGTTTGCATTAATTATGACCCAGATTAACCCAAAAGTCAAGTGACATTCCTGAAAAAGTTTAAAATTTACCGATTCCGGAATATATAATCAAATCCAGAGCAACCCAGTTTATAAAAAATGGGAGGATTGCCGAAATTTCGTGAATCGATTATAATGCGAGGCATCCGACACGAAGATGCGCCGGTAAAAAATTCGTATTTTTTTAGCGGGAAATGAGGGGAAACGCATTTGCATTTGACATCAAGTTGCAGTAAAATTATAGAAGAGGCATTTCTCACACAGGAGGGAAAGACGAATGATTGAAAGCATCGGCAGCTGGCTGAGCCGGGGAGAGAGCGTTTATCTTTTCATCGCCGTGGCGGGGACCGCGATTTTCGCGCTGCAATTCATCCTGAGCATGGTCGGACTGCACAACGGCGACGCCGACATCAACGATTTCAGCGTCGATACGCATGACGTCGCCGACATCACCGGGTTGAACTTCTTTTCGATCAAGAGCATCGTTGCATTCGTCACCTTCTTCGGCTGGGGCGGTTATTTCTGGGGTCATCTCGGCTGGAGCGGGCTGGGGATCGCATTCTGCTGCGGACTGATCATGATGTTTCTGACGGCGCTGGTGCTTTCGCTGCTGCTGCGCATGCAGCAGTCGGGCAATGTTTCCGGCGCGGATCTGGTCGGGTGCCCGGGAGTGGTTTATCTCACCGTGCCTGGCGGGCGCAAGCCGGGCGGAATCGTCACCGTCTCGCTGCCGGATCGCACCCGCCAGGTGAACGTCCGCTCCGACGAGGAGATCAAAACCGGCGTGGCGGTGACGGTCTGCGAACAGCTTGGCGGCGAAATTTTCCTGGTGCGCCGGTCCTGACGGGCGCAGGCGAAGGAGGCGAAGTGCCCCGGAACCCGGATCATCGACAATCATAATCAAAGTAAATGCGTCATTTGCGCAATCTATTTAAATTCAATCTCAACTCAAAAAGGAGCAAAACCGAATGCCCGGAATAGTCGTTATGGCCGTATTGGCGGCGTTTGTCCTGCTGATGATTTTCATTTCGCTGGTGACGTGGTACCGCAAGTGCCCGTCGGACCGGATCATGGTGATCTTCGGTAAGACCGGCGGCACCAAGGCGGCGCAATGCATTCACGGCGGCGCGAAATTCGTCTGGCCGATCTTTCAGGATTACGGTTACATTTCGCTGCGGCCGCTGCAGATCGCGGTCAACCTCGACAATGCGCTCTGCAAACAGAACATCCGCATCAACGTGCCGTCGGTCTTCACGGTCGGCGTGAGCACCAGCCCCGAAATCATGGGGAACGCCGCCGAGCGTCTCTTCGGCCAGAGCCCGGAGGCGATCGCCGAACTGGCCAAGGATATCATTTTCGGTCAGCTCCGTCTGGTGATCGCGTCGATGATGATCGAAGAGATCAACGCCGACCGCGAAACCTTCCTGCGCGCGGTCGAGGCCAACGTCGCCGAGGAGTTGAAGAAACTCGGCCTCGAACTGCTCAACGTCAACATCACCGACATCACCGATGAATCCGGTTACATCAAGGCGATCGGACAGCGTGCCGCGGCCGGTGCGATCAACAAGGCGAAGATCGACGTCGCCGAAGAGACCCGGAAAGGCAGCATCGGCGCCGCAGAAGCGCAGAAACTCGAACGCGTCGCCGTCGCTCAGGCGGAAGCCGAAGCCGCCGCCGGGGAAGCGACCGCAGACCGCGACCGCCGCATCGCCGTCAAGCAGGCCGAATCGCAGGCCGCCGCCGGGGAAGCCGACGCCGACCGTGACCGCCGTATCGCCGTCAAACAGGCAGATTCCAAGGCCGCCGCCGGAGAAGCCGACGCCGACCGTGACCGCCGCATCGCCGTCAAGCAGGCCGACTCGCAAGCGACGCAGGGGGAAAACATCTCCGCCATTGAAATCGCCCAGTCGAACGCCACAAGAGCCGAACAGGAGGCGGAAGCCTTCCGCCGGGCCGAAGCCGCCCGCCAGGTGGCCGAGGCGCAGATCGAGAAGGCCCGGTTCGAAGCGGAGGCCGACGCGCAGATCTCCCGCGCCCGCATGGAGACCGAACGCCAGCGCGCCGAAGTGATCGTGCCGGCGGAGATCAGCAAGGAACAAATCGAAATCGCCGCCGATGCCGAAGCGGAGAAAACCCGGCGCGAAGCCCGCGGCGTCGCCGACGCGATCTATGCCAAACTCGAAGCCGAGGCGCGCGGAAATTATGAAATCCTCAAGGCCAAGGGAGAAGGTTACCGGACGATCATCCAGGCGTGCATAAACGACGCCAACGCCGCCTCAAAGATGTTGTTGATCGAAAAACTTCAGGATATCGTCTCGCTTCAGACCGAAGCGATCAAGAACATCCGCATCGACAAGCTCACCGTCTGGGACGGCGGCGCAAAGAACGGCGACGGCCGCACCACGACCGCGAATTTCCTCTCCGGGATGCTCCAGAGTCTGCCGCCGCTTCACGACGTCGCCGGCATGGCCGGGCTGGATCTGCCGGATTATCTCGGCAAGGTCAAAGCCGAAGAAACTGCCGCTGCCGCGACTCCGGCTGCGGAAACGAAAGAGGAAGAAAACCCCGCGAAAAAATAATTTCTTCCGATGGCGCTCCGCCGCATTTATCCGCCGGAACGGATATCCCGTTCCGGCGTTTTTTTCCGTCTTTTTCCAAATCAATTTGTTTTATCATGTATAATCAAGTATAATATATAAAAACAGTTTTAAGAAAGGGGGCGGTGGAATGAAACGAATTGTGATTCCGGGTCTGCTGTTGATGATGATGGTGGGGTACGGCTTCGCCATGACGGCGGCGGGGGTGGAAGTGTACAATGCCGGAATCGGCGGAGACAACACCAATCAGATGGCGGCGCGGTTCGAGAGAGATGTCATGGAGCGGAAACCGGATCTGGTCATATTGATGGCGGGAACGAACGACTGGCTCAACTCCTGGAATCCGGTTGCGCCGGAGCGGTATCGTGCCAATCTTCTTTCGATGGTGCAGAAGGCGAAAACTTCCGGAGCGGAAGTGATTCTCTGTGAAATTCCCAACGCCTATGAACCTTATCTTGCCGCCCGGCACAGGGAGGGATTTTTCCGGGAAAAATCCGCCGCCCTCCGAGTGGCCGAAGCCAATGCGATCATCGCGGAAGTTGCCGGACAGAATACAATTCCATTGTTGAAAACAACCCGGGTGCTCGGCGATGCGTCGCCGGATGCGGCAAGTCTCTTCCGCAATCAGGCCAACTGCGGCACGGAAGACGGCATTCATCCAACTCCGGCAGGTTATGCGAAGCTGGCGGCGGCGGTGGCGGAGGTGATCCACGAAAAAGGCTGGAAGCCGGAGCGGATCGTCTGCATGGGCGACAGCATCACCTTCGGCGTTCACGTGAAGCCGGAGGAGAATTATCCGTCACGCCTCGCCGTGCTGCTCGAAGCGGCGGCGGAAGGCGGCGAAGGTGATTCCGCAGCGAAATAATCACTTCCCGGAAAACATCCGGCATGAAAAACTTCCCGTGCGGCTCATCATTCGCGCACGGCGCGGTGAATGCGAACAAGTTTCGCCGGAGTTTCCTTGAAATATCCGGCCATGAGCGCATAAAGATGGGTCACATTCTTCATTCCCACTTCATCGGCGATCTCCTTGAGCGTCAGATCGCTTTGCGCAATCAGTTCCATGATCCGGTCGACCCGTTTGCGGCGGCGGTATTCACCGGGCGTGATTCGATATTCGGCCAGGAAGAGCGTCCGCAGATGGTCGCTGCTCATACCGGTAACTGAAGCGAGTTCCGCGAGGGATTTTTGCCAGTGGCAGTCTTCATCGATCAGGCGGCGGAATTTCTCCGCCGCGGTCTGCGGAGAAATTTCACCGCCGTCGCGCCGCAGGAAGCGCCCCAGAATCCCCGCCGCCTCCAGCCGGGAAGCGAGAATTCCGCCAGGCAGTCCGCTGCGGAAAGCGGCGGTGAGAGTGCGGAAGCGCCGACGCATCGATTCCGTTTCGGGCGGCGACAACGGAATCCGCAGCGGGATGGGCACTCCATCCAGAAGTGCACCGCAGGTGGCGTCGTCGAACGTCAGTTCGTCAAGCTGGAATCCGATGACGAAATTTTCCCGTTCGCGGCCGAATTCGAATCGGCAGCGCATCCCCGGGAAACGCAGAAAAAGATGCGGTTCCGTAGTTGCGTCGTCCTCGAAAAGCAACCGCCCGTCCGCGCGGTAGACGATCATGCGTTTCAGCCCGCTGATATATAATCCGAGCCACCTGGTCGGAACCGTCTGGCCGAAGCGTTCCGCACAACAATAGACGTTGGCGGCGGTGATTTCCGGAAGATTCAATCTCGCAAATCCATAAGTACGGTCTTTTTTCTATAAAATATCACATCGAAAAAAAGATGCAAATCAGAGAATTTCCGCTATACTAAAAAAACGAACGGATTTTCCGGTGCCGCGCTTTTCCCGCCGGATACGTTCCCGTTGTATTGAAGAACAGGGAAATCACCTTCAAAACAAGGATTCAGCAGCAAAATGTCAAATTCCTCCCCTGCCCTGACGCTCCCCGCTCCGGATGTCGCCACCTCGTGGATTCCAGTGCCGGATCTTCCTCCCGTTGAAGAATTGCAGCGTGCCGCCGCGGCGGACGCGCTCATGCCGATCGCTCCCGGCGGAAACGGCGCGCCGTTCTGGAACACGTATGCGCAACGCTTCCTTTCCGTGCCGTCGTTCGATTTCGCCGAACTTCCCGGAGCAGTATCCTACCGTTTCACCGTCACCGGAGCGGACGAAGAAAAACGGGAATTTTCCGCATCAACGCCGTCGGCGCCGTTGACGGCGGTCTGGAACGAATTGCCGGTCGGGTTCACCAAAGTGGAAGTTGCGGGAATCGCCGCCGACGGCGCCGTTTGCGGAATGTCAGGAGAGCGGCGGTTCTACCGGGCGGCGATGTTCCGGGGCGGCTATTCGCGGCCGGTGGACGAATACCGTCAGAGCGCCCGGCGCGCGATGGAATTTCTCTTCCGGCAACCCCACTGCCGGAACTGGCTCCGGACGGGGCGGCCGGATCCTGATTATGAACTGTACTGTTATCCATCCAAAATCATTTCCGGCGTCGTCGCGGGGATGTTGCTCTACGCCCGGCTCGAACCGGCACAAAACGCAACGGCGCTCGAAATCGCCCGGCGCGCGGCGGATTATCTGATCGACTGCTGCGAACCGGCCGGAGCGCCGCTGGAATTCATGCCGCCGACCTATGCCGGAACCGCCCGGACCGCAGGGGAATATGCCGGCGAGATCATGATGATTTACCCGGCTGAAAGCGTCCTCGTCTGGCTTGACCTTTACGACGCAACCGGAAAAAGGCGTTATTTTGACGCCGCACTACGCGTGGCGCGTTCCTATCTGAAACTTCAACTTCCTTCCGGGAGCTGGTATTTGAAAATTCGTGCGGCGACCGGAGAACCTGTCGCGCCCAATCAATGCGTCCCGATGCCGATGATCGTGTTACTGGAACGGTTGACAACTCAATATGGCGTGGCTGGTTTCCGCACCGGTTCGGAAAAGGCGCTGGCATACCTCGAACAAACCGCCGTCCGGAATTTCAACTGGGAAGGGCAGTTCGAAGACATCGCACCCGCACAGCCCTACCGGAACAACACCAAACACAATGCGTGCGACTATGCGCTTTACCTCCTCCGCCACCTCCCGGCGACAGCACTGCCACACGGGAGAGACGCCGCGCTCGAAACGGCGCGAATCTTGCTGCGTTACGCGGAAGATCAGTTCGTCGTCTGGGAGCGCCCGATGCCGTGTGAGCCATGGAGAACCGATCAATGGATCACGCCGTGCGTATTGGAGCAGTACGCCTATCCGGTGCCGATCGACGCCAGCGCCGCCAAGTTGATCATGACCTTTCAGGCGATGTTCGAAGCGACCGGAAACATGCTCGACCTGGCCAAAGCGTGCGAACTGGCCAACGCGATGACCCGCGCGCAGGATTTCCGGACGGGACGTTATCTCACGTACTGGGAGAACAACGAACGCGGAGCCGATCCGGGCTGGATCAATTGTGCGGTTGCGTCGGCCGGAGCGATGGTGCGGCTCGGAAATCTGCTGGCGGAACGCATGAAAAGTTTCAAATCACACGGAGTGACAGCTTGATCTTCGCGCGTTGCGGGTGTATTGTGAGACGCTGTTGCAGTCATGTTAGAGAAAGGATATCATGAAACAGACACCGGAAACCGTAATTTTGTTGAATTTCGGCTGTGCCGACATTCAGAAGTTCGCCCGTGCAATCCGGGATCGCCACATCTACACGATGGTGATGCCGTACACGGTCCCCGTGGAACGTGTCCTTCAGGAGAAACCGGTCGGATTGATTCTCTGCGCCGATCCGGAAACGCCCGCCCGCCCCGAAGCCAGAGCGAAGTTCGAAGCGCTCGAACTGCCGCTGCTCGATCTTTCCGGCGGAGTCGGCGACGTGGATGCCGCCGTGGACTTCTGCCGCAACCGTTGCGGATGTTCCGGAAGCTGGACGCTGGATAAATTCATCGACGAAGCCGTCGAAGACATCCGGCGCCAGGTTGGTGCCCAGAAGGTGGTTCTCGGGTTGTCCGGCGGAGTGGATTCGTCGGTGGTCGCGGCGTTGATTCACAAGGCGATCGGCACGAATCTGACCTGCGTTTTCGTCAACCACGGATTGTTGCGCAAGAATGAGCCGGAGATGGTTCAGGAGGTTTTCGCGCGCAATTTCAAGATGAATCTCTGCTACATCGATGCGTCGGAGCGTTTCCTCTCCAAACTCAAGGGCGTCGCCGATCCGGAGAAGAAACGCAAGATCATCGGCAAGGAATTCATCGAAGTCTTCGCCGAGGCCGCAGCGAAAATCGATGCTCCGTTCCTGGGTCAGGGAACGATTTATCCGGATATTCTCGAAAGCATTCCGCTCGACGGCAACCCCGCCGGCGTCATCAAGAGTCATCACAATGTCGGCGGATTGCCGGAAAACATGAAGTTCAAGCTGGTCGAACCGGTCGAACGGTTGTTCAAGGACGAAGTCCGCGCCGTCGGGCGCATGCTCGGGCTGCCGTCGGAGTTGATCGACCGTCATCCGTTCCCCGGGCCGTCGCTCGGCGTCCGTCATGTCGGCGCGATCGAACGCGATACGCTTGAAATGCTCCGCGAAGCAGATGCAATTGTCACCGAAGAACTTACCAAAGCAGGATGGTATCACAAAACCTGGCAGACGTTCGCCATTTTCGTCCCGGTGAAAACGGTGGGCATCAAGAATCAGAAGCGTTCCTATGAATATGTCATCGCGATCCGCTCGATCAACAGCGTCGATGCCGTGACCGCTCAGGTGGTGCGCCTCCCGTGGGAGTTGCTCGAAACGATGATGGAACGCATTGTTCGTGAAGTCGACGGCGTCAATCGTGTCGTCTACGATATCACCGCCAAACCCCCGGGCACCATTGAATGGGAATAGCGGGTAGCACCCGCTGGCAGGTAACGGGCGGGTAGCACCCGCTGGCAGGTAACGGGCGGGTGGCACCCGCGGGCATGTAACGGCACGTGCGGCGCTTTGCGCCTAACTTGTGCCGCTGGGGGCGTGCCGCCCCCCGGCCCCCGGCGGGTAGCACCCGCTGGCAGGTTACGGCACGTGCGGCGCTTTGCGCCTAACTTGTGCCGCTGGGGGCTGCCGCCCCCCGGCCCCTGCGCGACCACGGGAAGGACAGGTCACCGGAGGTGACCGCCGGTCAAGGGCTGTGCCCTTGTGCGGAGTCCAGAGGGCGCACAGCCCGCTGGCGGGATTGTTAAGGGCGGAGCCCTTGACATAGCGTTGTCGGCAGCTCCTGCTTCAATGGAAAATTTCCTTCCGTCAAGGAAGAGAATTTTCCGCTGCCGACAACGGCGCAGCAACCTTTTCAGGTTGCGAGCATTCCGACCTTTGTTTCCAGTAACCGGGTGGGTAGCACCCACGGGCGGGTAGCACCCGCGGGCAAGTTACGGCACGTTCGTCGCTACGCTCCTTCTTGTGTCGTCTCCCCCCG
>CALXNS010000080.1 GCA_944389815.1 uncultured Victivallis sp. | reverse complement strand
TTTTCCGTTTATCGCGTCACGCAGATTCGTCTTACCGCTGCGGCGGCGCAACTTCGATGAAGAGCAGATCAAGCGGCGCAATCTTCACGTCAAAGGTCGAACGCGCCGGAGTCAGCGTGCTCTTCCGCAACTCCGTCGCCGGTTTACTCTGATGGTAGACCCGGGCCTTCCAGTTCGCTCCGACCGGCAGTTCGCGGAAACTTACTTCCGCATCCACCGGTTCACTCGTGTAATTGTAGATGACAACCAGCACCCGGCCCGATTCCGGTTCGCGCAATGCGTACGTCAGCACATTCGGCAACGGGAACTTCGTCTTCATCCGAACCTGACTGAACGGCTGGATGTCGGCCCATTTCATAAGATCGCTCATCCACGGCGTCCACTGATCTGCGGCATCGATCACCGGAAGCCCGTTGAAGAAGAGCACCTCGCCCCGCCCGAACGGAATCTTCCAGGCCATCGGTTTCCCGGAGGAATCACGACCGATCACCTCTCCTTTGCAGCTCGTATTCGCTCCCGAACGGTAAAGCTGCGCCTTGAAGGGCTTCCCGCCCGGCAGCGTCATCTCCACGGCGACCGGATCCTCCGACCACTCCGGGTCGGATATGATTCCAAGTTCATTGCGCACCGCGTTGGTCGGCTGCTCTCCTTCGCGCCGGAAACTGGTGTTCCAGAGCACGAGTTTCCCGCCGTTCCGGACGAATTCAAGCGCCCGGCGCTGCACCGATTCGGGAATGTCCGGATGGCCGCCGTCGATGTAGAGCTTGACATTGCGTAATTTTTCATCGCCGGTCTTCTCGGTCAATTCATAATACGGCGGCAGCCCGTTGTAATAATTGGCCGCCTTCAACACTCCGGCGAGCCCGCCCCAGTTGTTGATCACCACCCGATCCCACTCCGTCTGACGCCGGATACGCCGGACGGGACGGCAATTCTCGTAATGGGTGTTGTCGTAGACGAACCCGCCGATCAACGCGATCTCCGAATCGTCGATCAAATTGAAACGCGAGATGTCCGCCAGTTTCGGCGCCAGCACGCGCAGATCGTTCCACGACCGCCAGGTGACCGGATTCGCGTAAGCCTCCTCCTCCAGTCCCGGCGCTCCCACCCAGCGCACCGTCCCGCGCGACAGCAACGGGATGATCGCAAACAATCCGCTGTTGTACGCGAGATACGACGGCGCGGGTTCTCCCCATTCGAAGCAGATCAGTTTCGGCTGGTAACGGTACTGATCATACTGGAAATATTCCCGTCCGTGTTCGATGCTGAAATTCCCGACGCAGAGCCTTCCGGCCTCGGCCAGTGCGGAGATCTCCCGTCCGAGCGGGGTGTCGTCCTCATGCGCCTCGGCGGCGAAGAATTTCATCTCCGGAGCATACTCGCTCACCGCCCGAATCGCATCCAGATAGAACTGCTGCGGCGTGTAAACCAGCTTGAAATCCAGAAAATCCAGCCATTCCGGCCGTTGATCGGTCGCGCGTTGATCCTTCGGCAGCGGCTGTGGCAGTTTTATTTCCTCATAACTTGAGATCGTACGGCCGTAACGCCTGCTGAGATCCTCCAGCGACAGTTTCCGGTAATCGCGCAGATATTCCCGGAACGCCCGTTCGGCCCAGACGCTGTAATCCCAGACGTTGTCGGTTTTGCCGCCGTTGACGTAAAGATTGGTGTATTCGTCGAAATAGAACACCTCCAGCAGCGGCGGACGCAGATCGCACCGCAGCAATCGGCCGGTTCCGATGTAACGCTCGGCGAGTTTTCCCCACAATTTCGAGAAATGCTCCCGGAACAACGGCGACGACACCGACGGCGGGCTGAAGAACTTCATCTTCCAGAAATTGCGCCCCGTCGCCGGTTTTCCGTACTGATCGCGCATGATGTATTCCGGCGTCCGCAACCACTCCGGGGTCTGGTCGTCGGCGAAATAGAGCGTGATGTTGAAGAATTTTCCCTGCTGGATCACATAATTGACCAGGTCGTCCAGGTCGGCGAAATTATAGACCCCCGGCAGCGGTTCGAGGTCGCCCCAGAAATATTCGAGCTGCATGGTGTTGAGCCCATGCCGGAAAACATTGTCGACCGTGTGGCGGGATTTCCGCTGACCGAGCCCGTCATATTGTCCGACCGCGCCGGCGAGTTCCACCACCGGCGGTTCCAGTTTCGGCACATTCTCCCAGGAGGGCTGCGGCGCCGCGCCGGCCACGCCGAAAAGATAACGATTGCGACTGAACACACGTTCTCCGTCGCCGATTTCCGCGGTCAGATAATAGGGCCCGGACGGAAGCGCATCCAGTTCGAGCGTCTCCTCCACCGCTTTTCCGAGGTCGATCTCCATCTCGCGCAGCGGCTTTTCGGAGAGCGGGCGGCGGTAATAATCGGTCAAGCGCAGCGTCAGCCGGGCCGGATGCGAAATGTCCGCCTTCTCATCCGGCGTGAACCGAAACCGGATCCGCGGTTTTTCCCCCGGCTGCCAGACCGGCATGTTTTCAGTGAGTTTCAAATCCGGCGCGTCGAAGGATATTTTTCCTCCGCCGAGCCACGGCGACGGCAGCTCTTTGCCGTATACCCAGAACCGCTCCACCCACCAGGCGTTCTGCGGCGACGGTTCGAAGAACCGGATCCGCACCGCGTCGGCCGCGATCGGCGCATCGAACCGGATCAGCGGCATGGTCGCCTCGTCAAGGGTTTTCGGTTGGAACACCGTCTCCCATTTCCCGTTCAACCGGCGTTCGATCACATAGGTCGGACGGTAATTCGGAGACTTCTTGAAGATGTAATAGAGCCCGATCGTATCAAACTTTACCGGTTCGGCATAAGGGAAATCCAGTTGCAGATACGGCTGTTCCGGATCGACCGAATCGAAGTTCGGCGACATCCAGCCGCGCCTGGGGGAAGTGTTGACCAGCCCCGACGCCGGCGGAATGGGTTCATCGCTCTGAGCCGACTCCGCCGACCACGGCGGATTGGAGTAACTGCCCGGACTGGAGACCAGTGCGCGGGGCGAAAAATTGATCCGGTCTTCCAGTTTCCGGTCATTCGGAGTGATCGCGCGCAGTTTGCGGTATTCCGGCGCGGCGGACGCGACGAACGACGCCGCACATGTACCCGCAATTCCGAGCAGCAATAATTTCTTCTTTAAACTCATCAATCGGATTCTCCAGGATAAAAACGGACGGCGGAGGGGAAACCGTCGTCCGAGGTGAAACTATTCCATATCCAACTTCAAACGGAAGCGTTACGCAAACTTATTCCCAATCGCGATAGTAACCGGTTTCGTCGCCCCAGGTCTTGATCCGCGGCGCGGAACTCACGTGTCCATCGAAGTAGAGGAAGTTGACCCGCTTTCCGCCGCTGTGCGGCATGAACTGATCCGCTCCGCCGACGGCAATGCCGGCGCAGTTGTTGCAATCATAGGTCACCAGGACTTCATTCATCGCCAGACCGGACATCGGCGGAATCAATTCATAAAGCAGCACGGTCTTGGAGGGACGGCGGAATTTATCGGGCGTCGGGCTGGAGTTGAGCCGGTCCGTCAGGCTGATCCCCTTGGCCGCATAATCGTTGCCGACATTAAAAAGGTAACTGCGGAGATATTGATGGGCGGCAGTACCGCCATAACTGGCATCATGCCGGTAACAGCAGAAGATGTTCGAATCACCGGATTTGCCCTGCGACACATAACCGGCGGTTCCGACCGCGCCACCGTTGTGAAGCAGCAGCCATGACCATGGCACCTGCTGGTTTGCCTGATTGATGTGATTCATGGCGCGACCGCGCGGGGGACACCATTTATTGTGATCCTGCGCATAAAGCTGGAAACAGGTGCCGAGGGTCTTCTGGTTGTTGAGGCAAAGCAGATCCTTGCCCGCGTCGCGCGCCCGGTTGAGCGCCGGAAGCAGCATGCTGGCCAGAATCGCGATGATTGCAATAACCACCAGAAGTTCGATCAAGGTAAAATTCCGACGTCTCATGACAACTCTGCTCTCCTTGTTGGCGTTAAGATTCATCTGGGTACCTCCTTTTGAAAAAAATTCGCCCATGGAACAATCAACTTTTTCGAATATTCTCTATGACAATGTCCTGCCCTGCACGAAACAACGATTCACTTCTCATTTGCCGCGCCTTCCGAACTCACTCATTCCGGAGAAGGGAAAGCGCGAAATACTCTTTTTTTCTGGTGATGATCTCTCGTCCTCCTTCTGGATATTGTCGGGTGATTATCTGTTGAATTGAGCACTCATTATTTTCACATCAGGCTCTTCTGTTTCCGAATGATGCCGCATCTGATTTCCACTCTTCCGGCGGCCCGATCGATCATTTTCATGGCGCGACCGCGATATTCTCCAGCGGAATACCTTCCATATGCCGCCACTGGCCGGCCATCTCCTGGGCGCGGGCGGCACGGGTGCTCTCCCGCAAGACCAACTCCGGAACGATCAGCGCCTGATGTCCGCGCCGATTCGCCTTCGATTCAGCGCGGCATTCACGGATGATTTTTTCCGCGGCGACCGCCCATTCGCCGAGCCGCTGGTCGATGGAGGAGAGCGCCGGATGCAGGAAGCTGCATTCCGGGATGTTGTCGAAGCCGATGATGCAGAGATCGTCCGGAATTGAAATTCCCAGCTCGTGACAGGCGCGCATCACGCCGAGCGCCCCGAGGTCGGAGTCGCAGAAAAGTGCGGTATAATCGAAAGCGCCTTCCCGCCCGAGGCGGATCATCTCTTCGTAGGAGCGTGCGCTGGAAGACTCTCCGGGTCGGGTGTTGCAGTCGATAATCATCGGTTGAACACCGTTTACCATGAGATATTTGACGAATCCTTCCCGCCGATCGATCGTACTGCCGAGCTGCGGTTGAGCGAGCATCATGGCAATCTTCTTATGGCCGTTGTTCAGGAAATGGGCAGCGGCCATGGCGCCGCCGAGAGAGTTGTCGGTGCTGACCGCATTGATTCCGAGTCCCTGAGGGGTGCTGTTGATCAAAACGACCGGATATTCGAGTTTTGCCAGATGTTCCCAGGTGCCGAGGTCGAACTCCCAATGCCAGTAGACGATGAGTGCGTCGCTCTCCGCGGGAAGCATTTCCGGCGTAACCCGTTCGATGCCGTAGTTGTGATAATGCGGCTTCAACGTATATCCCGCGGAGGAAAAATAACGTGAAAATTCCGTAAAGATCGCCGCGGTAAAACTGGACTGCGCATCGGGCAGCAACAGCGAAACCATCCCCCTGGAAGCGTTGCGCCGGCCATCGGCGGCGGCCTTGAACGTACCGCGTCCGACTTGCGAAATGATAATGCCACGCTCCTTCATTTCCTGCAGAAGCTGAGTAATGACCAGCTGGCTGACTCCGAAACGCTTCATCAGCTGGCGCACGGAAGGAACCGTTCCGCCCGGAGGGATCCGGTCGATCAGTTCACGGCACTCCTGCTGGATGTCGGCATACTTTTCCATCATATTCCTTATTTACAGTTGATACACTTCCGTATTCAGTGTATTTCCGTTTTTAATTATACCCAAAATATTGAGAAATGTCAATAGGGAAAGCGAAAAATATTTGAATTTTATCGTTTTTTTGAATCATTTTTACAAAAGTTGGCCAAAAAAATGAAGATAAAACATTGTAATTTATTTAAAATCAAATAAATAACTGTATTTTAAATTTTTGTAAAAATGGCGATATCCAATATAATTCCGCTGTTTTTCAGGTCAATTCCCATCGTCTCACCTCCGAAAACCGCTAATTTTAACAATATTTGCACAATATTTATTTCATTAATCGACAAAGTGTATTAAAAACGGACAAAAAATGTGTACAACTCGATTTGAATACTACACTGATACACTGCATTTCAACCGTCACGGTGAAATATTCATCCAAGTTGTTGCTCCAAATTAGCGTCATCTGAAAGTCTTCGAAACCAGCGGCTGTTTTATGCCGTTTCCTCCGGCCGGCGGTATGAATGACAAAAGAATCGCCCCCTCCGGGAAGAATTCCGGTTCGGAAAAAAATTACCCGGAAAACCTCGTTGTCGCAACGCGGAAAACGTCCTTCAATTCACCTCACACAGAAAAAAACGAGGCGACGAAAAACTCCGCCGCCTCAATTTTCTCTGCTCCTTCTATGACCGGCCTCCGGCAGCAGTCCTCTGCCGGAAACTGGATTATTCAAACCATCGGGTGCCCGGACGCATCCAACCTGACCGTACAGATATCGACCAACGCCCAGATCCCGGTGACAATCCCGCCATATCCGAGGGTAAATACGAAAATGCAGAGTTTGATGATTCCGCGAACCGTGTAACCGGCATAAAAATCATGAATTCCAATTCCCCCCAGAAATACTCCAAGCAGAATATAGGCGAATTATTTCACATTCCGGACACTGGAAATAGTGTACGATTCCAGCAGAAGTCGTCTGCTTATTCAAATCAGTTCCCGTTGAAGATTCTTCCGTCATGGAGTGTCGCGGAAACTCCTGCTCCGGAAC
>CALXNS010000079.1 GCA_944389815.1 uncultured Victivallis sp. | reverse complement strand
GCCGCTTTAGCGGCGGCCTGTGAAAAAGTTGCAATTGGCGAATTTTTTCAGAGCCCGTGTCGGGCTGCCGGCAATATCGCCTTGAAGGCGTAGTGCATACCACCGGCTTAGCCGGTGGTTTTGATTTTATGCATAAATTATTGAATATCATTAAATTAAAATAAAAATGGTGGCCGGACCCGGAATCGAACCGGGGACACGGGGATTTTCAGTCCCCTGCTCTACCGACTGAGCTATCCTGCCACCAGTATTTCTACTGTTTTATTCGCAACGTTTCATAATATGGCACGATTTATTCCGTTTTGCAAACTCAAAAAAAATTTTTTTCTGATTTTCTTAATCGACTCTGACCTCTTATCCGACCGACTCCGAAGAACGGGCCAGGGGAGAACCATGGCAAGACTATCCGCTCCCGGAAAAAACGAAAACCGCGGTCACGATTTGCCGCGGTTTTCATCGGAGAAATAAAAATAATAATGATCAGGCGCCTTTTTTCCGCTTGTGCGGCGGAATCCGGTAATTGTCGGTGATCCCGCATACCTGACGCGCCCGGGCCCAGCTGCCGCCGCCGAGCTTCTTCATCCCGTAGGCAAGCAGATATTGACGTTTCCGCCGGACGTTCGGGTACGCAAGGTCTTCGCCGCTCCGGTAAAGCTGAATGATTTCATCACGGATCTGTTCCTCCGTCATCTTCCGCCGCAGCCGGATCTTGCTGTAATCCAAACCCGCCGCCTCGATCGCCGCTCCCCACGATTTGAACCGGTGGACACATGCCATATACAATGCCTTGTAATATGTCTGGGCATATTGACTCGAAAGCGGTTCCCCCGCTTCGAACTTCTCCCGGATGATCAGCAGAATCCGCTGCCGCGTCCAGACATGGTATTTCCGCACGGAAATATAATCGATTCCTGAAGCCTCGATCGCGTTGCCCCACGAGCCGAAAATCCGTTCCGCGGCAGCATAGATGCTCGGATATTTTTTTGCGTAATAATGCGAATTCAACGGTTCACTTTCGTTGCGTGCGATGATATGCGCCTTGATTGCCTCTGGCGTCCATTTCTTTTTCTGCATTCAAATTCTCACGTATTTCTTTATGGATCGATTCATCAGTTGATGCTCTTTATAAAATAGCATCCATGGATTACGTTAAGCAAACTGTTTTCGGAAAAATTTGCGAAAATTCTATTTTTTCTTCCGGAATCAAGCAGAAAAGTTCCCAAATGCAATTAAAATAACTTGAATGCCGCTCCTGTGCGCCAAATGAATTTCAACAATTCCGTTTCCCGGAGCCAAAGAAAAAAACTCCGGCACGGGCGCCGCCGCGATCGGCGATTTCCCGTCCCGGAGAAATTTTTTTCTGGAGTGCCGGCTCAGCTCAGCTTAACTCAATCGCCGCTGCGAGACGAATGTCACGCGAACCGGAACCGACCTCAATCCGGTAACGTCCCGGAGCGATTTCCCATTCCCCAATTTCCTGATTGTAGTACGCAAAGGAACGGAAATCCAGTTTGAACGACAACCGGCTCTTTTTGCCGGGTTCCAGTTCGCGCTTGGCGAAACCTTTGAGTTCATGCACCGGCCGCACGAACCGGCATTTCGGCGGCGCCACGTAGAGCTGGGCGGTCTCCGCTCCACGCATCGAACCGGTGTTTTTGACCGTTACGCTCACTTTGAACCCATCCTCAAGTTCGCTGATCTCCAGATCGGAGTATTCAAAAGTCGTGTAACTCAGACCATGACCGAAACTGAAGAGCGGTTCGCATTTCTTCGTGTCGAACCAGCGATAACCCATCAGCACCCCTTCGGCATAATTGCAGACCAGCGGCGCGTAGTCGTTCAACGCATGAGCCGGCGAGTCCGCAAGCTTCTTCGGGAACGTGAACGGCAGTTTCCCCGAGGGACTCACCGCGCCGAAGAGAATATCCGCAATCGCGTTTCCTCCCTCCATTCCAGCGTACCACATCTGCACGATGGCCCGCACTTCGTCCGCCCAAGGCATCTCCATCGGAGAACCGCCCACCAGCACGACCGCCATGCGCGGGTTGATTGCCGCCAATGCCGGGATCAATTCGTTCTGCCCTTCGTGCAATGCCATATCCTTGCGGTCGCTTCCCTCCGCGTCGAAGGTGTGGTTCAACCCGCCGAAGAAGAGGATCGCATCCGCCGATTCGGCTGCGCTGCGCAGCGCGTCGTCGAGACCCGCACCGGCGCCGCCGTCGCCGATCTTCGCGGTCAGACGCACCGGATAGACCGGAATGTTCATGTGCACATGAACCGGAATCGCAAGCGGATAGGTTCGTCCCGCCTCCAGTTTGACCCTGACGGAACCGCAGACGTTTTCCTCGCTCTTGCAGTTTTCGATGTTGGACACGCCGCAGTCAAACCACGATTGCGAAACCCCATCGAGGAAGAACTCCCATGTTTCGGTTTCCCGGGGCGTAAGTTCGCCGCGGATCATCACGCCGTAATCCCTGCCGCGGAGCGATTCAGGCAGATCGCGTTCCGGATCGAATTCGGCGTTTTCCAGCGGCATGACCGTCACCGGATCGCCCTTGCGGTCGTGGTTGTCGTAAATTTCACAGCGCCAGCCGCGGGTGCCGGCTCCGGCGTCGACGATGCCGAGCAGCGCGGTCGGAATCGGACCGGCCCCGGAGGAGATCGGATAACCGCGGATGAATTCCACCTCCACCGGATAATCGCGCAGATAGTTCCGAATTCCTTCGAGCGGCGTCACTTCATAGAGCGCCTTGACCGCCGAACTGTGGCCGCCGAAGTGGTGTTTACGCACGGCGTTGTCGCCGACGACCAGAAGTTTTTTGAGTTTCTCCGGCCGGAGCGGAAGGAGGCGGTTGCGGTTCTTGAGCAGCGTGATCGCTTCGAGCGCAATTTTCTTTGCGGAAGCCTGATGCGCGGGCGTATTCCGTTCACCCGCCGGGCGTGCTTTGTCGCCGAGAAGGCCCAGGCGGAACATCAGCCGCAGGATCCGGCGCGCCTTGTCGTCGAGTTCGGTCGGTTCGATTTCGCCGCGTTCGACGGCTTTTTCGAAGGGAGTCGCCAGATGGTATTCGTCATAACTCGGCGCGCAGGTGCCCATTTCGATGTCCATGCCGAAACGGCCGGCTTCGATGGTGTCGTAGACGCCGGCCCAGTCGGAGATGACCACGCCGTCGAAGCCCCATTCGCGTTTGAGAATCTCATTGAGCAGATAATCGTTTTCGCAGCAGTGCTGGCCGCGGAATTTGTTATAGGCTCCCATGATCGTCATGGCGTGACCGTTCTTGACCGCCATTTCGAAGGCGGGCAGATAAAGTTCGCGCAGCGCGCGTTCGTTGCAGCGGGCGTCGACGTCGTGCCGGTGCAGCTCCTGGCTGTTGAGCGCAAAATGTTTGACGCATGCGGCCGTCCCCTGCGACTGGATGCCGCCGATGGCGGAGGCGGCGAGCGTTCCGGCGAGGAAGGGGTCTTCACTGTAATATTCGAAATTCCGCCCGCAGAGCGGCGAACGAACCATGTTCACGCCGGGGCCGAGAATCACATCCTTGCCGCGTTCGCGCGCTTCGGAACCGAGCACTTCGCCGAACTCCCGGGCACGCTCGACGTTCCACGTCGCGGCCAGCGCGGTTCCGGTGGGCAGATAGGTGGAGTAATCGGCGTCGCCGCCCACCGCGTCCCACGAATCCGCGGAGATCTCCTCCCGCACGCCATGGGGACCGTCGGACATCGTCAGACAGGGGATTCCGAGGCGTTCGACGCCACCGGAACTGAATTTGCTTACCGCATGACAGAGATGCACCTTTTCCGCTACGGTAAGTTCACGCAACAGTTTTTCGACCTGACGCTCGATACTTCTGGCATTCATTTTTGCGGAATATCCTTTCTCTTTGAGTTGATATGAATTCAGATCAGCCGGGATCAGTTCTCACCCGTTATTTTCTGCGCAATCCGAACCGTCGCCATCGCGTCGCTTCCGTAATACGCTCCGATCGACGCCGCAAACGATTCATCCACCGCCGCTCCGCCGACCACCACCGGAATCTCCAGACCGCGCGCCCGGGCCAGGTCGATCACCACCTTCATCTGCGGCATTGTCGTGGTCATCAGCGCGGAGAGCCCGATCAGTGCGGCGTGATGTTCCGTTGCGGCGTCAACGATCGTTTCCGCCGGAACGTCCTTCCCCAGGTCGATCACCCGGAAATTGTGATTTTTGAGCAGCAGAATGACGATGTTCTTGCCGATGTCGTGAATGTCGCCCTTCACCGTGGCGAAGACGACGACCGGTCCCGCTGCTTCGTCCGCACCGGATTTCCGCAGCAATGGTTCGAGTTTTTCCATCGCCTTCTGCATGGCGGAGGCGCTCTGCATGAGCTGGGGCAGGAAATATTCCTTGCGCTCGAAGCGTTCTCCGACCTCCGTGATCGCCGGAATCAAAATGCCGTTGACGATCCCGCCCGGATCGCTCCCGGCGCCGAGCAGTCTGTCCAGCAGTTCCAGCGCGATTTCGCGCCGGCCGCGGAGCACCGCTTCATACATCGATGTTTCAAGTGAAGGCGGTTCGGTTCCCGGCGCGGCGGCGACTGATTGTGCCGCGGCAGCTGCCGGAGAAACGGTGTTGCCCGCGAACCGGGCGAGATAATTCTCCAGCCGCGGATCCTTCCCCGCCAACGCATCCGAGGCGATGGTCATGTCGACCATCCCCGGCGCGGAGGGATTGGCGATTGCGATGTTGAGCCCGCGTCCGAGCGCCATGCCGAGGAAGGCGAGGTTGGCGGCGGGGCGGTTCGGGAGGCCGAAACTCACGTTGGACAAGCCGCAGACGGTGTTGATGTGCATCTTGCGCGAACACGCTTCGATGAAATCGAGCGAAAGTTTCGCCGCCTCCGGGTTGGCGGAAATGGTCATGATGAGCGCGTCGGCGGCGAACTCCTCCGGCGTATAACCGTATCCGGCCGCCTCGCTCATGATTTTTTCCAGAACCGCGAGCCGTTCCTCAAGCGTTTCGGGAATCCCTGCGTCGGTCAGCGGCAGCAGCACCAGCATCGCGCCGTATTTTGCCGCGATCGGCAGAATGCCGCGCAGCCGGTTCTCCTCGGCGGAGATCGAATTGAAGAGCGCCCGCCCCGGATAGAGCCGCAACGCCGCCTCGACCGCTTCCGGCCGGGTGGAGTCGATGCACAACGGCGTGTTGCAGCATTGCACGATTTCGGAAACACCGCGACGCATCATATCCGTTTCGTCGATGCCGGACAATCCGAAATTGACGTCGAGAAGCGCGGCTCCCTGTTCGGTCTGTTCCCTTGCGAACGTCTTGACCATCTCCAGCGAACCGTTTCTCAATTCGGCCTGCAACGCTTTCTTGCCGGTCGGATTGATCCGTTCGCCGATGATGGCGAAGGGTTCCTCCGGCGCCAGGCGCAGAAACCGTCCCGACGATGCGATCACTCCGGTGCGGGTTGGATGTACCGGCACGGGAGCGTTGCGGGTGCGGATTTTCTCATGCAGCGCCGAAAGATGCGCCGGCGTGGTGCCGCAGCAGCCGCCGACGATGTTCGCCCCCGCCGCAAGCAGCGATTCGGCCGCGTCGGCGAACTGCGCGGGATCGAGATCGAAGACGGTGTTTCCGTCCACGAGATGCGGCATTCCGGCATTGGGCTTGGCCACCAGCGGGATGCGTGCATAAACTTTGAGTTCGCGGATGATCTCGGCCATCGCCTCGGGGCCGGTCGAACAATTACACCCGAAAGCGTCTGCTCCAAGCGCCTGCAATGTGACCAGCGCCGACACCGGGTGAGTGCCGGTGAGCGATCGTCCGCCCGGTTCGAAGGTCAGCGTGACCAGCGCGGGCAGTTCGGAAAGTTCGCGCACGGCGATCAGCGCGGCGCGCGCCTCCTGCAGATCCATCATCGTTTCGATGGCGAATCCATCCACTCCGCCCTCGATCAGCGCCCGGATCTGAATTTTATAGAGTTCGACGGCTCTCTCGAATGCGAGCGGACCGAAGGGTTCGATCAATTGTCCGGTCGGCGCGATGTCGCCGAAGACCATCGTTCCGGGAACGGCCCGGCGGGAGAGCGCCGCGAGAGCGCGGTTCATTTCAATGGTTTTTTCTTCCAGGCCGAATTCGGCAAGTTTGAGCGGGTTTGCGCCGAAGGTCGGTGCGTAGACGATGTCGGCTCCGGCGGCGACGTAGGATTGCTGCACTTCGGCGAGTGCGTCGGGGTGGGAGAGAACCCACTCTTCCGGGCAGACGCCCGCGGGCATGCCGCGGCGGGCAAGTTCGGTGCCGGTCGCGCCGTCGAGCTGCAGAAAGCGCCGGCTGGCCAGCGCACGGAATTCGGTTCGTGTCATCAGGGATGCTGCTCCGTGTTTTCTGCGGGTGGAACCCGGAGGTGTCCTTTCCGGTTCCGCCCTGATCAATTGTTTGTTTTCCTGACATAAAATATCGCCGCGGGATTGAAACTGCAAATTTCGGTTCTATGTTAAATGGTATGTTTTCAGCAAAAACCGGGGAATTTTGATCATGAACTCTATTTTTTCTCATGGAGAACCCTTTTTCGTCGGCTGCAACTACTGGGCCAGTCACGCCGGAACCGCCATGTGGCGCAACTGGCGCCCGGAAGTCGTCGATGCGGATTTCCGTCTTCTCGCGTCGCACGGAGTGCAAATTGCGCGCGTTTTTCCGCTCTGGCCGGATTTTCAACCGATCACGCTGCACACCGGGGGCGGTCAATGCCCGCGCGAAATGCGCTGGGGTGAGGAGCCGTTGAGTGATGACGAATTCGGCCGCGCCGGCGTGAATCCGGTCATGGTTGAACGGTTCCGCACTCTTGCGAAGCTGGCCGGAGAACACGGGATCCGGTTGGTCGTCGGACTTGTCACCGGCTGGATGAGCGGACGCATGCACGTGCCGCCGGCCTTCGCCGGAGTCAACGTCATCACCGACCCGGATGCGGTTCGCTGGGAGGTGCGCATGGTGCGGCTGCTCGTCCGGAAACTCGCGGATCTGCCGTCGATCGCCGCCTGGGATCTCGGCAATGAATGCAACTGCATGGCTCCGGTGGAGCGCGAAAACGGCAGCGCCGCGTGGGTGTGGAGCAATACGATCGCGTCGGCGGTGCGCGGCGAAGACAATTCCCGCCCGGTGGTTTCCGGTATGCATTCGCTGGTCTGCAATACGGGCGATTACGCCTGGACGATTTCGGATCAGGCGGAGACGACCGATGTGCTCTGCACGCATCCGTATCCATTGTTCACGCCGTATTGCGCGCAGGATCCGGTTAACACATTGCGCAATGCGATGCACGCTGCGGCCGAAACCCGTCTCTATGGAGACGTCGGGAACATCCCGGCGTTCGTCGAGGAAGCGGGCAGTCTCGGACCGTCACAATCGAGCGACCGCGTCGCGGGCGTGTATATGACCAACATGCTCTGGAACTCTTACGCGCACGATTGCCGCGGGCTGCTCTGGTGGTGCGCCCACGATCAGGATCGACTGACGCATACGCCTTATGACTGGGCGGCAATCGAACGCGAACTCGGCTTGATCCGTTCCAGCGGCGAAGCGAAACCGGCGCTTCTTGCGATGCAAGCCTTCAGCGAAACGCTCGATCGGACCGGGTTGCGGGTTCTGCCGCGATTCCGGCGCGACGCGGTCGCGATTCTGACGCAGGGGCAGGACACCTGGGCGGTGGGGTATTCCTGTTTCATACTGGCCAAACAGGCCGGATTCGACATCGAATTCCAGCTGGGAACGCAGCCGTTGAAGGAGGCGGAGTTCTACATTCTCCCCTCGGTTGCGGGGCATGATCCGCTTCCGCGGCGCCGTTATCTGGAATTGTTGCGCCGCGTGGAGGATGGCGCAACGTTGCTGGTCACATCCGACGGCGGTTCGCTGCAGCCCTTCAACGGACCTTTCGGAATTGACGTCGAATATCGCGCGGCGGCGGTCGAACCTGTTCGGATCGCCGGGTGCGGGGTCGATCTCGACTGCCCGGCTCCGATTCTCCTGAAACTTTCCAGCCGTGAAGCAGAAGTTCTCGCAACGGACGGCGACGGGGATCCGGTTTTCTGCTGCCGGAATTACGGGAAGGGGAAATTGTTGTTTTTGAGCGTGCCGATCGAGAAATGTACGGCACAGACGCCGCGGGCGTTTCTGCCGGGTTCGCCGGAATTTTACCGGCTCTACCGCAAGGCGGCGGAAGTCGCCGCCGTCCGCAGATGCGTGACGCGCGTCAATCCGTCGCTCACATTGACCGAACATCCGGTCGATTCGGAGACGGTGCTGGTTGTTGCGGTCAACAATACCCCCGGAGAACTTCTGGAGACGCTCATTCCGGCGTCGGGCTGGCGTCTTGATGAGATTCTCTGCGGCGCGGAAGCGTCGCTTGGTCAACTGCGTTTTCCGGGGAATTCCGGTGCGGTACTGCGTTATAAACGCGCCTGAGCCGTGCTGGCGCGTGCGGTGAAACGGTAATCGACCAGCACATCGCCGGAAACGCTCTCTCCGTTGAGGAGTTTCCGGAAGATGTCGCAGCCGCGGCGCGCGAGCATGGGGAAATCCTGTTCGAGTGTCGTGAGCGCGGGGTGGAGTTTACTGCCGACGCCTGGTTGTGACCATGCGACGACGGAAAGATCCTCCGGAACGCGGCAATCCATCAGTCGCAGCGCATGAAGCGTATCGATTTCGGTGTCCTCGTTGAGGATGATGAGCGCGGTGATGCCCCGTTTCAGCAACGGGCGGAGCGCTTCGGCGCAGCCGCCCGCCGGTCCGGCGTCGGCGATGAGGTCGGCGTCGAGCTTGTGGGCGGCCATGATTTCGCGGAAGGTGCGGTCGCGGGCGAAACTGTTCCAGTTCTGCGGATTGTCGAAGGAGTGAGTGCCGCCGAGGCGGCCGATTTTCCGGTGTCCGAGCCGGAGCAGATGTTCGAGCGCGAGGCGCATGCCCTGCGCGTCGTTGGAACCGACGGTGAAGATGCCGTC
>CALXNS010000078.1 GCA_944389815.1 uncultured Victivallis sp. | reverse complement strand
AACCGGCCGAATTCGGCGTCAATCAGGTGATCGCCGGCTGGACCGAAGCCCTTCAGCTTATGAGCGTCGGAAGCAAATATAAACTCTACATCCCCGCCCGCATCGCTTACGGCGAACGCGGCGCAGGGCAGGCCATCCCGCCGAACGCCGCGCTGATCTTCGAAGTCGAACTGCTCGATATCGTTAAATGATTTCCTGTATCGGCGAGGTGCGGATCGTTCCGCCGGAGGTCGTGACCGAGAAGAAATATGCCGTCGCGCCCTCCGGCCGCTTCGCGGAAATTTGCCTCGATTCCGGTTCAAAACGCGCCGGCGCTTCATTCCAGCGCCGGTCGCTCCAGACCCCCGTCGTCCGGGTGAAATACAACTTCGTCTCCTTGAGATCGGGGAGGGAAATGCCATCCTCCAGCCGGGCGGATAATTGATCGTCCCGGCACGCCATCGCGGAAAACCGCGCCCCCGCCGGACGACTGTGGAAAATTTCTTCACAGAATTCAAGAAGTTCCGGCGCCTCCTCGCTGATTGCTCCATGCAGATGCGGCAGCTCCGGTTTGAGCACCAGAGCGTTCACCCCCGTCGTGTGCGCGTCGATCGACGGCCGGAGCATCGATAACGGAAACGCCGCATCGTTCGTTCCGTCCAGCCACAGAAACGGCTGACGCGCCATCGCCAGATAACGGCGCGGGTCCCAGAATTTCTGCCACGCGGCAAGATCCGCATCGGAAACCGCACTGCGCGGACACAGGCCGCTCTCCCGATTGAAGCAGCCGCACCCGTAAACCGGCATCGCAAGACGGAAACGTTCATCCACTCCCGCCGCCAGACAACTGAGCACTCCCCCCCAGGAGACGCCGGTGATGCCGATTTTTTCCGGATCGACCCCCGGCAGACTCCGCAGCAATGAGTGCGCTTCAATCACCGCCGCCAGCGCGTGAAAACACCATTGTTCCTCCACAGCAGCGGTTGCCCGGTCGAAATTCCCCCAGCCCGCCGGGCCGCCGTCGGCGTGAGCCGGCCAGTGGTTGCCTTCGCCGCAGCCGCGAACGTCCAGCTGATCCTGCGGCGGCATCGCGCCGCACGTGTCCATGGCGATGGCCGCGTACCCGAGATTGTTCCAGTAACGGACCCAGCCGGGGAAGGCGGTGCCGAGTCCGCCGTGCACCAGCACCATGCCCGGAACCGGATGGGCAGAGGAGGCGTTTCCCGGCACTCCGACCCACGCGAAAACCCGCGTCGGTCGGGCGCGGTATGGAAGCGAATCATACAGCAGAGCCCGGACTCCGGGGGCGTGGCGTTCCGGAAACTCCCGGTACGCCGGCGGACGGTAACAGCTTTCGGGCAGGTCGACCATGGAGAGGCCTCAGTCGAAAAGTTTGCTGCCGAAGTTGAAGAAAATCATCACCGGCAGCCAGCCGTTTTTGTTGATGTTGAGCAAACCCAGCTGGAAAAGCGCATCGTTGTCGCAGTTGTTGACGAACCCGATCTGGATGCCGTCCGCTCCGGAGTGATTGATGAAACCCCATTGCAGACCGCTCAAATCGCGTTTCGTCATATTGAGAAGCGCCAGTTCAGCACCGTGAAGCGTTTCCGAATAATTCACCCCGATCAGCGTGAATTTGATCCCTTCGACATAATGGGTACCGCTGTAGAAGAGCGAAAGTTCCGCTCCGTCAACTTTGGCGTTGCTGGCGGAGAACGGCAGCCCGAATCTCACTCCCTCGATGTCGCTGTTGGTGATCGATTCCGGCACGTCGAACCAGAAACCGCAATCGACTTCGGCCATCACCGGTTGAAACGCGAAAAGCAACAGTGCCGCGGCAACGGTGAAGAGTTTTGACTTTTTCATGATTGTATTCTCCCATGGGTTGGTTGAGTGGGTTTTGATTATGGACGGAGTTTTCAGAATTCCTGATGGATTTTTTCGTTTTCCAGCCGGACGGCTTCAAGTTCCTCTGCTGCACTTTCCCATTCGCTGATCGTACTTTCGATCTTTTTCTGCACGTCCGCCAGCGTCCGGTTGACAGCGGCGAAGTCGATTTTTTCCGTGCCGGAAAGCTGATGGAGCAGTTCCGACTGTCGCGCCTCAAGCGTCGCGAGGCGGTCTTCGAGTTCGTCAACCCGCATTTGAGCTTGTTTTTTTCGTCCGGCAAGCGCGTTGCGCGCCTGAGCCCGCGCCCGCCTCCGGTTGCGCGCCAGATCGGGCGAACCGTTCAAAGCCTCCGCCTCCGCGGCGTGAACCGGAACGCCCGCAGCGTGCAGTTCGGCGGATTTTTCCAGATAATAATCGTAATTGCCGAAATATTTGCGGATCCCAGGCGGTTCCATCGCGATGATTCCGGTCGCCGTCGCCCGAACGAATTCGATGTCATGGCTGACCAGACAGACCGTGCCGGAATATTGACGGATCGCCTCCTGCAAGAGTTCGCGGGCGGCGACATCCAGATGGGTGGTCGGTTCATCGAGTACCAGCATGTTCGGCGGATTGACGAAGATCCGCGCGAAAAGCAACCGGATTTTCTCCCCGCCGGAAAGCACCCCGCAGCGTTTCGACGCCGCATCGCCCGGGAAGCCGAAGGAACCGAGCACATTCATCAGTCCCGCCGTCGACGCTCCCGCCGGCAACGCGCCGCGAACCACATCGTAGACGCTCTGTTCCGGAGTCAGGAGTTCGGCGAACTCCTGCGCCTGATAACCGATCACGCTGTGATGACCGAGCACCACCCGGCCCGAAGTCGGTTTCAGACGGCCGACCAGGAGTTTGAGCAATGTGGTCTTGCCCATGCCGTTGTAACCGATGAAGGCGAGTTTGTCGCCGGCGTCGATCGTCAGATTGATGTTCTGCAGAATCAATTTCTCCGGCGTGTAACCGAAACTTAAATTCTCAATCCGCGCCGCTTCCGTCCCTCCGGGCGGCGGCGCCGGAAAACGGATCGCCCCATGATAATTCAAATCGTCAGGCAGTTCGACGTCCTCGATCTTGTCGAGCGCCTTCTGCCAGCTTTTGGCCTGCGCCGCCTTGGAACTCTTGGCGCGGAAACGGTCGATCACCTTTTCGAGATGTTCCTTTTTCCGGTCGGTGTTGCGCTTGGCCGCCTCAAGGTTCCGGCGGCGGTTCTCGCGTTCGACCCGGTAATATTCGTAATCGCCGGGATAGCGCGTCACCTGACCGGAATTCACCTCCAGTGTGATGTTTGTCAGTTTCCGCAGCAGATACCGGTCGTGCGAAATCAGCAGCAGCGTTCCCTGAAAGGATTTCAGGAAACGGCACAGCCATTCGATCGCGGGAATATCCAGATAGTTCGACGGTTCATCCAGCAGCAGAATGTCCGGACGCGAAATCAGCACCCGCGCCAGCGCCGCACGCATCCGCCAGCCCCCGGAGAAGGATTTGAGCGGATTGCCGAAACTCTCCTCGTGAAACCCGAGGTTGCTCAGCGCCTGTTCGGCATCCACCCGGAGGTGATAGACTCCGAGGTGTTCGATCTGAGTTTGCAGTCGTCCGTGGCGGTCGAGGAGCGTCTGGAGCTCCGCGTTATCTTCGACGCCCTGTTCCAGACGCTTTTCAAGCTCATGAAGTTCTTCGGTCATGGGGCGCAGTTCGGGAATCGCGTCCGCGGTGAAATCGAGCAGCGGACGGTTTACCGCGTCGTCCGGAAGATGCTGACGCAGAATTCCCATTCGCATGTCCCGCGGGATGTCGATCGAACCGCGATCCGGTTGAATGTCTCCGACGATCAGCCCGAAAAGCGTGCTTTTTCCCGCACCGTTCGGGCCGACTACGCCGACGCGTTCTCCGGAGTTGATCCGGAAACTGACCGCGTCCAGGATCGGTTCTCCGGCATAATGTTTGCTTACAAGTTTAAAATCAATCATATCTCTTTTCTGTCAATTGTCTGAAAAAACTGATTCTCTGTGTTCTCTGCCGGGCCGGGAATGATGTCGTTTTCATCGCGCCGCGGCACTCTCCTTATGCGTCTTGCCCGGCAGTTCCAGCAGATAGCGGAATCCGACGTCCCGCGCCCGGTCGCCGCCGTAAGAGGCGCTTCCGCATTCGGCCATCCGGGGATTCGTCAAATAGGAACCGCCGCAGATGGAATGGAACGAAGTGTTGTCCGCGCTCTCTTCAACCATTTCCCGCACGTTGCCGGATAAGTCGCAGAGTCCGTAGGGCGAACAATCCCGGGGAAACGTACCCGGTTTCGCTCCCCCCGGATATTTCGCCCGATCCGGATGATCGCCCAGCAGAGCCCGTCCGGCTTGATATTCGTCGCCCCATACGTAGTTACGGGCGTCCACCCCCCGCGCCGCCTTCTGCCACTCCACGCGGGTGGGCAACCGTCCGGAAAAACCGAATTGCCGCCCGAACCAGCGGCAGTAAGCCTCCGCAGCTTCCGCGGTAATGCCGACGACCGGGAGGTCTGCCGAAAAAGGCGGCCTGAGTTCTCCCGCGTCGTTCCAGATCGGATCCTGACGACCCGAATTCGGGTCGAAGGCGCACCAGGCGCGGAATTTTTCCCGATCCGTGGAATCTTCGGGCAACGAACGCCAGAAATTCAGATATTCGCCGAACGTCACCTCATATTTTCCGATCAGATATGCCGGCAGTGGAAAACGGACATTGCCGTTTCGGCCGTCGTTGCGCGAATAGGTGAAACTGCCCGCCGGAATATACACCGCATCATGCGGAATTTCCGCCGGAAGATCGATGTGCAGTTCTTCAATGCCGGCAGGCGATATCCGCACCGGAAAGGAGAGCGTCCTGTCGTCCTTCCGGGTCAACTGAAGCTGATAATCGCCGCCGGGAAGAACGAAACTTTCTTCCGAATCAAGTTCGTGATCTTGAACTGCGGCATCTGAATTAATCTCGGTTGCCGGGGAACCATCCGGCTGCAGAATGGTTAAGCGCAGTTTCTCCCGGGCGGCCGGGACGAGGTGCAACGTGCCGTTTTTCGACGAAATCTTTGCGACGAGAGCCGTCAGTTCGGGATCCAGATTCAACGCCCGCACGAAAAGCGCCTGCCACTGACTGCGTCCCTGACGGAGGACGTTTTTCAATGCATCATAGTTGCCGGTGGAAAGATAAAACTCCAGTTGGAGCCGGAAAATATCCCGTATCATCCGGTCGACCGCAGCTTCCCGCCTGCCGTGTTCGGTGGTTCGCGAGATCAGCTCCAGCGCCGCGTTGAAACCGTTCTGCATTTCGGCGGTCTGGGCGATCAACTCCGCTTCCAGTTTCCTGCCGCGCTCCGCAGCTGCGTCCGGAGTCTGGAGCAACCGGAAGAGTCGGCGGGCCTCCGCATGGTTCGCCCGCGCCTGGGAATAACTGTATTCGGCGAGGTTGAGCAGAGAATTGCTCTCCGAAAGATTGTTGATGTAAGTGAAACCGTAGAAGCCGAACCACGTCAGCAGCGCCGCCGCCAGCGTCGAGGGCACCAGCGGCCGCCGGCGGATCAGTTTCATCAGGTGGTAGATCCAGCCCGGCGAATACGCCGCTACCGGATAGCCGTCCAGATAATTGCGCACATCAGCGATCAAATCCGCCACTTTTGCATAACGTTGTTCCCGGTTCCGGTTCATCGCCTTGAGGCAGATGGCCTCCAGTTCCAGCGGAACGGGCTGTTCCCGGTGCGCGGCCTTGCGCGGCGGGGGGAAATTGCCCAGCGCCGCGGCCCGCATGATCTCTTCGGCATTCATCTCCAGATTGAACGGAGCTCCCTGCCAGGTGAGAATCGTGTAAAGAATCGCACCCAGTGCGTAAATGTCCGTCTGTTCGGTCGGTTCGGGATATTGCCCGGTAAGCTGCTCCGGCGCCATGAAGGCGGGGGTGCCGCCGAGTTTCGGTCTGGTTTTGCCGTCTTTTTCGGATTCCTGATGCGGCATGTTCAGTTCCAGATCCATTTTGGCGTTGGCTCCGCCCTGATCGAGTTCCGGCCGGTAACGGGCCATCCCCCAGTCCATGACCATGACTTCACCGTAGTCTCCGACCATCAGATTGCCCGGTTTGAGGTCGCCGTGCAGGATGCCGTGGCGATGGGCGAAGGCGACGCCGTGACAGGCGCCGAGAAAAATTTCCAGCAGTCGGATGAGGGAGAATTTCCGGCGGTACCCCGGACGGTTCTCCGCGAGTTTCCGCAATACCGCGCGCAGCGTTTCTCCTTCCACGCGCTTCATCGTAAAATAAACTCCGACGTCGTCGAACACCCCGAGCCGGTGTACCGGAACGATGTTCGGATGGTCGATCTGTGCGGTCGCCCGCGCCTCGCGGATGAATCCTTCGATCCGCTCCGCCTGGTCGCGGTATTGCGGTCGGAGGAGTTTCAAGGCGATTTCCCGGTTGAGTCCGGGTTCCCGGGCGCTGAAGACCGCTCCGACTCCGCCGATGCCGATCGTGGAAATGTCGCCGTAGTCCTGAATGTGTTCGCCGGAAGGCAGTCCCAGGAGCGCCCGGAGCTCCGCCGCTGTCAGATGTGCGGCGTTAGGCGTCCCGTAAATCAACGTTTCGCCATCTTCGCCGCCATTGAATATCGGCTGCGTCTCCTGGTTTTCATTTTTCAAACTCACGGGGTGCCTTCACTGGATGCATTTATTGCGTAAGCTGGTCGATCACTTCGGTGTTGCGGCGCACGTCGCTGCCGAACGAATCGAAATAAGTCTGACCCGGTTGGAGAGTCACGGGAATGGATACGGCGTCTTCCCAGCTGAAGTTTTCCGGGAAAACGTAACACTTCGCCTCCTGGCGGCGGCCGAGGTCGAATGATTCGATCCCGACGACCACGCCGACGAAATCCCCTTCGCGGCTCATGATGAAGTCACCCGGTTCCGCCCGCAGTTCGCTTCCGGTTCCCCGGCCGGTGTTGCGGATGTACAAATAGGGTTCCGCAGTTCCGAAGTCGATCGAACAGCGTCCGCCGAGTTCGGCGCTGTCCTTGCCGAACGACGAGGTCTTGAAGAGAAACAAATTCTCCACGCCGCGCTGTTTCAATGCGTCGATCGTCAGCAGCGAAAGCGGCACCCGTCCCGGAGCGTCCACCTCGAATGCGCCGACGCGCGGTTCGCCCGGAGGCACCAGTAATGGAGAGGTGAGTGACTTTGATTCCATTGCACCGTCCCCGGCCGCAGTCGGGCTGAGACGGTAATCAAGCCGGGTGATCTTCTGATAACTCAAAGGCGACTGCGTGCCGCCGGTCAGGTCGGCGAAGAATGCCGGAACGACGGTTCTGCCGGCGATCTTCACGACCGGAATGAAAAACGTCGCATTGACATCCTGATCGATGACCAGCCGCTTTTCGGTCAATGCGAAATCAAGCCGGACGGCGGCTTCCGAATAGCGGTCGAGCACGTCGCTGCGTAACTTCCGTTCCGCCTCGCTCAACTGCTGCCGCGTGGCCTCGAGCCGGGCCTCGGCGGTCTCGGCTTTGGTCTGCACCTGGGCAAGAGCCCGGTCGGTGGTGGCTGCCTTTTCTCTGGTTTCGGTCAGTTCCCGGCGGGTCTGCGAGAGGTCGGTGACGGCGTTTTTGAGCATCTTCTTGAGATTTTCAAGCTGACGTTCGGCTTCGTTGCGTTCCAGTTCGCGGGCGGCGGCGAGGCGGCGTTCGCGTTCGGCGAGGCTGCGCGCTTCGGCAAGTTCGCGTTCCGCCAGCGAGAGCTGTCCCTTCGTAAACGAAAGCGACGTCTCCAATTGCCGGGCCTGATTTTCCACCTCACCGGCCCGGGCGTTGGCCAGACTCAGGTCGCGCCGCGCTCCGGTGAGCAGATTTCGCGTTTCGTCGAGCGCGCTCTGTGCGCCGGAAAGTTCCGCCTCGCGGGCGGCGAGCGTTGCTTCGCGCTCGCTCAATTCGGTTCGGACGCGGGCAAGTTCGGTATCCGTGCTCGCCAGCCGGGTGTCGCGCTCCTTGAGCTGCTGGGCGGTGACGGCCGCGGCGGTCTGTACCCGGGCCAGCTCCTCCGAGGTCTGCCGGTGTCCGGCGCGTTCGGTTTCGAGATCGGAACGCGCATCCGCCAGCAGAATACGGTCGGTGTAACGTTTTTTCAGCTCCGCTTCGAGCCGTTCCTGCAACTGGGCGGGGGTGAGTTTCCCGCTGGTTTCAGGGGTGAACTGCATGCGTTCCTCAAGTTTTTCCTGACGAACCTGGGTTGCGGCCAGTTCCGCGGCAAGCGCGAGGAGCTGCTGTTGACGCTCCTCGGAAAAATTTTCTCGCTGAGCGCGCTGGAGTTCCGCGCGGGTTTCCTGAAGCTGAAGCTGCTGCTTTTTCAGCTCCGCGATCAGAAGCGCGGTCGTCGGCGCGTCAAGTCCGACGCCGGTGCCGCCGACGTGGCCGGGCACCATGCCGGTCATCATCGACAGCATCGCCGAGACCAGAAAGTCGCAGATGACGATGAGAATCGACCGGTTCACTTGTTTTTCTCCTCATTGGATTCAGTGCCGCTCAGAAGCTTCTGACGCAGCGGATAGAGCATCGCCACGCGCAGAAACAGGCTGAACAAAATTCCGATCAGAGTGGACGAATAGGCGATCAGCCGGCTGCTCTGCGGCGAAAACGTCATCACCAGAAACGCCGAAACCGTCCCGAACAATCCGACGTAGAGCGGCACGTCGAAAAAGATGTCGGCGTTTTCCAGTTTCTTCAGCCGCAGCTTGAACGATTCGCCGCTGCGGCGGATCGTCTGCAGCACGAGGTACGCGACGCCGAACGCGACGAACTGCAACACCGTGATCGCCGCGAAAATCAACATCGAAATACGTCCGGTAAGTTCATTCTGTGCGGCGATGGTGTTCGGCGCGCCCGGATCGAGCCGGCCGAGCACGTCACCGGGGTTCGGGGTGCCGCAGAAGATATCCCGAACCAGGTCGGAGTGATCGAAGGAATAATTCATCGCATAAATAAAGCCGGCCCCGATCACGATCAGCAGTACCGGAACCAGAATACGCATGGTGGTGGATTTCATTTTGAATACGGCTCCGTTCTTTTGAATTTTGTTCGCTTTTCCTGTGAAACGTTCTTCCATACAATACGTGTCGATTTGCAAATATTCAAATTTTTTTGGAGCCGAGCGAAGATTTCTGGCGGAAAAAAATATTTCCGGTTTGCCAAATGGTGAATATGAATGTATCTTTATGCGTTGACAGGTCGATATTTTTTTACACGGGACTGGCATGAAGACTTTAAACTGGTATGTGACACGCGGCTTTCTGCTGGCGTTTTCGATGGCGATCGGTATTTTGACGTTCGGAATGACCGGCGCGAATCTGGTCAAGGTGCTCGATTATGTTTCGCAGGGAATTTCCTTCTGGACGTTTCTGCAGTTCACGCTCTACATTCTGCCGATCGTGCTCACCTTCACCGTGCCGTGGGCGGTGATGGTCGCGGTCATGCTGGTCTTCGGCCGGATGTCCGCGGATTCCGAAATCACCGCGATGCGCGCCTGCGGCATTTCCATCATGCAGATCGTTTCGCCGATTTTGATCATCACGTTTTTTCTGACGATCTTCTGCCTCTATCTTCAGGTGGAAGTAGGGCCGCCGCTCCTCGGAAAATCGCGTTCGCTCATGTCCACCGCCGCAATCAATCAGCCGCTGGCGATCTTCGAACCCGGTAAGCCGATCGAGTATGAGAACACCATCATTTACATCGACGACAAGGAGGGCGACAACATCATCCGCGGCGTTCAGCTCTATAAGGTGACCGATGAACAGGAAGTCGCACTCGACATCTCCGCCGTTCACGGCAAATTGACCGTCGACAAGGAAAAACAGATTCTCAACGTTTATCTGTATGATTGTCTGGTCGTCAATCATACCGGCGAAGGCGGCGACGGCACTCCGAACCGTTTCTTCGCCCGGGAGGTCAAATTCGATTTCAATTACGGGCAGCAGGCCAATGCCGAACGGGTCAGTACCCGCGCGAAATACATGCGTCTTTCCGACCTGATGGCTAAAATTCGCATGACCAAAATGATCAATCAGGACACCACCGAGCTGGAAGTCGAACTCAATCAACGGATTGCCTTCGCGCTTTCGCCGATCGCCTTTCTGCTGCTGGGGCTGCCGCTGGCGATCCGCACGAGCAGACGGGAAACGTCGGTCGGGTTGTTTTTGAGCGTGATTCTTGCCGGAGCGTTCTTTTTGTCGATCATTCTCTGTGAATCGCTCAGCTCTTATCCGAAACTTTATCCGCAGTATTTATTGTGGCTGCCGAACATCCTCTTCCAGATTCTCGGCGCGGTGATGACCTACCGGATTTCGCAGCGATGAGGAGCCGGCGCTGGACGAAAATTGAGGAGGCGGAAGCGTGAATAATACCGGTTATTTGAAATTCATTCTTACGCTTTTGACCTTGCTGGTCGTGTTTTTCGGCTATCTCGGCATTCAGGCGCTCGACCGGGTGCGCGAAACCAATATGCGCATCGTGGAAAAACTTGACCGTCTTGCCGAGCGCGCTTCCGTTCCATTGCCGCCCGTGGCATCCGCCGCCGCGGCGGCTGCGCCGGCCGCGGACGGCGCAGCCGATGTGGCCAACCGGGAATTTTTCGCGCCGGAAGCCGAACCGGGCGGACGGTTGATTCAAGCGACGATGGCCGACGCCGCCAATTTGAATTATCTCATCAACAACGATGCGGCCGTCGCCGGATTCAACGCGCTCTGCAGCGCGTCGCTTGCGGAACGCAATTACGAGCGCCCAACCGAATTTCAACCGATGCTCGCTGAATCGTGGGAGATTTCGCCGGATCATCTGCGTTACCGGATCAAATTGCGCCGCGGAGTGTTCTGGCAGGATTTCACCGACCCCGTGACCGGGCGCGAACACCGCAATGTCGAGGTGACGGCGCACGATTTCAAATTCTTCATCGACGTGGTGCGCAATCCCGACGTCAACTGCGGGCCGCTGCGGGTCTATTATCAGGATCTGGAGAGCGTCACGGTGCTCAACGATTACGAGTTTGAGGTGAGGTGGAAAACCGAATATTACGGTTCGCTCGCCTGCACGCTCGGACTGTCGCCGCTGCCGCGCCATTTCTATCACGCCTACGAGGGGCCGTTCGACGGAAAACGCTTCAACGACGATCACCAGCGCAACCGCATGATCGTCGGATGCGGACCCTATCGGCTGCTGCGCTGGGAGAAGGACAAACGGTTGATTTTCCAGCGTTACGACCGCTATTTCGGCCGGGCGCTCGGGGTGGGGCCGGCGCTCGAATATATTGTCTTTGATCTCATCAAACACCCGAATACCCGGTTTCAGGCGCTGCTCGGAGGGTCGCTCGATCTGCTGGAACTCACGCCGGATCAGTGGGTGCAGCGCGGCAACGATCCGCAGTTTGAATCCGGTGCTTTGCGCAAGTATCAATATCTTCTGTCGCAGTATACCTACATCGGCTACAATCTGCGCAATCCGCTCTTCGAAGACCGCCGCGTCCGGCAGGCGCTGACGATGTTGATCGATCGCGAAAAGATCCGGCACGACGTCTATTTCGATCTTGCTGAGATCGTTGCCGGGCCCTATCTGCCGAATTCGCCCTATCACGATCCGGAACTTTCTCCGTGGCCGTATGACCCCGTACGGGCGAAAACACTTCTGGCGGAAGCCGGATGGCGCGATGAAGATGGAGACGGCATCCTGGAAAAGGACGGACGCAAATTCGTTTTCACGATGCTTCAGATCGCCACCAGTCCCATTCAGCAGAAAATGATGCCGATCATCAAGGAGTCGCTCGCCGCCGCCGGGATTGACATGAAAATTCAGAACATCGAATGGTCGGTCTACATTCAGCGTCTGGAGGAGAAGAATTTCGAAGCGTGCTGCCTCGGCTGGAGTTCGCCGCTGGATTCCGACCCGTATCAGGTGTGGCATTCGAGTCAGGCGGAGCTGCCGGGTTCGAGCAATCACGTAGGCTTCGTCAATCCGGAAGCGGACCGGATCATCGAAGAGCTGCGGCGGACGTTCGATATGGAGAAGCGCATCGAATTGTCACGCCAACTCGAACGCCTTCTTCACGAAGAACAGCCGTATACCTTTTTGTTTTCTCCCTACGCGCTGGTCGCACTGGCGGAGCGTTACCGGAATGTCCGGGTGTTCTCCTACGGAATACCCGATTCGATTCTCTGGGTGCCGAAGGTGGAACAGAAACCGGTGCCCGGATTGTGATGAAATGAGCCATTGATTTTTGAGGAGGTTGAATTATGATCAAAACCGTTGTGATCGGTGCTGCCGGACGGATGGGACGGCGGTTGGTGGCGAATATTCTTGAAAGCGATGATCTTCAATTGACCGGAGCGGTCGAATACGCCCAGTCGCCCTTTCTCGGGCAGGATGCCGGTCTCGTCGCCGGCTGCGGCGCCGCTGGAGTGGCGATCAGTGCCGATGTCGACGCCGCGCTGGCGGGGGCCGACGCGGTGATCGATTTTGCGACCGGCGGTACGGCCGAGGCGGTGCGGTGCGCGGTCAAACACGGTTGTTCGGTGGTGCTGGGGACGACGGCACTTTCCGCGGAGTTCCGGGCGGAACTGGCGCAACTGGCCGCAGGGGGCGCGCGGATTGTCGCAGCCTACAACATGAGCGTCGGCGTGAATTTGCTCTTCAAACTGGTGCGCGAAGCCGCCGCGGTGCTCGGTGTGGACTACGATGTGGAAATTACCGAAATGCACCACAATCAGAAGAAGGACGCCCCTTCCGGAACCGCCGTCCGGCTGGCGGAGGTGATCTGCGAGGAGCGCGGCTGGAATTATGATGAAGACGTCCGCCACGGCCGCGAAGGCATGGTCGGCGCGCGCGGCAAACGGGAAATCGGCATGCATTCGCTGCGCGGCGGCGATGTGGTCGGCGATCATACGGTGATCTTCGCGGTGAACGGCGAACGGCTGGAATTGACCCATCGCGCCTCAAGTCGCGACACGTTTGCGCGAGGGGCGTTGCGGGCGGTGCGTTTTCTGGCGGGGGCGAAACCGGGATTGTACGACATGCAGGATGTGCTCGGCTTGAAATAACGATTGTTCCGGCCGGAACGGATTTTCGGAATTTGAGGGAAGGGAGGCGGTCATCATGGCAATGAATCTTCTTACCATCGGCAACAGTTTCACGGACAGTCTGGATCGTTTTCTCATTCCGGTGGCGCGTGCCGCAAATTGTGCTATTCATTTCGAACGGGCCAACTTCGGCGGCTGCGAACTTGCCCGGCACTGGAGTTACATCGAGGCCGAGGAGCGCGACGAACGCTGCCGCATCTATCAATGGGGCAGCCGGAAGCTCAGGACGATTCTTGCCGCGCGGCCGTGGGATGTCGTAACCATTCAGCAGGCGAGCCACGACAGCTGGCGGCCGGAGACGTTCCAGCCGTATGCCGACAACATCATCGCCTTCGTCCGGACCCATGCGCCCGGAGCGGAGGTGATCATTCAGCAGACGTGGGCCTACCGGGCCGACCATCCGCAGTTCCAGCCGGGTTCCGAGTGGGGTATCTCTCAGGCGGAAATGTACGCGAAATTGACGGAAAATTATCTCCAGTTGGCTGAACACGCCGCGTTGCGGATCATTCCGACCGGTTACGCGGTGGAACTTACGCGGCGGAACGGCGCGGTGAAATTCGTCAATTACGACCCGGCGCTTCTGACGAAACTCGTCTGGCCCGATCTGCCGCCGCAGGCGGGCGACGTGGTCGGACAATGTCAGTGGCGGAAGGATCCCGCAAGCGGCGAACTGGTGCTGGCGCGCGATCTGATCCATTTGAATGTGCGCGGACAATATCTTCAGGCCTGTGTCTGGCTGGCGTTCCTCTGCGGATGTGACTGCCGGAAATTGGAGTTCGTGCCGGAGGAGATCGGCGCATCGGACGCCGCTTTTTTGCGGGAGACGGCGCAACGGGCGGTGGAGGAATTTCCGCGTTTGCGGAAGTGAAAAAATATTTGTGTGATACGATGGAAAAAAACATCTGGATTCTGGCCGGAGAAGCTTCCGGCGACATTTACGGCGCCCGGCTGGCCGCGGAACTGCGTACCATCGCCGCCGAACGGGGGGAAACAATCCGCATCGCCGGAATGGGCGGTCCGGAGATGGCCCGCGCCGGAATCGACATCCGGGTGGACTCCACGGAATTGGGCGTGATCGGCGTCATCGAGGTGCTGAAACACATCTTCACTTTCATCGGGATTTTTTTCCGCCTGGTGCGGCAGGCGCGTCGCGAACGGCCCGGCGCGGTGGTGCTGATCGATTATCCCGGATTCAATCTTCTCTTCGCTCTGATGATGTACTGGAGCCGGATTCCGGTGATCTGGTACGTTTGCCCGCATCTGTGGGTGTGGGGGAAATGGCGTCTGCCGGTGCTGGCGAAAATCTGCACGAAAATGCTGGTGATTTTTCCATTTGAAGTGGAGGTGTTCGCCGGGACGAAATTGAAGGCCGAATTCGTCGGACACCCGTTGATCGACATCATCGACGGGCGGCACGATTCCTCGATCGTGCGCGATCCGGAGACGTTTCTGCTGCTGCCCGGGAGCCGGACGATGGAGGTAACCCGGCTGCTGCCGTCGATGCTGGAAACGATTACGGAACTGGCGAAACATCATCCGGAACTCAAATTCGTCATCTCCGCGCCGCGCGAAAAAATCGCCCGCCTCTGCCGGGAGATCGAATGCAAATACCGTATGCGTCATCCTGAACTTCCCGCACTTGAGATCCGCTGCGGCGACACCGGATACTTCCAGCAGAAGGCCGGAACCGGGCTGGCGGCGAGCGGCACCGTGACCGTGGAGGCGGCGATCGCCGGTCTGCCGCTGGTGGTCGGGTACCGTTTGAACTGGGTGACGATTTTGCTGGCGTCGCTGGTGGTGCGGTTGTACCGCGGATATTTCACCATGACGAACATCATCGCAAACCGGACGGTGTTCGAGGAGTTTCTGCAACATCATTTCGCAACGGCGGAACTTCTGCCCGCGCTGGAACGGATTCTGCCCGGCGGCAGCCGCCGCGCCGAAGTCGAGGAGGGAATGCGTGAAGTTCGCAAACTTCTTACTCCGCAGAGTTCCAGTGCCGCGCGCCAGGCGGCGCTGGCATGTTACGAGGTTTTGTGAAAAAGATCACATCCGTGCTGTTGATTGCATGTTTCGCATATTGACGGCGGGCTTCTTTTGCGGTATACTATTGAAAAGTTCAACCGTGAAAGGAGTTTCCATATGTCCAATCCACTTTCCAGTCAACTGACCGTTCCGCGTGCAAAACATGCCGATGGCGCGCGGACGTTTCAGGGGATTCCGTCGCTTGCGGTAACTCCGGGCGGACGGATCTGGGTGACGTTTTACAGCGGCGGCGAAACCGAATGCAAAGAGAATTTCGTTCTGCTTTACAAGAGCGACGACCGTGGAGAGAGCTGGCAGGGGCCGCTCTACGTCGTCGATCCCCCGGCGGAATACACCCGCGCCTACGATGCGGCGCTCTGGTGCGACCCGGCGGGGCATTTGCACTGGTACTGGGCGGAAAGCACGACGACGCTGGAGAACTGCATCTTCGACGGTTATGCCGGAGTCTGGCATGCGGAGCTTTCCAATCCGGATGATCCGTGGAACAACTTTCAATGGTCGCGGCCGCGGCGGATCGCCAACGGGGTGATGTTGAACAAGCCGACGATCCTGCACGACGGGGTCTGGGCGCTGCCGGTGGCGTTCTGGAAATTCGGGCCGTACAATTTCCCGGAAATGCAGCCGTACATCGGGGCGGGATTGATTGCGACGGCGGACGGCGGAGAGAATTATGAATTCCGCGGCCGGGCGCGGGTCATTTCGGGGAATATTTTTGACGAACACATGTTTATCGAGCTCTCGAATCACGACATCCGCGTATACATCCGCACCGAATACGGATTTGCCGAAAGCGAATCGACCGACGGCGGTTACAACTGGAGTGCGCCGCGTCCATCGGTGATTCCAGGACCGAATTCCCGATTGTTCATCCGCCGGCTGCGTTCCGGACGGCTGCTGCTGGTCGCCAACCGCGTGTCACCGGAGAATCCGAAGGAACGTCGGGCGTTGTGCGCGTGGCTTTCCGACGACGAAGGGAAAAGCTGGCACGGCGAATTGCTGCTCGACGAACGGGTCGCGGTCTCTTATCCGGATGGCGATGAGCTTGCCGACGGCATGATCTGCGTCGTTTACGACTGGGAACGTTATCGGGAAGGGGATATTTTAATGGCGCGCTTCACCGAGGCGGATGTGGAGGCGGGACGCATCGTTTCACCCGATTCGAAACTCAGGATGCTCGTCAACCACTCCGGCGGCCTGAAGAAATAAGCTTCAGTTCGCTCTTTTTCAAAAAAAAAGCGGCTTTCAACTTGAAAATTCCAGCCCGGAGGTCTATATTGTTCCCGTTGACACAAGCCGAAGTGGCGGAATGGCAGACGCGCTAGACTCAAAATCTGGTGTCCCTAGGACGTATGGGTTCAAGTCCCATCTTCGGTACCATTGAAAAATGCAGGAACCGCTCAGGGTTGGGCGGTTCCTTTTTTTATATTGCTTAAGCGCAAAAAAACTACCGGCTGCGCCGGTATGTAGCCGAATAGCTTCAGCTTAAAGGCGAGAGAAGAAACTCCGTGCTATAGTATTGCAATTCGCCAATCGCAACCCAT
>CALXNS010000077.1 GCA_944389815.1 uncultured Victivallis sp. | reverse complement strand
TTCGAACTGGTCGAGGGAACGGAATTGCCGGAGAATTATCATGTGGAATGGACCGGCTTGAGTTATCAGGAGAAACAAAATCAGGGACAGATCATTTACCTCATGTCGCTGGCGCTGCTTTTCGCCTATTTGTTTCTGGTCGGGCAGTATGAGAACTGGACGATTCCGGTTCCGGTGATGCTGGCGGTTTCGTTCGCCGTGCTGGGCGCGCTGATTGGATTGTACCTCACCGGGGAAACGATGAGCATCTACGCTCAGCTCGGGATGGTCATGCTGATCGGGCTGGCCGCGAAGAACGCGATTCTGATGGTGGAATTTTCCAAACAGGAGCGGGAGAACGGCAGAAGCGTGTTTGAGGCCGCGTTGAACGGCGCCGACCTCCGGTATCGTGCGGTGCTGATGACGGCGTGGAGTTTTCTTTTCGGCGTGTTTCCGCTGGTGATCGCAACCGGAGCAGGTTCAGGCAGCCGCCGCGCGATCGGAATCACGACGTTTTCCGGCATGGTGCTGGCGACGTTGGTCGGAATTGTCTTCACGCCGGCCCTCTACGCGGTTTTCCAGCGTCTCCGGGAGTTCCTGAAAGCGAAACTTGGAAGGGGAACGCAGCGGAACACCCCGACGCCGTCGGTGCCGTCGGCCCCGTGTGAATCGGAATAATGCGATCCATAATTGCCGCCCTCCCGCCGGGAAGGGCGGCGATTACGGTGTCGCCGGAGCGGACGGAAGTTGCTGAACAGCTGGAACTTCCGGTGTTTCAGCGGTTTCAGGAATTCTCAAAACGGCCCGGATGTCGTCCCTGAATCTCTGATTGACTGCGCCGCCGCGGCGGCCGTCGTCGTCGCGACGATTTTCTCCGACACTCCAGATTTGAACGGCCGGAATCGTGCGTTCGCCACGCTGCAATTCGAAAACTTCCCGCGGATGAAGTTTTCCGAATACCGTTTCCGCATCCGGGTGGCTGGGAACAAGGTCAACTGTTTCCACAACGCATTTCCCGCTGCGATAAAGCAGCGGTGCGCCGCTGAAGGGATCCGGCGGCAGATCCGGCAGCGATTCCGGCCAGGAGCCGTGGAGCCGGCGATATTGTTCCGCCTGAATGAGTCCGCGTGTCGCCCGGCAATGGGCGACAAAGGAGTTGAAGCTTTTTTGATAGATTGAAACAGCCGGCGCAAGCGTCCAGCGCAGAAACTGTGTTCCGGGAGAGGTGATTTGTGCATTTTTCCTGCCGGCGGCGCCGGGCGCCTCTTCCGCGTCGGCATTTTTCGTCGAAAAAACTTCTGCGAGCGCCGCTTTTTCCAAACGCCAGAAGTACCGGAACTGCGGCAGGAAAAAACGTGCCGCCCGTAATGGGAAGGGGGCGGTGAGCTCCTGGGGGGATTGGCGGTCATCGTATGGCAACAGGAAGCTGCCGTTGGCGAGTCTCTCGCAGCAGTCGAGTGCGAAAACCGCTTCGCCGTAGAGGAGTTGTTCATAAACTTGTGCGACGGCGTTTTCGGTTTCCTCCAGTTCGGCGTGGATTCGTTGAAGCTCCGCGTCGGAAATCAGATTGGATTCCAGAAGCATTTCGATGCCGGTCAGGCGGAGTTCTTCGCAGCGGCGCCACGTGAGTAACCCGGGAAACGTTTCACGCCGGAGTTCCCGGGCGGCCCGCCGGATCAGGCGGTCGGCTTCCAGCGCCTGTTCCGGATTCCCGTCGGCCAGCGCGAAATACATGCGCCACAATTCATATTCGCAGAAACGGAGAAACCCGGAAAGATTTCTGAAGCCCATGGTCAGGAGCCGTCCGGGCCGGTATTCGCGCGCATCGGGCGGTATCGTCGGTCCGGCGAACATCTCTTCGAGTTGGGTACGAAGAGCCGTGGTCTCTTCAAATTTTTCCCGGACCGGGGCGAACAGGCAATTGCCGGGTTCCAGGGCGTTCGGAGTTTCATACGGGAAAATGAAGTCGAGCGGATAATCGGAAGATTCCGTATCGGAATTGCTGCGCTCCATTTCCTCCAGTAGTCGGCGGAATCGTTTCCAGAATTCCGCATCGGGTGATTCGTCGCGGAAGTAGAGTTCCGCCAGATTTTCCACGTTCAGCGGTCGGTCGAAACGGTGTTCCAGCGCCGCAAGAGCACCATTCAGCCGTTCCCCGGCCCGGATGGTCAGCAGGGAAAAGAGCAGAAAGATTGCCACCGCAACCGCATACCACAGCAGGACACCCCGGCTGAAGAGCGTGCGAAGTTTCACTCCGTCCAGCCGGGCGTAAAAGCGTGCCGTCTCGACATACCAGAGAAGATACAGAAACAATCCGCATCCGATCCACGCGCTCATCACGCCGTCGGTGGATATTCCGGAGTTCTCCTGCAGTGCGGACATCACGTTCAGGAAGGATTTTCGCAAGGAATCGGAAATTCCCGGAGCCGATCCGTCAAGCATGAGTACAAGGAGAAGATATGGAATCAACATCATTCCCACGGCCATGCATCGGGTTACAATGACCGAAACGGTGATTTTCCAGCATTGCGTTCCGGCGGAAAGCGGCAAAAAAATCGTAAAAAAGGCGCTCAGAAAAAGCCATGCCGCCACCGGAGACGTGGTCAGGCAGCCGATAAAAATCGTAAACAGGAGAGAAAGAAAAAAATAAATGTAGATGTTTCGGGAGTTACGGAAGGTGATATGATTCCGGAAGAAATCGAGCGTAATGCGTAGATAATACCACCAGCACAGCCCGAGCCCTGCAGCACCGAGTCCCGCAAAACAGCACCATCCGCCGATCGAAACAATTCCCGTGGGGGATTCATAATCAATGCAGTGGATCGCCGCGGGCAATGCGAGCGAAGCGATGAGATATCCGCCGCACAGAAGCTGAGTCAAGGCGTAAAAGGCGTTGTTTCCGGAACTCTTTTGCGCAGGGATCAGCACTCTTCGAAGCGATTTCATGATAGAGCTCCTCTGATTTGAGATTTTCGTTCTGCTTTGCTCTGCTCTGCTCCGCTTCGCAACTTCCGGTGCGGGGGGGGAGGGGGCGGAAATAAAAAACTTCGGAACACGCTTTGAATATAACTTCTTTTCCGGCGAATTGCAAATATATTGCAGCTTTCGATGAACATTGTCCGGACATTCATCGAAAAAGACTTGAATTTTGATTTGCCTCACCGCCTTTTTATCGCACAAAGGGGAGGAAGGGTTTCAGCCATTTTTGAAAAATCTCATCGGCGCTGTCGCCTGCTTCGTCATCGGATTCCGGTTCGGCGCCGCCCCGGACGGCCCATGCGCAGGAGACGAAAATATCACACCAGAGAAATTGTTCTTCATGAAGCGTTTTCATCGCCTCTTCGAAACTTTTCCAGTCGCGGATTTTATTGAGGAATTTCAAACACATCGCATCGCGCCGCGTTCCCGGGAGAATCTTCAACGTATTGCCGGCGGGATCGTACCCCAGAGTGTAACGGTCGCGTTTGCGCAGTTCGGAATCCGGGTTGAAGAGTCCCGGATCGTCCACGTAGCCGCCTTCGAAAATGATTTCAATCGGCAGTTGAACCGCAGCCGCGGCGCTGCGGACGATTTCGCCGAATTCGCCGCGGCGGCACGCGGGATAAAAGGTGTGCCACGCCCAGGAGTCATCCATCAGCAACCGCCGTCCCTTTTTCGTCGGATAAACTTTCGCCAGCATCGGGTCAAGTCCCTTGGCCAGATAGAAACCGCACTGAAGACGATCCCGTTTCTTCTCATTCCAGCAGAAAAAATATTTTCCGAATTTGAAGAACGGCAGTTCGAGCGCCGGCACGATCCACCAGTTCGTCAACGCCGGAGTGTAATGATTGAAAGGCCGTCGCACCAGCCGCTCCGGCGCCGGAGCGGTCTCATCGGCGTGAATCGCAAGTTCAATGCCTTCGCAGAGGCGGCGCGGAGATTTGAATCGGGAGTATCGCATCATATCATCACAGAAGCCCGTGTTTTTTATGTGTGAAAGTTTTTCAGCGAGGAAGGTCGAAAATTTCCCGCGTAAGCGCGGCGAACTCCGCGACGGTCAATTTGTCCGGGCGCGTTTCCGGGGCGATTCCGAGCGTTGCGAGCGCTGCGAGCGCTTTCTCTCTGCCGTAAAAGGAACCGAGCACTTTGCCGAGCTGTTTGCGGCGCTGAGCGAAAACATTCTTGACCAGCCCCGGCAATTTGCGACAGAGTTCGACTTCGTTCCGGAAGCGGTCGTGCCGGCGGAAGGAGACGATGGCCGATTCCACCTCCGGCGGCGGAAAGAACACCTCCGGCGGAACGATTTTCTCAAGTTTTACCTCGTACAGCAGCTGCGTGCGCACCGAAAGCGCTCCGTAATTCTTCGTCCCCGGCTCCGCACTCAACCGTTCCCCCATCTCCCGCTGCAGCATGAAGAACATCGCCTCCGGCCCTGCCGGCAGCTCCAGCATCCGCGCGATGAAGATCGTGCTGATCGAATACGGCAGATTGGCGATCGCCCGGAAGGGACGGTTCGTCGGCAACAGTTCCAGGTAATTCACCCGGCAGGCGTCGGCTTCGGTCAGGTGAAAATTCTGTGACGTGAGGTGTTTTCGAAGATATTCGGCAATGCGGTGATCGAATTCGACCGCATAGACCTCCGAACCCGCCGCGAGCAGCTTCGAAGTCAACGCGCCGAAGCCGGGGCCGATTTCAAGCACGATTTCGCCGGGCCGGGGCGCGCTCAGCCGGACGATGTAGTCCAGAAGATTGCCGTCGAGCAGAAAATTCTGTCCGAGACCGCGTCCGGGACGCATCCCGATCGATTCCAGTGCTGCGGTAAGTTCCCGTTTGTTCATACGGCCTCTTTTTTCAATGTCCGTGGCAGCAGCCGCAGTTTCCGCAGCCGCAACCGTGGCCTCCTCCGGCGCCGGGGCAGTTGTCGCGCGCGGGACAGTGAGCGCCGCTTCCGTGGGAAGGCGCGTTCACGGGGGCGAATGTGGTGGCAAGTTTCTCCAGCTCGGTGGAGCCGCACTCCGGGCAGGAGGCGGCTGCATCGAACCGCGGCAGCAGAAGTTCAAGTTCGCGGTTGCAATTTCTGCAGTGATAACGGAAAATAGGCATAAAATCGTTCACTCCATGAAACGTTGATTCTTCGAAACGCCGCGTTGATGCGGCGTCAAATTGATTTAAAATACCGTTTTGAGCGGCTGTTGTCAAGTGGACGGGCGTCTTTCTCCGGGAAATTCGTTCCGGGTGGTTGCATTTCCGTAAAAATGGCGATATTTTCATGTCGACATGACATTGACCGTTCATACCAGAAACCAACGAGGCGGCAACAATGAATCCGGTGTTTCGATATCTGGGATATGTTTTTTCGTTCCGGCAGAACATTGTCACCATCCCCGGGGATCCGGAGCGTCCCCGGGTCATCCTGGTGCATGGATTGCTGCATCGCGGCTTTCTGATGGAGAAGATCGCCGATTATCTGAACCGGATGGATCACCGCAACTGTCTGCTTTACGATTATCCGACCAGCAGCGGTTCTCTCATGGAACATGCCGCGCATTTCAAAATGTTTCTCGGCGAACAACTGAAGCGTTTCCCGCGCGTGGAGCTCGTGACGCACAGCATGGGAGGATTGCTCGCCCGCGTCGCGCTTGATACACTTGCGCCGGAAGAGAAATCACGCATCGGACGCATCGTCATGCTCGCTCCGCCCAATCACGGCTCTCCGGAGGCGACCTTCTACAACCGGCTGCTGCCGTTCGCGGGACTCCTGGTGCCGCCGGTTCCCGACTTGCGCGATCTCCCCGCCGCGGCGGTGCATCAGTTGCCCGTGCCGCGAGGATACGAGATCGGTATCATCGCCGGTTCGCGCGACCACAAGGCGCCGATCGCTTCGACTCATCTGGAGACCGAAACCGATCATATCGTTCTGGATGCGGCGCATGCATTCATCATGAACAAACCCGAAGTGCAGCGTCAGACGCTGTTTTTTCTGCAAAACGGCCGTTTCGACCGGGAATAATGCAAAAAAAACGAATTCTTCATTTGCGGAGAAGCGGAATCGATTTTATATTCTAAAAAACGATGCAGATGGAGGATGGATCATGAATTTGAAACGATTTCTTTTTCCGGCGGCGGCCGCCGTGCTGCTGTGCGTTGCCGGTTGCCGTTCGACCGACGGCGCCCCCGCGGAACGCGATCGCGAAGTTTTCCAGCGGATCAGCGACCGGCTCGATGCGGATGGTTCCTATTACCGGATACAGAATCCGGCCCACCTCTTCGATTCGCTCGAACGGGTTGACCGGGCGCTGGACAATGCGGTTGCCCGTTCCGGTCTGCCCGACGAACTGCGCGATGAATTGATTCGGTACAAGGCGCTCATGGAATTGGTCATCCGGCTCTCCGGCATTTCCGAACTGGAGGGCATCGGTGCAAGTTCGGTGCTGCTGGAGCCGGGGGAGGGCGGCCGCGGCATGCTCTTCCGCAATCGGATGTTTCTGGCGTTTCCCGGCGATGCGAAAGGATTCCTCTGGAAGATGGCCGGTTCGGAGAATCGTCCGCTGGCGCGCGAGCTGGTCGCATTGCCGGTGAATACGGCGCTGGCTGCGGATTTCGTGTTCCGGCCGGTTGAGATTTATCGCGAACTTTCACGCAGCGATGCATTGAAGGAGGAGCTTGACATGGCGTCGCTCGGTCTGGGGATGGAGGCGGAGAAGTTTCTGGAAAGCATCTCCGGGGAATGGGCGTTTTTATTGACCGTCCCCGAGGACGCCGATCTGGATTCTCTGGATAAATTGAATCTGCTTCTGGTCATGCCGGACAAGGAGCGTTGCGTCTTCAACTGGATCGCCGGGATTGCCGCATTGCTGCCGAACATCGCCACCCGGGACGGGGACGTCATCACCTTTGCCTTCAAGGATAATCCGATGTTCGGGCCGTTGAAGGAGAGTGTGCCCCGGATTGTCTGGAGCGATGGGCAGATCACGTTCTATTCGTCGGCGCAGGCGATGAGTGAATTCGCATCAGGTTCGGTGGAACGCCTCGTTTCGACGGCGGAATTCCAGCGCCTGATGCGGCAGTTGCCGCCGACCGGGGTCGGGTTCTGTTACAGCGGCGGAAATTTCTGGCGGCTGCTGACCAGGGGAATGGGCGAGTTCGTCTCCGGCGGATTGGTCGAAATCGATCCGGAAGGCGAATACCCTTCCGAACTTATGATTCTGCGCCGGACTTCCGACGGATTGCTCGCCGTCGGAAACAGCAACTGGGATTACAACCAGATGGAATTTGCCGCGCAGACCTTTTTGCCGTTAATGCTGTTCATCGAAGCCGGATTGCCGCAATTGTACGACACGGAAGACTCCACGGAGATTGCCGAGCTTCAGGAAGAGTACAACAGCAAATGTCTCGAACAGCTTGAAAAACTCAAGACCGCGCTGAACGCCTATGCCGATGCGCACGACGGAAAGTTTCCCGACGGAGAAGACGTCGCCGGACTCAAACAGCTGCTCAAGGGCAACTTCGCGCAGCCCGGAGACATGATCTGTCCCGGAGCGGAAGTCGATGAGCCGGCGGAAAACATTGAGGAGTTTTCGTTTCAGAACGCCTCCTATGTCTATTTTGCCGGGTTCAAACGCGACAGCAACGGTAAACTGCCGCTTCTGGCGGACTGGCCGTTCAATCATGCGGAGCGGGTCAATGTCCTGCTGGTGGACGGTACGATTGAGTCGATCGACGCCGATGATGTGGGCACCTGCAAACGGATCGTCGGTTTCCTGCAGGCGCGCTATAAATATGACGAAACCGAGTTTCGGGAACTCATCCGGCTGGCCGACAAACTCGACAAGCTTTTCGATCTGGATTGAATGTGAGGTTGATGGAAGATGAAGAAAATCAACGACGATGTCGCGCGCGCACTTGAAAAATGCGCCGATGCGTTATCGCTGAACGAATTGTCGCGGGTGACCGGCGTGCGGATCGAATTGCTGCGCCGTTACATCTCCCGCAAGAGCAGAAACGTCCGCGAAGAAACCTGGGACAAGATCGCCCCGGTGCTCAAACCGTATTTGACCGCCCCCGAATCGGAGGAGGTCGAGCGGCCGATTCGAATCGGTGCCCCATACCGGCGGCATCACGACCTGGTGGAGATGTTCAGCGATCAGAAAATTCTGCTCGACACCTTTGACGCATTGCCCGAGGTGCAGCGCGCCGCCGAACTGGAGAAATTTCTCGCCGCGGCGGGGGAGGAGGAACCGACAGCCTATGAAAGTTTGTCGCCCGAGGAGAATCGGTTGATGGGCGCATTCCTGCGGCTGGATAAGGAGAAACAGCAACAATTGCTGCTTGAATGCGTAACGCTGGCGACGGAGGAGATGAAGAAACGCCGCGCCGAGCTTTTCTGAAATTTTAAGAATCTGTGTCCAAAAGACGAATGGAGAAGAAGATCATGCCGTGTTCGAAAGTTTCGATCATGCCCTGTCTGGATATGCAGAACGGCCGGGTGGTGAAAGGGGTGCACTTCGTAGACATCGCCGACGCCGGGGATCCGGTGGAGTGCGCGCGCGCCTACTGCGCCGCCGGCGCCGATGAACTTGCGATGCTCGATATCACCGCCACCGTGGAAAACCGTCCCACGCTCGTGGATGTGGTCAGGCGCGTTTCCGAAGTGTGCACTGTTCCCTTCACGGTCGGAGGCGGAATCAACGATGTCGCCGCCGCCGAGGCGGTGTTGAAGGCGGGCGCGGACAAGGTGTCGGTCAGCAGCGCAGCCTTCCGGAAACCGGAACTGATTCCGGATCTGATCCGCGCATTCGGGCCCGAAGTGTTGACGATCGCCATCGACGTGGATGTGAATTTGTCGATGCCGTCGGGATACGAGGTTTACATTGACGGCGGCCGCACCGCCACCGGCGCCGACGCCGTCGAATGGGCGAAACGGGTGGACGGCTACGGCGTCCCGGTGATTCTGCCGACCAGCAAGGCAGGCGACGGCGCCAGAACCGGATACGATCTGCCGGTGATCCGCGCGATGGCGGAGAACTGCAATGCCAGAATCGTCGCTTCCGGCGGCGCGGGAACGATGGAACATTTCCTCGAAGCGGTGGAAGCTGGAGCGGAGATTCTGCTGGCGGCGTCGGTTTTTCATTTCAAAATCATCGAAATTCCGGCGCTCAAGGCGTTTCTGCGCGCCCACGGCGTGGAGGTGAAGTAAAAGTGAAGTAAAAGAAAAAATGCCGGGGAAAATTTTCATTTCCCGGCATTTTTCTGGTAATTGAAGAATTCAGCCCGTCTTCGAAATACCGGTTTTTCATTGCCGCATTTTCGAAGACGGGAATTTTTTCCTCAGAACCGGAAATCGCGTTTGCCGTCATGGAGTTCGACGAGATGTTCGCGGGCGATGCGGCGGACGTTTTCATTCGGAATGCGTTCAAGTTCCTCGGCGATGCGTTTTTCGCCCTTGAGGCGCGTGTCGGGCGAGGCGTAATCCTCCAGATACTCCTTGAGCGTCATCAATGCATTGGGCTGGCAGCAGTTGGCGATCTGGCCGGATTTGACCAGCGACATGAAGCGGTCGCCGGTGCGGCCTTCGCGGTAACAGGCCGTGCAGAAACTGGGAATGTATCCGAGGTCGAGCAGCCAGTTGACCACCTGATCGAGCGTCCGCGTGTCGGAAACGTCGAACTGGGCGGAATTTTCCTCCTCCTCTTCCTCGTGGACATAACCGCCGACGCTGGTGCGGGAACCTCCGGAGATCTGCGAGACGCCGAGTTTGAGCACCCGTTCGCGGGCGGCCTTGCTTTCGCGGGTCGAGATGATCAATCCGGTGTACGGCACGGCGATCCGGAGCACGGCGACGATTTTCTCGAAGATATCGTCGGAGATCGCGTTGGAAAAATTCACCGGATCGATGTCGTCCGCCGAACGGATCCGCGGCACGCTGATCGTATGCGGCCCGACGCCCTTGGCCGCTTCGAGGTGTTCGGCATGCATCAGGAGACCGACGAAATCATAACGGTAGAGGTTCAATCCGAAGAGCACTCCGCAGCCGACGTCGTCGATGCCGCCGTCCATGGCGCGGTCCATCGCTTCGGTGTGATAATTGTAATCGTGTTTCGGTCCGGTCGGATGGAGTTCCTCGTAGGTTTTCTTGTGATAGGTTTCCTGGAAAAGGATGTAGGTGCCGATTCCGACGGCCTTGAGTTTCCGGTAATTTTCGACGGTGGTGGCGGCGATGTTGACGTTCACGCGCCTGATTGCGCCGTTTTTGTGTTTGATCGAATAGATGGTTTTGATGCTTTCAAGGACATATTCAATCGGATTGTTGACCGGGTCTTCGCCGGTTTCGAGCGCGAGGCGTTTATGCCCCATGTCCTGAAGGGCGATCACCTCCTGGACAATCTCCTCCTGAGTGAGTTTCTTGCGCCGGATATGCTTGTTGGTGCGGTGGTACGGGCAGTAGACGCAGCCGTTGATGCAGTAATTCGACAAATAGAGCGGCGCGAACATGACGATGCGGTTGCCGTAGAATTTCTGCTTGATTTCGCGGGCGAGTTCGAACATTTTCTCGTTCTCGTCCGGCAGATCGCAATCCAGCAGCACCGCCGCTTCGCGATGGCTCAACCCCTTGCAGCTTTTCGCCTTCTCCAGAATGGAATCGATCAGTTCCCGGTTGTGCCGGTTCTTTGCCGCGTAATCGAGCGTTTCCAGGATTTCCGCGTCGTCGATGAATTCGGTGGCGATCGATGATTTCGGATTATACATGATATTCACCCCTGTTTTTTGGAATAAACGGTTTTGACACTGACTTTATCGATCATGCCGAGCTTGCCCGACAGCGAGGAGATCACATCCTGCGGCGCGTCGATCACCACGCTGATGATGCAGACGCCCTGTTTCCGGTAGGGAATGCCCATGCGGCCGACGATGTAACGGGCCGCTTCATGCAGAACGGCATTCAACCGTTCCACGGCGTTTTCATCCTCGACGATGATTCCGATCAATGCTATCCGGCTTTCCATGATAAGAAAAAACTCCCCGCGTTCCGTCCTGGAGGGGAACACGGGGAGGGGAGAACCGATGACGTTCGGAATTTTCCGCCCGCGCCCTGCATTTGCGGGGGAAACTGATCCGTCGCAACTTTTCCGTCCTTCCCGCCCGGGCTTGCGTCTTTGCGACTCCCCCCTCGCGGCCAGAAACTTTTTTTTCGTCCTTCTTTCACATCTTCTCGGCAATCGCAGGAAAATACCTTTGATTCGAGATTTATTATCAAATATAACCGGAAGCCCCCGGAATACAAGTCTTCTTTCAACTTTTTCAAGAAAAAATCACTATTGATTTGACAAATAGGAAACATTGGTTTATATTCAGTAAACTTTTAATGAAACAAGAACAATGAACACACGAGGCTCATCAGATGCTTGCAGGCGGGAAATTATTCCGGTACAACGGCGTGACCGGCCACCGGGGGAATCCGGCGGTGGCGCCGGAGAACACGCTGGAATCCTTTGCGTCGGCGATCGGTGCGGGAGTTGATTTTCTGGAAACGGACATTCATTTGACGAAGGACGATGTCGCCGTGCTCTGCCATGACGCGACGACGGGGCGGACGTGCGGCGAGGATCGGATAATCGCCGAAAGCACGTATGCGGAACTTGCGCTGCTGAACGCTTCGACGAACTTCAACGCGGTTCATCCGGCGACGCCTTATGCGCCGACCCGGATTCCGAAGCTGGAGGAGTTGTTCGCGCTGCTGCGTTCGTTTCCCGACGTGCGGCTCTCATTGCAGCCGAAGTGCGACCGGATCGGCGCGATCGTCGATGCGGTGAAACGGGGGAGCTTCGAATCGCGCATCGCGTTCAACGACGGCAACGCGCCGTGGCTGATCGAATTGAAAAAATGCCTGCCGGGAGCGGTGATCTTTTACGACACCACCGGAACGAAACAACTCGATCAGGGGATCGAACTTGCACTGCGCTGCCATTTTCACGGCATCGTCGCGCACTGCGCCTCGCTCGATTCCGCCCGGGTGGAATCGATCATCGCCGCGGGATTGGAACCGGGAGTCTGGACGATCAGCAGCGAGGAGGAGATCCGCCGTTTTCTTGCGATGAAGGTCTACCGGTTTTATTCCGACGATCCGGGGCTCGTGCGCCGGCTGAAGGGGGAATTCCGATGAAAACAGAATCCATTGCAAATCATAATTCCTTTGCGCAGATTCGGCTTGTGCTGCTCGATATGGATGGAACCATCTATCATGGCGGCACGCTTTATCCGACGACGGTGCCGTTTCTGGAGTTTCTGGAGGAATGCGGCATCGGTCATGTTTTTCTCTCGAACAACTCAAGTTACGGAACGCGGGAATACGTCGCGAAACTTGCCGCCATGGGCGTGCGGTCTGCGGCGGAGGATTTTTACATCTCCACGGATTACACCATCGATTATCTGAAACGCCACCATCCGGAGATCCGGCGGATCTTTCTTCTGGGGATGGCGTGCATCGTTCCGCAGTTTGAGGCGGCGGGATTCGTGATCGACGAAGACGCGCCCGATGCCGTGATCGTCGCATTCGACCGGTCGCTCGTTTACGAACGTCTCTGCCGCGCGGCGTATTTTCTGAAACAGGGGGTGATCGGGTTCGCCACCCACCCGGACGTCTTCTGTCCGACCGACCAGCCGACCTGGCTGGTCGATTGCGGAGCGTTGACCGCCTGTCTGGAGTGTTCGACGGGCGTGAAATTGAAGGTTCTCGGCAAACCGGATCCCGGCATGCTCATTGCCGCCGCCGCCCGGCGCGGCGTACCGGTGGAAGAAACGCTCATGGTCGGCGACCGGCTGGCCACCGACGTCGCGGTCGGCCGGAACGCCGGCGCGTTGACGGCGTGGATTACCCCGACTCCGGAACGAATTCCCGCGTGTCCGGATGAAGTCGCACCGCATGTCCGGGTGCGGAATCTCGGCGAACTGCAACAAATATGGAGTGAAACGATACCATGATTTATGATGTGGCGATCATCGGCGCCGGGGTTTCCGGAGCGTCGACGGCGTGGCAGTTGTCGCATTTCGACTGCCGCACGATTCTTCTGGAACGCTGGGCGGATGTCGGGTTCGGCGTATCCAAGGCGAATTCCGGCATCGTGCACGGCGGGTTTCATCATCCGGTTTCCACGTTGAAGGCGAAACTGGAAATTCGCGGTAATTTGATGTTTGAAAAACTGCAGTATGAACTTGGTTTCCCGTTCCAGCGCAACGGAATACTGGTTGTCGCCTTTTCGGAGGAACAGATGGCCACCGTCCGGAAACTTTATCAGCAGGGGATCGCCAACGGCGTGCGCAACCTCGAGATGTGCGGCCGCGACCGGCTGCTCGAACTCGAACCCAAACTCAATCCCGAAGTGGTCGGCGGCTTTTTCGCCCCGAACGGCGGCACCATCGAACCGTATCGTTACGTCTTCAGCCTCGTGGAGGGGGCGATGCGCAACGGCGTCGAACTTCAATGCAATTTTGAAGTGACGCAGGGAAAGTGGAATGCGGAAGAGTCGTTCTGGCGGTTGACCGCGGCCGACGGGCGGGAGATATCGGCGCGCCGGGTGGTGAATGCCGCCGGATTGTTCGCCGACCAAATTTCGCACGTCTGCGGCGCGGAGGAGTACCGGATTCATCCGCGCAAAGGCGAGGAGTATCTGCTCGACCGTAACAGTTCCGCCCGGCCCCGCCGGGTCATTTTTCCGGTTCCGAGCCGGGATTCGAAAGGCGTTCTGGTCATTCCGACCGCAGAGGGCACCACGATGATCGGTCCGACGGCGGATCCCGCCGAGGATAAACTCGACACGACGACCAGCGCCGACAACATGCATCGGATCGTCGCTCTCGTCCGGCAGATGGTCAACGGCATTTCAACCCGGGACATCATTACGTCGTTCGCCGGGCTCCGGCCGGTGCTGGAGAGCGAGGATTTCTACATTGCGCGATCGGAAAAGGCGCCGCACTTCATTCAGGTTGCCGGGATTCAGTCGCCGGGGCTGACCGCGTCTCCCGCGATTGGCGAATATGTGAAGGATCTGCTCAAGGAAGACGGCATGACGCTCACGGAAAAAAATCACGTCGTGCAGGAGCTCCCGGTGCGCCATGAGATCCGGCACGAGACGCCGGAGACGCTCGATACGCTGCACAAAGATGACCCGCGCTGGACGCATGTGGTCTGCCGTTGCGAAAACATTTCCGAAGCGGAGATCATCGAGGCGGTCCGCAAGGGGCATACGACGCTCGACGGGGTGAAATTCTACACGCGCGGCGGAATGGGGCGTTGCCAGGGGGGATTCTGTTCGGCGAAGATCATGAAGATCATCAGTCGTGAAAGCGGCATCCCGATGGAGAAATTGACCAAAAAAGGCGGCAACAGCCGTCTGCTCGGCGGCGTGCTGGGAAGCGCCGAGGTGGAACCCATGCCGGAGAAATGAAATCATGATTGAAGATCGTAATGTTGATGTCGCCGTCATCGGCGCCGGAGCCGCCGGTCTCGCCGCCGCGGCGGAATGCGCAGATCACGGATTGGAGACAGTGGTGATCGACCGGGAGGAACTGCCCGGGGGAATTCTCCGGCAATGCATCCATAACGGATTCGGATTGCGTTATTTCCACGAGGAACTGACCGGTCCGGAATACGCCGACCGGGTCGTGGAGCGCGCCGCGGCTTCCGGCGTGAAATTCCAGATGAATACGACCGTGTCGGATGTGCGGCGTGAAGAAAACGGCGATTTTACGTTGCTGTTGCTTTCGGAACAATCCGGCGTCACCAGAGTTCATGCGCGGGCGGTGGTTCTGGCGATGGGGTGCCGGGAACGCAACCGGGGAAATCTGGCGATTCCGGGGGGCCGTCCGGCGGGGGTGTTTACCGCCGGATGCGCCCAGAAACTGCTGAACACCGAAGGGATGCTGCCGGGGAAATGCGCGGTGATCGTCGGTTCGGGGGACATCGGGTTGATTATGGCGCGCCGGCTCCGCTGGAGTGGAGTGGAGGTGAAGGCGGTCGTGGAGATTATGCCGTATGCGTCCGGGCTGACGCGCAACGTCGTGCAGTGTCTGAATGATTTCAATATTCCACTTTACCTGGAACACAGTGTCGTTTCGATCAACGGACGGGAACGGGTTCAGTCGGTGGATGTGGCGCCGCTTCATGACGGAATTCCGATTCTGGAACAGAAATTCACCATCAATTGTGACACGGTGCTGTTTTCCGTCGGCCTGATTCCGGAAAACGAATTGGCTGCCAGACTTGGAGTCGAACTCAACCCGGCAACCGGTGGAGCTCTGGTGGACGCGGATTATCAGACCAGCGTTCCCGGTGTGTTTTCCGGTGGGAACGTACTGCACGTGCATGATCTGGTCGACTTCGTTTCCGAGGAAGCCGCCCGGGCCGGACGCGCCGTGATTCGTTACCTCGAAGGCGCAACGGCGGCGGAACGCAATCCGGTTCGGGCCGGAGCGAACCTGAAATACGTCGTGCCCGGTTATTACGCCCGCGGCCGGGACACGGTTTTCGCATTTCGGCCGCTGGGCGTCTGGGCGAGCGCGATGCTGGAGGCGGAACTTGACGGGCGGGTGATCTGGAAACGGCGTTGCAGCCACGTCCGTCCGGCGGAGATGCTGCTGGCGGAATTGAGCGGGCAATTGTTGAATGCGCCGGGAACGCTGGAATTCCGGCTGCGTCCGGAGCAGGATGAAGCGGCGGTTGAGGAGGCTTGAAAATGATGAAGAAGAAGGAATTGATCTGTATTTCCTGTCCGCGAGGTTGTCATCTGACGGCGGAACGCGGGGAGGGGAGTACCGGAGAGTGGCAGATTTCCGGCAATTTCTGTCCGCGTGGCGCGGCCTACGCGATTCAGGAACTGAACGATCCGCGGCGGATCGTCACCGCGACGGTGGCGTCGGATTCCCGGCTGCTTCCGCGCCTTCCGGTGCGCACGGACCGGCCGTTGCCCAAACGGATGATCGCACCGCTTCTGAATCGTCTGTACAGGCTGCGGGTGAAAATTCCGGTAAAATCCGGCGAAGTGTTGATTGATGATGTGGAAAAATCCGGGGTCCGGGTTATATTTTCCTGTAATTGCAAAGAGTAAACCAAGCCAATCCAACAAGGACGCGGAAAATGAATTCGAAATTGAAATTTGTCGCTCATCGTGGAGAATCCGAAGCAGCGCCTGAAAATACCCTTGAAGCATTCACGCTCGCCTGGCTGCGCGGCGCCCGCTGCATCGAAGGGGATTTTCATCTGAGCCGGGACGGCGCAATCATCTGCATGCATGATGACAATGCCGCGCGCACCTGCGGCGTGAACCGGCCGCTGGCGGAGATGACACTGGAGGAGATCAAATCGCTCGATGCGGGAAGCTGGAAATCGGAGGCGTGGCGTTTCACTCGGGTGCCGACGCTGGCGGAGGTGCTCCGGACGATGCCGCCTTACGGGGAGATTTTCATTGAACTTAAGAGCGTCGGGCCGATTCTCGATAAATTGCAGGCGGTGTTCGATTCCTCCGGGCGCAAAGCTGAACAGTTGACGTTCATCGCCTTCGATGAGGAGACCATCTCCACGGTGAAGAAACGGTTCCCGGCGCATAAAGCCTACTGGTTGACCGGTAATTCGAAAAGTACCGGTGAAAACAGTTCGGAACCGGAGTTCACCCCGGAAGAGTTCGTGGCCAAGCTGCAGAGTCTCGGCGTGGACGGCGTCGATGTCCATGACCAGCATGTAACCAGGGAACAGGTCGAAGCGCTGCACGCGGCGGGATTGTCGTTCAATGTCTGGACGGTCGATTCTCCGGAGCGGGCGGAATATTTGATCGAGTGCGGCGTGGATTCGATTACCACCAACCGCTGTTACGCGCTGCGCAACGAACTCCTGGCGAAAGGGAAGTAGGGATCATGCGAACCATTCCCATTCCGCCGGGACTGGAGACGGAGCTTTTCGTGCTGGAGAGCGGCGCGTTGTCTTCGGTTCCCGCAGTGTGCCGGGAAATTTTTCCCGGCTGCCGCCCCTGGCTGATCGCCGACGGAAACACCTGGCGCGCCGCTGGAGAAAAACTGCAGAACATTCTGCGGAATGCCGGGTTGGAGCCATTGGAACCCTATCTCTATCCCGACCGGATCGTGCTGCACGCCGACGAAGCGTGGGTGGAACCGCTCCGACAGGCGATGATCCCCGGTGCGCTGCCGATCGCGGTCGGCGGCGGAACGATTAACGACATCGTCAAACGCACTTCCGGAGTCGCCGGCGTTCCTTACTGCTGCATTCCGACGGCGCCGTCGGTCGATGGTTACACAAGTTCGGGCGCGGCCATGACGGTGAAGGGGTTGAAGCAGACATTGCCGTGTCCTGCACCGCGGGCGATCGTGGCGGATGTGGATGTGCTGCACTCTGCGCCGCGGGAGATGGCCGCGGCGGGTTACGCCGATCTCGCGGCCAAGATCCCCGCCGGAGCCGAATGGTTGATCGCCGACACGCTTGGAATCGAACCGATCCGGCAGGATGTCTGGGATCTGGTTCAGGTCGAATTGAAGCGACAGATCGCGGATTTCACCAATCTGGACGGAATTTTTGAAGGGCTTGGCGCCACCGGATTTGCGATGCAGGCGTATCACGATTCGCGCCCGGCCTCCGGAGCGGAACATCTGTGCAGCCACGTCTGGGAGATGGAGGGCGTGGCTGCGTCGCACGGTTTCAAGGTCGGATTGGGGACGCTTGCGACAACGTTGCTCATGGAGCATGTTTTCACTTTCACCCGGGAGGAGCTGGCGGAAAAAATGACCGCGCCGCGTTCCCGCAACGAACGGGAACGCGAAGTGACGACGCTGCTGTCGAAAGGCATCTACGGTTCGGCCGCGGCGGTGGCGATGGCGAAATTTCTGGAAGGCGAAGCGTTGGAGCGCCGCAGACAACTGATTCTCGACAACTGGGAAACGCTGCGGCTTCGCGTGAAGGCGCAATTGCTGCCGTTTGCGCAACTGCGCCGGCTGCTGCATGACGCGGGGTGTCCGGTGACACCGGAGGAACTGGGAATTTCGTATGCGGATTTTCTTCACGGCATCCGGACGGCGCAGTTGATCCGGAAACGGTATACCATTCTGGACGTTTTCGACGAATGCGGCATCATGGATGAGATGCTTGCAATTCTCGCACCGGAATTCGACATTCCGACATTTGAAGCCGGGAGGAAATGCTGATGGATCTGGTCAATGTCGCGCACAAAATCCGTCAGCTGCGGTTGAAGCAGCAGCTGACGATCGATCAGCTCGCCGCGCGAAGCGCGTTAAGCAAGGGATATATTTCCCGGGTGGAAAACTTCCGCACCGGGGTGTCGCTGCGCGCGCTCAATCAGATCGCCGCGGCGCTGGGAGTCGAGGTGATCGAACTCTTTCGCAATGAAAACGCCTCGCCGGAATATGTGTTCGGGCATGTCAATGAGGGTGAATTCATCGACCGCAATCAGTCCGAGGCGTTCGGCATCCGTTACCACGCGCTGGCGTTCGAGAAGACTGATCGCACGATGAATCCCTTTTTCATCGAATACCGCCCGAGCGACCGGCGTCGGGAACTTTTGCAGCATGAAAGTCAGGAGTTCTTCGTATTGCTGGAAGGCGAGGTGGATTTTCTGATCGGCGTACCGGAGAATGCCCGCAGGCTGAAGAAGGGGGACACGGTTTACCTTGATGCGCAACTTCCGCACGGCGCAGTGCTCGCGCCCGGTTGTGAATATGCATCGGCGCTGGTGATTTATCATTGATATTTCATGCGCGCCATAGCGTCGGCGCGGTTTCCCGTGTATGAAAAACGGGCCGGGAAACGATTTCCCGGCCCGTTCGCATTCCCACAGGGAACAATTATTGAACCTGAATCTTGTGGACTTTGGCCCGTTCCGATTTCGGAATGTTCAGCGTCAGAACGCCATCCTGGGTTTTCGCGGTGATGTTCTCAATGTCAGCGCCGTCGGAGAGACGGAAATTACGCTTGAAAACGACCGGAAGCCCGTCGCGACGCAGAGAGCTGGCCGCGGAAATGGTCATGATCCGATTCTTGACCTCGATGTCGACGGTTTTAGAATTGGCGCCGGGGACTTCGAAATAAATCGTGACCCCGTCGTCGCCGTCGAGAATGTCGACCAGCGGCATGACCACGCGCACTTCTTCGGTGGGTTGCGGTTCGGTATTGAGCACTTCATTATCCATGATATATTCTCCTTTTTATTTTTACTTGAAAATTCTCCTGAACGCCCGGTGTGTTCACTCAATCCACCTTCACCACGTGAGAATCCGGACTGCCCGGGTTCTCCCGCGGGAGCGTGACCGTCAGGATGCCGTCGACATAACTGGCTTTCGCCTCATGACCGCGTACCTTGACCGGCAGCAGAACCGATTCCTGATAATCCATGAAGGAACGTTCACGACGGATGTAATGACGTTTGTCATTTTCATCCTTGACTTCGGTTCGAGCCGCATGGATGGTCAATTGGTCGCCAATGACCTCGACGTCGATATTCTTGCTTTCGCACCCCGGGAGCGGCAACTTGACAGTGACCTCCTTTTCGGACGTCTCGACGGTCAACGCCCGTCCCGCAGCCGAGCCTTCCGGCAGCCACTCCGGCCCGAGATCGGTGACCTGGTCGAGCATGGAGCGGAAAAGCTCGTGAAGCCCGCCCAGTGTTGACGGAAGCAACTCTTCGGCATTTCTGATTCTTGCAAGCATGTTCATGATGATTTCTCCTTTCTCATTTCCCTTCGCCGGGCTTGACGTCCGGCAATTTGTAATTATAGCAGATGTCGTGCCAGTTTTCCGATTGTACGGAGGCGGAGTTATTTTCCGTGCCGAAGTGTGACGTTCTGTCCCGGAGGCGGGACAAAATGACCCGGAATGAATTGCATTTCCTGAATTTGCGATTATATTAATAAGTTGTTTTATCAACAGAGAGCGTATGACGGGACGACGTTCCGCCGGAAACAAAATCAGGAGAAAATCATGCAGTTGTTTCTGATCGGGTTGGCAATTCTGCTGGTCGGCTATTACACCTACGGAAAATTCGTCGAGAAGATTCTCGGTCCCGACAACCGGGAAACTCCCGCCGTCTCCCATTTCGACGGAGTCGATTACCTCACGCTGCCGCACTGGAAGAATATGCTCATTCAGCTGCTCAACATCGCCGGAATCGGCCCGGTGATCGGTGTGATTTTAGGCATCAAATTCGGCGTGATCGCCTTTCTGATCATTCCGATCGGCAACATCATCGGCGGTTCGGTGCACGACTTCGTCTCCGGTATGATGTCGCTGCGCAACGACGGCGCCAATCTGCCGCGGCTGATCGAAATGACCGCGGGAAAATGGTTCTACAAATTCTTTTCGGTATTCATGGTGTTTCTTCTGCTGCTGGTGGTGGCGGTATTCATCAACATTCCGGCGCAACTGATCGACGGCTATCTTCCCTCCGGCGCGTATTTCTGGGTGGCGGTCGGATGCATTTTTCTCTATTACATCGCGGCGACGCTCTTTCCGGTCGACAAGATCATCGGCACGTTTTACCCGCTCTTCGGCTGTCTGCTGCTGCTGGGAACGCTGGCGATTTTCGTGGTGCTGATGTGGAATTGCGGTTCGGCTCCTGAGCTGCTTGAGGAGAGCGACGCCTTCCGCGCGCAGATGTTCACGCCGGCTAACAACAACCCGATTCTGCCGATGCTCTTCGTGACGATCGCGTGCGGTATTCTTTCCGGATTTCACGCCACGCAGTCGCCGATCATCGCCCGGACGATGGCGAAGGAGCAGCAGGCTCGTCCCGCGTTTTACGGCATGATGGTCGTCGAAGGCTTCATCGGCATGGTCTGGGCGGCGGCCGGATTGGCGATCTACAATCTCTTTCCCGAATTCATGGCGAAAAATCCGACCAATGTGCTCACTGAAATCACGACTCATTTTCTCGGCAAACAGGTCGGCTTCATCACGGTGTTGAGTGTGATTATTCTGGCGATCACCTCCGGCGACACCGCAATGCGGAGTTTGCGGCTGAGTCTGGCGGAAATCTTCAAAATCGAACAGAAGCCCTTCAAGAACCGTCTTCTCCTCTGCGTGCCGCTGATCGTCGCCGTCGCCGCACTCCTCTGGTGGTCCAATCAGAGCGCAAAAACCTTCGGCATGCTCTGGAATTACTTCGCCTGGGGCAACCAGGTGCTGGCGGCCTCAACGTTGACCGCGGCGACGGTCTGGTTGACGGCGCAGCGGAAGAATGCGGCAATCACCCTGGTGCCCGGGGTGTTCATGAGCTTTATTGTGCTTACCTATATCTTCTGGATTTCGCCCTCGCACGGCGGTCCGGTCGGTTTCGGCATGGAACTGCATCACGCATATTTGCTTGCGACCTTTATCGCAATCATGATCGCAGTCTGGGCCGTTGGGCGCGGCAAGGCGCTGGACGGCGCATTCCCGGACGGAGTCTGCGGTGGCGGGAATTCTTCCATCGCCGGGGACGGGAACGGGAAAGAGAAGAACAAGGCTGACTGATGATCCCGTTTTTCCGCTGGTGAAAGCGGAAGCGCCCGGAGGCGTCTTCAATTGTTTTTTCCATGCAGACACAGCAGCGCGATTTCCGCTTCGCGACCGAGGCGGATCGGAAAGCCGCTCCAGATGCCGCTGCCGTTGGTCACGTAGAGCGTCATGCCGTTGACGGAATAACAGCCGGAGGAGAAGCCGCCGTTGAATGCGCCGATAAGTTTGGCGAATCCGAGGATCATGCCGCCGTGCGTGTGACCGGATATTTGCAGGTCAATGTTCCGTGCGGCGGCCTCCGGAGCGAAACGCGGCTGATGGGCGAGCAGAATTCGGAATGTTTCAACCGGAATTCCGCTGACGGCCGCGCCGAGGTTGGGCACGGTTTCCCGGAAACGTCGTGCGGCCGGATCGGTGACGCCGACGAGGGCGACTGCGTGTCCGGGGAGGAGGACGGCTTCATTGAGAAGCATCCGAACCGGAGTGTTTTCCCAGAAATTCTTCCACTCGGAAAATCCGGAATAGTATTCATGATTGCCCGGCACCCCGAACACGCCGTAACGGGCGCGAAGTCCGGAAAGAATCGATAATTTTTCCTGCAATTCCGGCACGGTCCCATCCACGAGATCCCCGATGAGCAAAGTGAGATCCGGTTGTGCGGCATTGGTTCGGCGGACGATTTCGCGAAGTTTTTCTTCGCCGCCGCAGCGGTCGACGTGCAGATCCGCGATGACTGCGATGCGGAAATTTTCCGTTTCGGGCGGCAGATTGTCGAAGGCGAGGTGAATTTCACGGACGCCCGGCGTGGCGGTTCCGCGCCAGATGCCGATTGCGGCGATCAGCATGGCGATGCCGAGGAGCACGCAGTGGAGTTGACTCCGGAACCGCGCGGGGACAGCGGCGGCAGGTTTGCGGCGGAATTTCCGAACCAGCAGAAAAATGCCGAAGACGACCTCCGATGCCAGCAGCAGACCGGCAAAAAAGAAAAGTGCCGCATAAAGATAGGCCGCAGTGAACAACACCGCCGCCGGAAGTTCAGGCGCGAAGGCCCGCGGCCCGCCGAAAAGGTGGAGCACGTGGAATTTATTGGCGATGAGAAGCAGGAAGAACAGCAGGGGAATTTTATATCTCCAGCGCCACGGCAGAGGCAGAATCGTCCGTGCAAACACATAACCGGCCAGCAGCGACGCCCATAACAGCAATAGATTCATAATCGTTTCATTCCCGTTTTCAAATAACACAGCCCAATAGCATACTCCATTGTGCCGGATTGTCAAGGAGAAAACGGAATTTTTGCGGCAGACGATCGTTCCGGGGCGACGCAGTTCGTCAAACTCCGAACGGGAGAGCGAGCGCATCGCGCAACCGGATCACGGCGACTTCTCCGGCCTTCGCCTCAACGTCGACGGTGCAGTTTAAATTACGCCAGCAGGCGGGAAAATCCGCAACATCGACGAATTCCGCGTGAGGCCGATGATTGCCGGGGACGTGCCACGGAAGCGCGGGAGAGGAAAGATGAAAATGCGGCGTCTCCCCGCGGCCAGCCCAGGAAGCCGCGGCAAGTTCCGTTGCCGCCTCGACGGAGAGAAAATCAGGATGAACCCGGTGATGATGAACATCATACGTTAGAGGAACTTCAAGTTCACCACATAAATCGATCAGATCGGCAACCGCGTAGGAGTGATCGTCGTTTTCCAATGTGAGGCGTCTCGCCGTCTCCCGGGGGAGGGCGGCAATCACGCATCGGAGACGCTGCAGCGCGGCGCGTCGGTCGCCGTAGACGCCGCCGGGATGCAGATTGATTTCCGCGGCACCACAAAGTTCGGCGAGTTTCGTCTGGTGAAGAAGTTCGCAAAGCGATGATTCGACCACTTCACGCCGCGGCGAATTGAGCACGACGTATTGATCCGGATGCAGACTTAACCGCAGATGATTCGTCGCGGCATATCTGCGGGCGCAGGCAAACAGTTTCAGAATTTCCTCCGCGTTTTCCAGTTCGTCGATCCGATATCCGACGACGGGATGCGTTGCCAGCGGAAGCAGTTCCGAATTGATCCGGAACGCTCCGATGCCCAGTCGGACGCACGCTGCAAACGCCGCAGAAAGACTCCCCGCATTCTCCCGGGCGATTTCATCAAGTTTACGAAGCTGTTCCGTCCGCGTCAACTTCAACATCGCCGCCGCCGAAGCGCGCCGGAAACGGATCCTTTCATTTCGGAAAATGCAGCACAGCCCCCATTGAATCACCGTCTTCTCCTCCGTTTTGCGCATTGTGCAACCGCCTTCGTCGTTTCAATATATGCGCTTTACGCAAAACTCCAAGCGAAATATGATTTTTTCGTTTTTCAAATGTTTTTTTCGTCCGCTCTCTTGACAAAATGATTTCTTTGATTCATAATTAAAGAGAGAATCAAAACGTTTTGACAATATAATCAAACAATCTCTTTCATGATCAAGAAGAGCGTGACAATCGTAGATGTAGCGCGGGCCGCAGGAGTGAGCCCGAGTACGGTTTCGCATGCCATCAGCGGGAAACGAGCGATCAGCCCCGAGGTCAAGCATCGAATTTACGACAAGATCCGGCAGTTGGATTACCGGCCGAATTTCTTTGCGCAGGCGATGAAGAACAATTCCACGGGCTTGATCGGCGTGGTGGCCGAGGAGTGTGCAAATCCGAGCGCCGCGCTGCATATCAACGCGCTGGCGCAGGAACTGCAGAAACACTCGTTCGACATCGTGCTCGGGTTGACCGGTTTGAATCTGGCGCGGGGGCGTGACATGCTGCGGCGTTTTTCGAGCGGAATGGTTGACGGCGTCATCAATATGCTGCCGCAGATCGATTCGACTGAAGCGATGATTCTCTGCGGTTCAGTGCCGGTGGTGACGAATCTCCGGCAGGAATTTGCACCGATCATTCTGGATTTCGAGGGGTTGACGCGGGATACGCTGGAATATCTCTGGGGGCAGGGACATCGGAGAATCGGTTATATCGCCTCGACGATGCGGAACTATCAGGGGGAGGATCCCGGCGTTGCCGCTTTCGCTTCGTTCCTCGCGTCCAAGGGACGGCATCTGGATATGCGGCAGGTGGTGTATGGTTTCGATACGATTGAAAGCGGCGTCTGTTCGATGGAGAAACTGTATGCGAATTCCCCGGTGACGGCGGTGTTTACCGGGAATGATCAGATGGCGTTCGGCGTTTATCGCTGGGCGCATTCCCGCAATCTGCGCATTCCGGATGATATTTCAGTGATCGGTTTTGACGATACGCCGCAGGCGGCGACGACGACGCCGGCGTTGACGACCGGAAGATTGCCGATCGCGGAACTGGCGGAACATACGGTGGCATCGCTCTTCTGCAAACTTGGATTGCTGGAGATGGTGCCGCAGCCGAAAGTTCTGAAATTGCCGTTGATTATTCGTAATTCGGTTCGTTCGATAGATCCAGAAGAGTGAACTCAAACACAAAAAGGAGGTTCTTTATGAAAAGGCAGCATAAGTTATTCACCCTTATCGAGCTCCTCGTGAGGACTACTTGTTAAATATACGTTTTGTATGATAGATAATATATCATCTCTTTATATCAAATTCAAGTCTTCTTTGGGATGAGAAAAAAGCTTTAATCGAATTTCTGCTCGCAGGCTGTTGGTCCTATTGTATGGTTTTCTTCTGCTTCACAGGTGCGGCTCCCCGGGAGAGTTTCTCTGGCTGTTTGGCGGTCTCAGAGGAGGAAGCAGGGGCTGTAGTGTCCGGGTCAAGGAATAAGATCAGAGCATCTAGCTTTTCCGGCAGTAATGCTGTCTTTTGATTGCGGTCTATCTGATCAATCAGACGGATCAATTCGTTGAATCGCTGGTTCATCTTTTTCCGTTGCGACTCAAATGCTGCCAATGTTGCAGAATCAGCATTGCGGGAAGTCAATGTCGCCTGTTGTCCGGCAAAATCTGCGGCTGCTTTCAAGCGCATTGTTTCAATGGTTTTCTTTGTAGAGATGATCGTTTTTAACTCGGCGCTGGCATCCTGTTTAAGCTGGAGTTTTGAACGAGCTTGTTTCGCGGTATTCAGAAGTTTCAGAGAATACGACTCCTCCTGCTGTTGTTCAACAACTTTCGCTGGCATTGTTTTCGGGACAACATCCGTGGCTGTGGCAGTCATCATGGCCAAGAATACTGGCAATAAGAATTTTCTATTCATTCGCAATCTCCATCTTTCTTCTTGTAGTATATTAGGTTGAAACAATGTTTTCAAACTTCCCACAATATGATCTTAGATCATTTTCACCTTGCATTCACCCCCCTATGTTTCTTCTTATTTCGCAAGGAGCAAGTCTAAAGGATTCTCTTTCATATTTCATACAGCAATCTTTCAACTCTCTATATACTCCGAATTATTAAGCAGTAACCCCATTATTTCGACAACTAATCAATCGTAGCTTCTCTTTGCCAAAGAGTTTAGTTCCATGGGACTGACTTTTGTAGAAGTGTGCGCTATCGACGCTCCGATGTGCAATCATCAACTAGGAAATAGTTGAGTTTCTATTTGTTTAGTGATTACGGGCTCATACTTATACTCATTAACAAAAGTCAATGGATACATGGGAATTTTGTTTGCAAGCAAAATATGCAAAAACTTTGATGAAACTATAACTTCAGGAGTGCGTTTATAATATATTTTATTTTCATCTTCAGCATATATTTTTGAAACAACATAAAAATCATACCCCATATTAAATTCAATATTGTCAATAATATAGCTTGTTTCGTATGGTGAAAACAGCACTCCGTGTGGACAAATGTTTTCTCCTTTTAATGTAGCGATATTTCCCTGAATATAATGCAGCGCTGATGCTGAATAGAAGATTCTTGCGTCATATTGATTTTCGCATTGTTCTTTAAATTCAAATCCGGTAATTCCATTGTCTTCAATAAGCTCTCGCCCTTTCGTTGAAACTATGATTCTTTGTTCAAAAACATCCGCTTTTAACAGGTTGATATCCTGTAATTTCTTCTTGATAATGATAGGACCATGTATTTCTCCTGAATATTGACAGTAGTAGGGGCATCTTTCTTTATAAACAATATTTACATTTACACTATTATTAAATAATCCAACAGATCTTGGACATGCATAATAATAGTCATAATCCTTTAACATCGTAACAGGAACTTCGATCTGAATAGTACGCTTGAAACCATGTTGAAGTACAAGATAATTTTCTAAATAGGCCAAGCTTTCCTTATCATTATAATTAATCATTAGTGCTTTCAAACCTTTATAAGTCCCTTTCTTTTTATATAGAAATCGATCTTGGATGGAGGCAGGAATCTTTGCACAAATAGCTTCATCGTTTGAGATACTGCCACCTCTTGGAGCTTCATATCTTACAGTTATTAACTTATTTTGTTGAGTAGGCATTTCTTATACTCCTTGCAAATTTATTGATCTTGCCTGTAACCCTTCTTGTGTATTATGCACTAAGAAGAATTTATTTATAAACACTTTTGTGATAGAAGTTTCAAATCAAGAGACTAGCTACCATTACCATTTTCATTTTTGGCCTATGCACCTCATATGGTTTAGTTTGACCAGCCAAAAAACTCCATCGTCGACAAAACAGAACTGATTGCCAAAAACATCTTCTCCAAAGCACCAGATTGATTCAGGTAGAAGTTCTTGATATGTGGTCTTCCAGTTGTCAAAACGATTCCATTCGATTCCGAAACAGCAATACCGGAGGTCTCCATCTGTAAATTCACACTGCCACCATTGGCTGAGACAGCTTACTGTGACTTTGCCGTCCGGAGACGGCTGATGTCCCCAGAAGAAGAGATATTCCAGAACTTCTCCCTTGCGGATGCGTCTGATCAGGTTTGATTTTGAATACTGCATCATTCGCCTTTCGTTATTCCCGGCACATAGTGTTCCGGAACCGGAGCAAACAGTGTTCTCCAATTGCGACCGTAAAACCGATGCAAGTTTTTTCCACAATGCGGACAATACCGAATCGGAGTTCTTGTCCAAAGCGTCAATTCGCAGGATGTGGCG